>JBARVL010000196.1:0-36885 GCA_049646245.1 Crinalium sp. | reverse complement strand
TCTGCTTCCCTAGCACTTGCTGTCATCGCAATAATTTTTGGTCGTTGGTTATTTAAAGAGTTTTTACAAATAATTTTAGTGGCTTCAATTCCATCCATATCTGGCATCTGCATATCCATTAACACAACATCATAATGTTGACGCTCAAGAGCTTCCAGCACCTCTAAACCATTTGCTGCTAAATCAACTCGATATCCTAGTCTTTGTAATAGATGTATTGCTACTTTTTGATTCACTACATTATCTTCAGCCAACAGAATTTTTAGGGGTAATTTTTCAGCTAACAAGGGCGTACTTTCGACCACATCAGAAACCGAATTACTAGCTGGCGTAGATGTATTATCCAAACTACTAATTAAAACTTTAGATAAATTAGATTGCTTAATTGGTTTAGTCAAAATAGCAGCAAATTTGACAGGGCTAGATTTTACATTTGAATAAACAGTACTGAGTGAAGTTAAAATTACTAAAGGTAAGGTTTGACACTCAGGAAGTTGGCGAATGTGTTCAGCTAAAGTCACGCCATCCATTTGTGGCATCTGCATATCTAAAATAGCCAGATCAAACTGCTCACCTTGACGTAACAAATCTATTGCTTCAAATCCTGAAGCCACAGCAAAAGGAAGCATTTTTAAGGATTGCGATTGGAGTGTAAGAATTTTGCGATGAGTAGCATTATCATCGACAATCAATAACCGTTTTCCAGCTAAAGAATGGTGGTGTTTGTTGTCACTAATTGCTTCTGACTCAAAATCAGCTTTAACTTTGACCGTAAAATAAAATGTTGTACCAACACCGAGTTGGCTTTCTACCCAAATTTTACCATCCATCAATTCAGACAAACGTTTGCTAATAGCTAAACCTAAACCTGTACCCCCATAGTTACGAGTAATTGAAGCATCAACTTGGCTAAAAGCTTTAAATAAACGATCTATACGCTCTGGAGGTATACCAGTACCAGTGTCTTTAACAGCAAATTTTAATTCATAACAAGGGTGATTAATCTGCTCCTCAGTTTCGTTACTAGCAAGAGCGCATTGTTGAGAATTTAATTTATGGCTAATTACTGAAACAACTACTTCCCCAGTTTCAGTAAATTTGACAGCATTCCCTAGCAAATTCACTAAGATTTGGCGTAATCTAGTAATATCTCCAATTAATTGTGTAGGTGTTGGTAAGTAAATTAAATAAGCTAACTCTAAATGTTTTTGTGCTGCTTGGGGAGCTAGTAAATCAAGAGAACCTTCTAAACAATCTCGTAAATCAAAAGGAGCTTCTTCTAAGTCAAGTTTTCCTGATTCAATTTTAGAAAAATCTAAAATATCGTTAATCATAGTTAGTAGGGCATCGCCACTATTACGGATTGTTTCTACAAAATCTTCCTGGTGAGGTGTTAATTCTGTATCTAATAGCAATCCACTCATGCCAATAACGCCATTCATGGGAGTACGAATTTCATGGCTAATTGTGGCTAGGAATGCGCTTTTAGCTTCGTTAGCTGCTTTTTCTGCGGCTCTGGCTTGCTCTAAGATAAAGTTTTGTTGTTGTAATTTTTCGCCACTAGCAACTAACTCAGTGTTAGCTTGTTCTAACTGTTGATATAAACGTTCTTTTTCTTTCGTAAGTTGAGATTGATCCAATAATCTTTTGACGCGCTGACGTAGAACTGCCCAATGAATCGGTTTTGTGATATAATCTGTAGCACCAACAGCAAAAGCTTGGTCTACAGAAGCTTGATCGTCTAGCCCTGTAATCATTAAAATTGGAGTGGTTAAGCCTCCAGGGATTGTTTGCAACAAAGAGCAGCAAGTAAAGCCATCCATTACAGGCATTTTGCCGTCTAACAGCACAATATCTGGGGCAAAACGAGTAAACATTTCTAAGCCTTCTTTGCCGTCAGCAGCTTCAATAATTTGATAGCCCTCGTTTTCCATTGCTTGACGTAGTTGGAAACGCATCACTAGATCATCATCTATCACTAAAATTAAGGGTTGTTGAGTCGAATCCATTTATTCACCTTGTTGGCATTCTAGTGGTAAAGCGATCTTAACTTTTTGATACTCAGCTTGGATTTGTGGCAATTTTTCTTGAGCTTCTGTAAGATTTCCTGTAGAGCTAATAAGTTCTAACTCTTTACACATATTAGATAATGCGATCGCACCTAAAGAAGCACTCCCCGATTTTAGCTTGTGTGCAGCAGATCCTAACGTTTCTATATCTTGACTAGCAACCGCTTCACTCATAGTCTCTAACAGTTTATCCGATTCCTTTAAATAAATTTCCACTAACTGCGTGATAAATTCTGTATTGCCACCAGCCAAACCTCGCGTTGCTTGTAAAATTTGGGTATCAATTACTGGTGATGATGGCGAGTCAATAGTTGTCTCTTCTACAGATATAACGCTTTCTACCTCAACTGCTAGACATTTATGTAAAGCAGCAACTAACTCTTCTACCCGTACTGGTTTACTTAAATAGTCATCCATTCCCGCATCCAGACAAGCTTCTTTATCTCCTTGCATAGCATTAGCAGTCATGGCAATAATGCGCGGTTGCTGCCAAGCTGTGGTATTTTGACGGATGCGGCGGGTAGCTTCTAGTCCATCCATTTCCGGCATCTGCACATCCATCAATACCAAATCATAAGGCTGGCGCTGCAAAGCTTCTAACACTTCTAAACCATTATTAGCAATATCTGCACGATATCCCATCCGTTCTAACATTAACAACATCAATTTTTGATTAACTACAAAATCTTCTGCTACCAAAATTCGCAAAGGTATTTGGGTAGCTAAATATGGGTCAAATTTATTGGGATTAGGATGGTATGAAGTGGGTTTAATTGCCTGTCCTGTAAAAATAGCAACTAAAATATTATATAATTGAGATTGTTTAACTGGTTTATTGAGAAATTCGGTAAAATATTCTCTATAATTTTGTTCTGGTTTTTGAGGATTGCTAATTGAATTCAGCATCACTAAAGGCAGATTTTTACAGTTAGGTAATTGGCGAATTGCTGATACTAACATTACCCCATCCATTTCGGGCATTTGCATATCTAAAATAGCTAAATCAAATTGTTCTCCTGCTTGTAACCAACTTAAAGCTTCTTGCCCAGATGTGGCGGCGCGGGTAATAACTCCCCAAACTTTAGTTTGTAAATTTAAAACTTGTTGGTTAGTAACATGATCGTCAACAATTAAAATTCGTTTGCCAGTTAAGGGATAAATATCATTAGTATTATGAATATCTACTTGATTTTTAGGAGCTTCGGCTATGAGAGTAAAATAAAAGGTTGAACCAGTGCCAACTTCACTTTCTACCCAAATTCGACCACCCATTAATTCTACTAACTGTTTACTAATTGCTAATCCTAATCCTGTACCACCATAATGGCGAGTTGTCGAAGAATCTACTTGACTAAATGACTTAAATAATTTTGACATTCGGTTGTTAGGAATACCGATGCCTGTATCTTTAATAGCCAATTTGATTTCGGATTTTTGCGGTAAATTATGATCTTCTGATAATTGAGTTAAATTTTTCGCTGTAACTGTGACAACAATTTCGCCTGTCTCAGTAAATTTAACCGCGTTGCTCAATAGATTTACCAATATTTGGCGCAAACGATTATTATCACCTAAGATCGTTTCTGGTGTAGGAGGATGAATTAAATAAGCTAGTTCTATTTTCTTTTCTGCTGCTTTCGTAGCTACTAAATCTAAAGATTCTTCAATACAAAGACGGAGATTAAACGGATATTTTTCTAGATTTAACTTACCTGATTCGATTTTGGAAAAATCTAAGATATCATTAATTAATGTTAATAATGCTTCCCCACTACTGCGAATTGTTTCTGTGAAATCTCGCTGTTGTGGAGTCAGTTGTGTATCTAATAACAACGTAGTCATGCCAATTACCGCATTCATGGGTGTGCGAATTTCATGGCTCATATTAGCGAGAAATTCACTTTTAGCACGAGTAGCTGTTTCGGCAGCAATTTTAGCTTGTTCTAATACTAATGCTGCTTGTTTACGCTCAGTAATATCTTGAATTTCGGCGATAAAATATAAAGGATGATCATGGCGATCGCGCACCAGTGATACACTTAATAAAATCCAAACACTGTGACCTTGCTGATGCAAGTAACGCTTTTCCATTTCATAAGCTTGGATTTCTCCCGCCAGTAGTTGCTGGACATTGTTTAAATCTGCTTCTAAATCATCAGGATGAGTAATATCTTGGAAAGTTAATTGTAATAACTCTGCTTCCGAATACCCAACAATTTCACATAAAGCTGAATTAACTTGTAACCAGCGCCCCTCTAAAGATGCTAAAGCTTTTCCAATTGCTGCATAATTAAATGATTGTCGAAAACGTTCCTCACTTTCTCGTAATTTATCTTCAGCTTGCTTACGCTCAGTGATATCTAGCAAAGTAATAACAGCACCCAGCTTTTGTTCTCTACGATCAAAAATTGCTTGTCCGCTTACTAATAAAGTGCGTACTGTGCCATTTTTCGGAATAGTAATAATTTCTGCATTTCTAACTTGCTCTCCTTGTAAAGCCCGAAACAAGGGAATATCTTCTACTGGCATTAGTGTTTTGCCATCCGGTAAATATAAATCATAGTATCCTGCCCACTGTTCAGGAGAAGGAGCAAATTCTTCTGTTGGTAAACCATGCAAATCAATTGTAGTTTGATTAGATAAAGTTATATTTCCTTGGGCATTACAAGCAACAATTCCCACTTGTAAGTTATTGAGTAAAACTTTTAAAAAGTTTTGTTCTTTATATAAAGCTTCTTCAGCTTGCTTGCGTTCGCGTAGCGCAGCTTGCTGCTCGCTAATATCGCTGCTAATACCCAAAAAACCTGTAATATTTCCTTGCTCATCCCGTAACGCTGTAACTGATAACAGCACTGTCAAACGTGACCCATCTTTGCGAATATAAGACCATTCTCGTTCTTCTACTTCGCCACGTTTGGCTTTAGCTACAAATACTTCAAAACCAGGCTCAATAGTTATCCCTAACTCTTGAGAAAGTTCTTGCGCCCTAGCAATTACTTCATTAAGATCATGAAAAATTCCTGGACTTGTTTTTCCCGCTACTTCTACAGCAGAATACCCCAACATTTTTTCTGCACCTGTATTAAAAGTGAGAATAGTTCCGTCTCCGCTAGTAGAAATAATTGAGTAATTAGCACTATCTAAAATTGCTTGTTGAAAAGCACTGATTGTCTGTAATTTTATTTCGGCTAGTTCTAATTCACTAAGTTGAACTTGTAACTGTTGATTTGTTTTACTTAACTGTGCTGTTCTTTGAGCTACTTTTATTTCTAATTCATCTTTTGCTTGTTGCAGAGCTATTTCTGTCTGTTTCCGAGCAGTAACATCAATAGCTGTACTAATTGTTAAACGTCTACCATCAGCTAATTTACCTAAAGGCGCAGAGTAAAAATCCCAAATACGACTTTCACCCTTACAAGTGACTAAGCTATATTCGCCCTCTGCTACTCGCTGGTTTAAATTATATAATCTTTCAATATCTTCTCGGACTAATTCCTTCTTTTCTCCATAAGCTTTTTCTGTCCAATCAGCAATCGTATAAATTTCTGATTTAGTGTAACCAGTAATTTCTGTCCAGGTACGATTAATTTCAATAACTTCCCCATCTTCAGCGTGTAGCATGATTGGTATGGGAGCATCAATAATAGCTTTTTGAAAGCGTTCTTTACTTTCTCGCAGTGCTTCTAAAGCAATTTTTTTCTCAGTAATATCACGAGTGATACCTAATACACTAACAATCTGATTTTGTTCATCTCGCAAAGGAACAGCATGGCTTTCTAGCCAACGCTTTGTACCTTGCAAACCAATAAGTTCAAACTCAAGAGTTCCACTATTACCAATAGCTGCTTGTTGAGTTAGCTGATTAAATAATTCTTGATGCTCTGGAACTATTAATGAGCAAACCGAGTGTCCTTTTACTTGCTGCAAATCCTCAGCTTCTATCATCGCTAAACCAGCAGCATTCATATCTACAAGTGTGCCATCTAAGTTAAGAATTTTCACACATTCTGGTTCAGCTTCAATGATTGTTCTTAATCTTTTTTCCGAAACTCTTAAAGCTGCTTCAGCTTGCTTACGTTTAGTGATATCAAAAATAGTAGTGCGAGTAGCAAGGAAATTTCCTTTGGCATCTTTAATACTCGTACCATTTAAAGATATCGGTAAAATTGTACCATCTTTCCGAATCATTTCAAATTCTACGTTCTCTATCCAGCCTTGCTGAAGAAACTTAGGAAAATTAATTTTAAAATTAGCTAAACTTTCCGGTGTAATAATATCCGTAAATTTGAGTTTCCCAATAACTTCTTCACGACTGTAACCTAACCAGCTTAATTCTGTATTATTAATTTCTCTAAAAACTGCGTTTTGATCTAGCGAATGGTAGCCACAAGGAGCATTTTCATATAAATCTTGAAATTTAGATTCAATTTTATTTCTTTGGTTTATTTGGTTATTTAATAAATAATAGACTGAGCAAAATAATCCTATGCTTAAACTAAATCCGCCAATCATCAAGCTGATTGTTTGGGTAGCTTGACTAACTACTTGCTCCTGCTCTTGTTGAAATCTTTGATTTGTTTCTTCTTCTAGGAGGTGAATTAAGGTTCTAATTTGATCGTGAATTACTTTTCCTTGATTAGTTAACTTAATTTGGCTTTCATCAATCTGAGACTTGCTTGGATTCAAGGTTAGGGATTTTTCTATTAACTTTAGTCTTTGCGAAACTAAGGTTTTTAGCTCATTTGAATGTTGCCGAATTTCCGAATATTTAGGAGCTAATTTATCGAGTTGTTGGAGTTTGGGTTCAATAGTTTTAAGCGCATTTTTATATGGTTCTAAATGCCACTCTAAATTAGTGATAACATAACCTCTCCTAGCAGTTTCTGCATCTGTCATAGTAGCAAGTAGATCTTTTAAGGCTGTTACTTCAGCCTGGGTATCTGTTCTAATATCAGCTAATTTAATAAGTTTGTTGAAGCTATAGTAAGTAACACCGCTTACACTAAACAGTGTTAAGACGGCTAAACTAAAGCCTGCTGCTACAATTTTTTGAGAAATAAAATTTTTAATCATTTTAAATTTTAGCTGTAGTTTCTCTCTCGATATTAGTAATTTAACAAAGAAGCCTTAACCTGTTACAAATTGTAAATTTATTTTGTTATTCACAAAATCTTCACATTGTCTCAATACAGTTTAAGCATAGATGGCGATCGCTGATTTGAGATAAATATAAGGCAGGGTGATATATGAATAACTGTTGCTGTTGCGATCATACTTTACTCCGCCATATAGCTAATAAGCGTGTTTTCTGGTTTTGTTCCCACTGTCGAGTAGAAATGCCTAACTTATCAGGTACACAAAATTTAATAAAACAGCATTGTCAATTTGAGAAGATGTTAGCAAATCCTACATTATCAGGACTTACGCAAAGCCTCTACCTGTAGGGTGCGTTACGCAACGCTTTCGCACCCTACCCACTATATGTGGAGTAACTGCGTAAGTCCTGATTATCTCTAGCTAAAAATATAAACTACAGTTTAAGAGGCAACTAGGATAAGGCAGTATATCTTGTATCATAAAGCAAATAAAAATATGACAAAGCGAGTTTTAGTAATCGACGATGAAGATGGAGTACGAGAAATTATCCAAATTTGCCTAGAAGCAGCCGCCGGATGGGATATCTTGACAGCCGCTTCTGGTGGTGAGGGGATATCCATTGCTGAAGTTGAACAACCCGATGTAATTATTTTAGATGTAATGATGCCTGATATGGACGGAATTACAACATTTCAGCATTTACAAGCAAAACCTCAAACTCAGCAAATACCTACTATTATGCTGACAGCTAAGGCTAAGTTATATGAACAACAACAACTACTTGATTTAGGGGTGACAGGCTTGTTAATTAAACCGTTTAAGGCTCAAACTTTAGTTGACGATATTTGCAAAATTTTGAATTGGTAATTGTTTAGATAAATTTATGCTCGACAAGATGTAACGCATCCTGAAATTGTTTAGCCTGATACCAGATTGGGCAATGCTAACTTTTATTAAAACAAATAATTTTTTAATGTTATTAAACTATAATTAATAGCATTAAAAAATTAAATGATATATTTAAATGAAAGTTTTATTGGTAGAAGATGATCTAAGTGGTGCTGAAATCCTTAAAAAAGCTTTAGTAAGTCAGCATTATTTAGTTGAAATAGCTCATAATGGTCAGGAAGGATGGAATCTAGCCTCTGCAATGAGCTATGATTTGATTATCTTAGATTTAATGTTACCAAAAATTGATGGTGTCAGCCTTTGTAAAAGACTACGTGCTGAAGGCTTGCGGACTCCCATTTTATTGTTGACTGCCCAAGATAGTAGCAATCATAAGGTAATAGCTTTAGATGCAGGTGCAGATGATTATGTTGTTAAACCTTTTAATCGAGAAGAGTTATTAGCGAGAATTCGGGCGTTGCTACGTCGAGGTAGTACAACTACTAAACCAATCATAGAGTTTAATTCTTTGCGTCTTGATCCTAGTAACTGTCAAGTTTTTTATGGTAAGAAGTTACTACATTTCACAGCAAAAGAGTATGCTTTAATAGAACTATTTTTACGAAATAACCAACGGATATTTAGTCAAAGTGCTTTGCTAGATCATTTATGGTCTTTGGAAGAACTTCCTACAGAAAATACGGTGCGGGCGCATATCAAAAGCTTACGTGCTAAATTAAAAAAATCTGGAGCATCACCGGATTTGATAGAAACAGTTTACGGTTTAGGATATCGTTTAAATTCAAAAGAGTCACAATTATATAGTGCAAATAACCAGATAAGTAACGAAGCTGAACCTGAAAAAAATTCTAGAATTTCCCCAGCTTCAATGCAAAAAGTCTCGGCGCAATTAGTTAATGTTTGGGAACGAGTCAAAAATCAGTATCGCGATCGCATTATAGTTGTAGAACAAGCTATCATCGCTTTGCAAGAAGGTAAACTAACTGAAACATTGCAAAACCAAGCTGTAATGCAAGCTCACACTCTTAAAGGTTCTTTGGGTAGCTTTGGGTTTGAGCAAGCATCTTGTTCATTTGACCAAATTGAACAACTATTAAAAACCACAGAAAAACTCACCTCTACACAACTAGAATATTTGCAAAAACTAATTGCAACATCACACCAACAGTTACAGGAGCATTTAACTACTTTACCGCAACCAATACCTCAATCTACAGGTATAGATCGGGAAACTAAATTATTAATTGTTGATGATGATGCTGCACTAACCGAGGAATTAGCTATAACATCTAAAGCTTGGGGAATGCGACCTATTGTGGCAAATAAACTAGCAACAGCTAGAGAAATCATCAATCAGCAGCAACCAGATGTAGTTTTATTAGATTTAAGCTTTCCTGACTCTACAGAAGCAGGATTTAAACTATTAGCAGAATTAAGCAATTACCAACCACCTATACCAGTGCTAGTATTTACTGCTCATCAAAGTTTTGCAGACCGAGTAAAAGTAGCAAAACTGGGAGGTAAAGGATTTTTACAAAAACCAGTATTTCCTGCTCAAGTAATGGAAGCGATCGCTCAAGTTCTACAACAATCCAGTACCTTAGAAGCTAAATTAGTAATCGTAGATGACGATCCACAATTATTAAATTATTTATATACTTTACTAGCACCTTGGGGCTTTCAGATAATTTTACTAGATGACCCGCGAGAATTTTGGGAAACCTTAGAGCAATCTAACCCAGATTTAATAATTTTAGATGTAGCCATGCCATATATTAGTGGTATTGAACTTTGCCAAGTTGTACGCAACGATATACGCTGGAGTAATTTACCCATACTATTTTTATCTGCTCATACTGACGAGCAAACCATTGAACAGGTATTTGTAGCAGGTGCAGATGATTATGTAAATAAACCCATTAGGGCGGTTGAGCTAATTGCACGAATACTAAATAGATTAGAACGGACACAAAGATTACGTCAATTGGCAGAAATTGATCCTTTAACTAAACTAAGTAATCGTCGCAAATCTTTCCAAGATTTGACTCGTTTATTACATTTGTCAACACGGCAAAATCAACCTTTATCATTTGCTGTAATAGATTTAGATCATTTTAAACAAGTCAACGACCAACACGGACATGAGATGGGTGATAAAGTACTTAGTTGGTTTGGAAAAATTTTAAAACATTCATTCCGCAATGAAGATGTCGTAGCACGTTGGGGAGGTGAAGAATTTATTATTGGTTTATACGGAAGTACCAAGGAACAGAGCGTAGATAAACTTACAGAATTACTAAACATTGTCAATCAAAAAGAATTTGTAGATGAAAATCAAACAAAATTTCATGTTACATTCAGCGCAGGTGTAACAGAATATTCTGAACAGGAATTTGATATCCAAGCTATGTATCGGGTTGCCGATGCCGCTTTGTATCAAGCTAAAGCCAAAGGACGAAATCAAATATTTACCCCATCCTAATATTCAGCTTATTTTTCATCAGTAAAAGACGGCTATATTCACCCAGTTTTTACAAAAACTAGAAGATTTGTGACCTACTTTTGCAACTTCCAAACAAAAAGATAATGAAACCTGAAGAAAATGCCCCAGGCAACAAAATTCCAGAAAATTCCCAAAATACATCTTGTCCAGAACTAACTCAAATACATCACTCTCCTGAATCTAATTATTTAGATCAACAACAATTACAACGGCAACTCCAACAGATCTGGGAAAAGCATAAACATACATATAATTCACGTATAGAAGTTGTGGAGCAAGCGAGCCAAGCATTAATTAATGGTAATCTCACTCAAAAATTAAGAGAAGATGCTGTTATGCAAGTTCATACTCTTAGAGGCTCATTAGGAAGTTTAGGTATGGATAAAGCTTGTTCAATCTCTCAAGAAATCCAACATTTATTTCAACAAAGAATTGGATTAACGCCCACTGAATCAGAAACGTTACAAAAATTGGTTATAGCATTAAAAACAGAACTGCGATAATTGCAGAAATTAGCGTTAAAGTGAGAAAATGTTGTAAGAATCTAGCCATCCATGCCTGGTAAGTTACCAAAAAAGCCGCACCAACCTGAAGCCGTGCATCCGTTGCAGCGTTTAATTGACTATGGGCGCGGTTATCGTGTACAAATATATCAAGCGATCGCTTGTTCGGTTTTAAACAAAATTTTTGATCTAGCACCACCCGCTTTAATTGGTGCGGCAGTGGATGTAGTCGTCAAAAAACAAGACTCCCTAATTGCTCAATTAGGTGTTAAGGATGTTTTTCACCAATTAGTAATTCTTTCTTTCCTCAGCTTGATAATATGGGGTCTAGAATCAGTATTTGAATATGCTTATGCTAGACTTTGGCGCAATTTAGCTCAGAATATTCAGCACAATTTACGCTTAGATGCTTACTCTCATCTGCAAGAATTAGAATTAGCTTACTTTGAGGAACGTAGTACAGGCGGTTTGATGTCAATTCTTAGCGATGATATCAACCAATTAGAACGCTTTTTAGATATCGGCGCGAATGAAGTAATACAAGTATCCACCACAGTAATAGTAATTGGTGGTGCATTCTTTATTTTGGCTCCTAGCGTTGCGTGGTGGGCAATGCTACCAATGCCATTTATTTTATGGGGTTCGATCGCATTCCAAAAACGTCTTGCTCCATATTATACCGAAGTGCGGGAAAAAGTAAGTTTACTTAATAGTCGTTTTAACAATAATTTAAGTGGAATTACGACGATTAAAAGTTTTACTACTGAATTTTATGAGCAAGACCGAATTAGATTAGACAGTGAAGCTTATAGACAGAGTAACAGAAAAGCGATCGCACTTAGCGCCGCATTTGTCCCCTTAATTCGCATCATCATTTTATTCGGATTCACAGCAACCTTACTTTTAGGTGGAATGGATGCAGTTGCAGGGAGAATGTCTGTAGGTACTTACAGCGTGTTAGTCTTTCTCACCCAAAGGTTACTTTGGCCCTTGACGCGATTGGGTGATACCTTAGATCAGTATCAACGTGCAATGGCATCTACTAATCGGGTATTTAAGTTATTAGATACACCAATTACTATCCACTCAGGACATTTATCACTACCTTCAGCACGTGGCGAGGTGGAATTAAACAATGTTACGTTTGCATATCTTGGTAGAGAGACAGTTGTAAACAATCTCTCACTGTCTATTCCTGCGGGTAAAACTATTGCAATAGTTGGTTCGACTGGTTCTGGTAAGAGTACGCTAGTAAAATTATTACTCAGATTGTACGAAATAGAGCAGGGAACTATCACCCTTGATGGTGTGAATATTCAGGAATTGCGATTACAAGATTTGCGCCGTGCGATTGGTTTAGTTAGTCAGGATGTGTTTTTATTTCATGGCACAGTCATCGAAAATATTATTTATGGTACACCTGATGCTACATTACCTGAAGCGATCGCAGCCGCAAAAGTAGCTGAAGCACACGAATTTATTATCAACTTACCTAACGGCTATGACACAATTGTAGGCGAACGCGGGCAGAAACTATCAGGAGGACAACGACAAAGAATTGCCATTGCGCGGGCGGTGTTGAAAAATCCACCGATTTTGATTTTAGATGAAGCGACATCGGCAGTGGATAATGAGACAGAAGCAGCAATTCAGCGATCGCTCGAACATATTACTATTAATCGGACAACAATTGCGATCGCGCACCGTCTCTCTACCATCCGCAACGCTGATTGTATCTATGTCATGGAACAAGGTAAACTCGTAGAATCTGGACGACATGAAGAACTATTAGAGCAAAATAAACTATATGCTAGTTTGTGGCGTGTCCAATCCGGTATAAAATAAACACTCCACAGTTAAATAAGTAGATGACTCTAATTATTTGTAGGATGGTTAGAGCGTAAGCGAAACCCATCACATCCATATTAATGTTGGGTTATGCGCTCCGCGCAGGCTCCGCCAACGTTCCTCAACCCAACCTACATCTGATAATTGATAATTGAAAATAATGTTTGGTAGCATACAACCGGAAACTGGAGATAATCGCTGGAAACGCCAGTTAGATTTATTTGTTAAAGAAAACCAACAAGATTTGGCAGCACTTTCATGGGGATTGTGGTTAGAAAATCAAGATGCTCAAGGAACTATTGGTATTAATTTAAAACCCACACCACGCTTTGTATATTGCCCAAAATCAGCAATAGAGGCACTTAATAATAACGTTGAAAACAAACTTCAAGAAATTTTAGGATTAGTAGATGCACATAATCCTGAAAAAGAAGTTCTAATGATTGGCATTGGCGAAGATCAAATTAAGCTAATTCATTTTGAGCCAGAAATTGCACCACCTACTTGTTTTGAGCAAGCTGCCACTGATGTTTATACATTATTAGAGCAATTAGAGGAACGTTTGAGTCAACAGATAGAGACTGTAAAAAATTAATAGACTTCTTATAATTAATGTTCATAACGCGCTCATTTAGCAAATTGCAGAATATGTTGAGCAGTAATTTGTGGTTTTTCTAAATGAGGAACATGACCACAATCTTTAATCCAGATTAATTGAGAATTGGCTATAGCTTGCTGAAACTTATAGGCATCGGCAATACCTAAGATGCGATCGCGTTCTCCCCATAAAATCATTGTATCTTGTGAAATTTCTGCCAGCTTGTTAGCAAAAGAGCTATAACCACCACTTTTAGTAAAAGCAATTAAAGCTTGGTTCCAATTAGACATTTCTAAGTGGAGTGCTGCACAAATTTGAGCATCTAAGGAAACAAAACTTTGGTCGTGATAAGCAGTTTCACTGACTTTTTTTCTCACTTTAGGGCTACGTAAAAATGAAGTAGCTAAGTATCCTAGAGGTGGAAATAAGAATTTACTTAAAGCGGAACCTCCTTTAAAACCCGCGCTATCAATCAATACTAGCTTTTTAACTGCCTCTGGATAAGTTAGGGTAAAATCAATTGCTGCTGCACCTCCCATCGAAGCACCTACTAAAATTACAGGCTGCTGAATTAAAGTTTTCCAAAAATAGTAGAGATGCGTTTTGATAGCTGTAGGACTAAATGGAATACCTGCGAGTCTTTCGGTAAATCCAAAACCGAGTAAATCTAATGCCCAGGTTTCGTTGTGGGTAGCAAGCAAAGGTAAGAGGCGACGAAATTCAAACAGAGAGCTATCAAAGCCGTGTAGTAAGACGATAGGCGTTCCACCACTACCCTGATTAACATAGGTAGTGGGAATGGGTGTGAGGCTTAAGGAAGTGGCGATCGCTTCACGTTGAATACCTTGTGCAAGAGCAATGGAAGTAGGTTCTGTAAGCTGCTCTACTAACGCAGGCAGAAAATTAGCAAACATGAATTTTGATTGATTTGTCATGGGTTATTGTTAATTAGTCATTGTTATATTAATAATTGATAATTGTTACTCCCTTCCCGCTATGGCGAATACCTATTTTAAAAACCGCCAAGACGCAAAGAACGCCAAGAAAGAAGAAGAATATAATCGGTAATCTTTTAATGGGAAGGGAGTAATTGTTTAAGGTCGTATTGCTAGACCAGTATCTATATCAAACAAATGAATTTTATCTGGTGTTAATGATAACCAAAGTTCCTCGCCAAGCCTGACAGGTCGATCTGGTGGAATTCTTACCTGTAGGTTAGATGCAGTTTTAATATCACTTAAGCGAACAGCTAAATAAGTTTCGTTACCCAAAGCTTCTACTAATTCAACTTGCACTAAGAGATTTTTAGTAGCAGGAACACCAATGCTGAGGTGTTCTGGTCGAATTCCTAATAGCAAGGATTTTCCATCATATCTTTGTAATATTGGCTCCCAAATTTCTGGCAGGGTGAAGCGGAATTGAGAATGAGTAATTACTAAAGGTGCTTTAAATTGAACGGGAATAAAATTCATTGGTGGTGAGCCAATAAATTCAGCAACGAAGCGGTTTGCAGGGCGGTTGTAGAGTTCTAGAGGTGTAGCAATTTGCTGAATTTGACCTGCATTCATTACAGCGATGCGATCGCCCATTGTCATTGCTTCGGTTTGGTCGTGGGTAACATAAATAGTAGTTGTACCTAGTTGCCGTTGCAATTTGACAATTTGAGCGCGAGTTTCCGCGCGAAGTTTGGCATCTAAGTTAGATAAAGGTTCATCCATTAAAAATACTTGGGGGTTACGTGCGATCGCCCGTCCCAGCGCAACTCGCTGTCTTTGTCCCCCAGATAATTGTTTTGGCAGTCGGTTTAAAAATGTTTCAATTTGCAATAGTTGGGCAACATGACGCACTTGTTGCTGAATAGATTTTTCCCTTGGAGTTGTGTAACGCAGTCCTTTAGGAAGCGATCGCGTTGTTTCTACTAATAAATTCTCTGCCCACAAAGGTAAAGATTTCTTACCTTCTTCTGTCCTACTTTCTTGCTCCTCTTCTCCCCTACCCATACGTCTCAGCCCAAAGGCAATGTTGTCATACACTGTCATGTGGGGATATAAGGCATAATTTTGAAACACCATAGCGATGTCTCTTTCCTTGGGTGGTAAATCATTAATTAAGCGATCGCCCACCCAAATATTGCCGCCAGTTAAATCTTCCAGTCCAGCAATTACGCGCAGCAACGTACTTTTACCGCAACCAGAAGGACCAACCAGTACCATAAATTCACCATCTGCGATCGCCAGGTTAATTCTCCGCAAAACCTTTGTACCCGATGTTGGAGGTGAACTATCTACGGCAATTAGTGGCGCTTCATCCGTAGGAGAAATTAAAGGTTCTGCTACTGGGGTAACAACCTGCTCATCTTTGCGAGATGAAAAGCTTTTATATACGTTTTCGATTACAACCTGTGCCACTGTAGATTCTTATACCTTGTTTTAAAAAACAAATATAGTAGACTTCTTGCATAAATATATTTAACCCCACCCCAGCCCTCCCCTTGTGAAGGGGAGGGAGCCAATTTCCCCCCGATATTCGGGGAGATAAAGTAGAGACGTACATGGTACGTCTCTATTTTTGATGATCTGGCAGATTTCGAGGTGGCACTTCCCGCCCCCGCTCAAATCGCCCCTCTAAATGTCCCAACCATAGCCAAGCAGAGCCTAAGCTTAAGGGAATAATCACCGAGGCAATTGTCACGAGCATCGTTGGTTGCCCAAAAGCCGAGTTAAACAAAGGTAGCATAGTTAATGCGATCGCACCTACAACGCCTAGCCCCCACCGAAGTCGCTTAATATTCCTAAGTGCCTGACTGCAACTAGCACATTTGATTGTGTGGGAGTGATAGCGATCGAGTAAAACCTCTGTAGATAGAGGTGGCGAGAAAGTTTCCCCTGGAAATGGATCAGCTTGGTACTGGTTCACCCACTTACGCAACGCGGTGACAAAAGTATCAGCACGGGTGGGCAAATAAAAAGCCTTAGCAAAGTTAGCACCGCCACCCTTAGCTGCTAGATAACGCTCTTGGTAGTGCAGGAAGATTTGATCGTCTTCCAGAACGTTATTTTGTCCTAAATGCGAATACCAACGCGGCGTAAGTTTCAGGAATAAACCAGGCAACTTTGAGGAAAACTTAAATGGAAACCGTGCAAATATGCGACATTCTCCCTTACGAATAGGAGTTGCGTAAACAACAGTTAAAGTTCTGCCAAATTGTTTCGATGTCAAGTCATGCCACATTAAAGCCGGGGCAATAAAAGTTGTGAATTGTTTTCCCAGCGTACCTTTACGGGGACCTTCTTCCCAAATACCTTGAAAACCTTGCTTGTCGGCTTCCACAACTTCCAATTCTACCGGAGCAGCATTAGTTCGATTACCAACGGAACGGTGATGAGTAAAGGGAACGTGACTAGCATCAAGAACATTTTCCAATAAAGTTAGGGCATCATAAGGTAAATCCCGAAAAGTGTTAAGGCAAATCCACTCATCAGGAAACTCCTCTATCGGTTCAATAATCGGAACTTTGACCTTAAAAGCGTTTTCCGGTTCACCAGGATAAACAAACAGCAATCCTTGGCGTGTAACTGTAGGTAGCGAAGCTACACAAGCCCGTTGGGATTCGTGGGCTTTATTTTCTGCTTGCTGTTGAGGGATGCGATCGCACTTACCCTCTCCAGTAAACGCCCAACCGTGATAAGGGCATTCCAGCAACCCATCCTCAGCTATTCTGCCTTCCGAAAGTGGCGCTAGTCGATGAGGACATTGATCTGCCAACGCCCGCCAAGTATCACCTTGTCTGTCCCACCAAATTACTAAATCTTGATCTAATAGTGTGAACTTACTCGGTTTTGATTTGTCAAGATCCTCAATGTAGAAGACAGGATACCAAGCTTCTTTGCAGTCAAAACGAGTAGGGTCATTTCCACCAGCTAGAGACTGATCAGTTTGTGTTGTTTCGATCCGCTTTTCAGCCAACATTATTAAAATTTACCTGGATTATAAAAAAAAGTTGTTCTTTATAGATCGTAACAATTTGCTCAAATTGGTAACAAACAATAGACCTCCCTCCTCCCTCCTCTCTCCTCTCTCCTCCCTCCTCCCTCCTCCCTCCTATGCGATCGTCTGTGCCATGTTGGTAGTAAGTAAGCTTGCAATATTTTCCGATCATGGATAGTACTACGACTGTAAAACAAGCTGACACACCAGCAACCGCCCATGAAATTTTGGATGTACAACAAACAAATTGCTGCATTGTCGGTGGTGGACCTGCTGGTGCTGTTTTAGCACTAATTTTGGCACGTCAAAACATCCCAGTCATCCTATTAGAAGCCCATAAAGACTTTGAGCGTGACTTTCGGGGTGACACAATTCATCCCTCAGTCATGGAGATTATGGAGGAACTAGGATTAGCTGATCGACTCTTGGAGTTGCCCCATTCCAAGCTGCATCAATTGACTATTAATACAGAAAATGACTCAGTTACAGTAGCTGACTTCAACCGCCTAAAAACTCGGTATCCCTACATCATGGTGATACCCCAAGTTAAATTTCTCAACTTCATCACCGACGAAGCAAAACGTTATCCCAACTTTGAGTTAATCACAGGGGCGAATGTACAGGAAATAATTGAGGAAGATGGAATTATTAAAGGTGTGCGATATCGTGGGCATGGTGGTTGGCATGAAGTCAGGGCAGTTCTTACTGTTGGTGCAGATGGTCGTCACTCTCGCTTACGTCAATTAGCTGGTTTCGTACCAATTGAAACATCACCACCAATGGATGTGCTATGGTTTCGTTTGCCTCGGAAAGCAGAGGAAGCTGAAGGTTTGAGTGGTCGATTTGGCAAAGGTCATATCGTAGTTTTGCTTGACCGTTCTGAACAATGGCAGATTGCCTATGTTATCCCCAAAGGTCGTTATCAACAGTTGCGGACTGCTGGCTTGGAAACGCTACGCCAAAAACTTGTGGAAGTTGTGCCAGAGTTAAGCGACAGAGTAGAACAACTGCAAGATTGGTCACAAGTTGCTTTTCTCTCAGTAGAGTCTAATCGTCTTCCTCGTTGGTATCGCCCTGGACTACTGTTAATTGGAGATGCAGCCCATGTCATGTCGCCCGTTGGTGGCGTAGGGATTAACTATGCTATTCAGGATGCAGTTGTAGCTGCAAATGTTTTAAGTAATGATTTAAAAACTGGCAAAGTTAAAGTTAGTCACTTAGCTGCTGTACAGCGACAGAGAGAAATACCCACGCGGGTTATTCAGGCGTTTCAGTCTGTAGTCCAGCAGGGCATATTTGCTCGTGTTCTCAATTCAGATCCGTCTTTTCAGCTACCAGCTTTTCTACGGATACCGATTCTGCGTGACTTACCAGCTAGATTAGTAGCTTTTGGCATTTGGAAAGTCCACGTTGACAATTAACAATTATCAATTACCCACTTAGTAAAATTTCTGGTTAAAAAAACTAAGAATTTTTTGATTTTACATAACGCATCTGCGCGTTATACATTCATCAAATCTTGGCATTTCATCTGCGTTTATCTGCTCACATCTGCGATAAAAAACACGCATTGCGATCCAGAGCAATAAATCTTATGTCTTAAATGCTCCCTCCTTTGCTATAATTGATAATTGCTCATTGTTAATTGCTAATTGACAATGACATTATTTTTTCATCGGAATTTAATTGAATAATGCGATCGCCTGTACCATCTTTACCCCACAATGGTACTGACTCGGCATTCAAACGCAAATAACGCTGCGTACTGGTTACTAATACCACTTCCGATGCTGGTTGCACTAATATTACTCCAGCTAGAGCATCTTGCTTGCTAGTAAATTGAAGTGCTTGAGTCCCAATATCTGCACGATTTGCCAGCCTTAAAGCGTTTATTGGTAAACGTTTACCATATCCGAGTTGAGAAACTAATAACAAGTTATCATTTATACTGACACTCATCGCACTAACTAAATGTTCTGCTCGCCCAAGACGTAAGGCTTGTAAACCTTGGGCTGTGCGTCCCATCACAGGCAATTGTTGATGGTTAACTAAAAATCGCAGTAATCTACCACCAGAAGTTGCTAATACTACCTGTTGACGTTCTTTTGTGAAGTCAACAAATGATAATTGATCGTCTTCCTTTAGTTTAATAACTGTTAAACCACGATTAGTTAGATTACTTAGTTCAGAAGCTTCTAGGCGCTTAATTTGACCTTTTTGAGTCACAAAAACTAAGTTAGTGTCTGTTGGTGCATCTGAAAGGAAAAAGTGTTTGACTAGATTTTCTGATGCTGCTGGTAGCAAGGTAATTAGTGGTGTTCCCCGTGAATTACTTGATGTTGGGGGAAGGTCGCGCACTTTTACGGGGTAAGCTTTACCACTGCTAGTTAATACTACTAACTCTGCTTGTGATCCAATTATCTTAGTATCAGTTACAAAATCATTACTAGCTTTTGAAGCAGCAGTTTTACCACCATTTTTGGGTAGTCGTCGCACATACCCTTTTTGGGTAAATTCCAAAACAACTTCTGTTTCTGGAGGTTCAGTATTAAGAATTTCTAGTTGTGCAGATGATTCATCATTTTTTGAGGTTTTAGTAGTAGCAGTTGACTTGCGGCGCTTGGAGGATGAATCGCTACCAACTTCTTTCTGCTGAATTTTGGCTGCGCTAACTGGCGGTTTTTGATTATTAACAATTATTTTAGTGCGGCGAGGATCGGCATATTTACGTTTTATTGCTCTTAAATCTTTTTTAAGATTTTTTAATAATTCTTGGCGATCGCTCAATAACCGCTCTAACAATTCAATCCGCTTACTTAATTCCTCAAACTCTGCTTGTAAGTTCTTCCTTTCTAAACCCGTCAGACGGCGCATCGGCATTGATAAAATTGCGTCTGTTTGAGTATCACTAAAATTAAACTGGCTTTGTAAGGTAACTTTCGCAGTAGTACCATCAGGAGCATTTCTGAGCAGATCAATTATACCATCTAACTGACTTAATGCTGTTAGTAATCCTTCTACTAAATGCACACGCCTTTGAGCTTGCTCTAATTCATAGTTATATTGCTTCGTTAGAGTTTGTTCGCGGAAGTTGAGGAACTCCTGCAACGATTGGCGCAGAGTTAACTGGCGAGGTTGTCCATCTACTAATGCTAGTAAGATCGCTCCAAAGTTATTTTGTAATGCTGTTTGTCTATAAAGTTGGTCGAGAACTGTATGGGGATTAGTATCGCGTTTAATTTCTATTACTACGCGCATTCCTTCGCGATCGCTTTCATCTCGTAAATCGGCAATTCCCTCAATTTTGCCTTGATTTACCAGTTCTGCTACCTTCTCAATCCAACCTGCCTTATTTACCTGGAAAGGTAACTCTGTCACCACAATGGGTATCCGTCGCTGACGCGATCTTTTCGATTTAGCAGTACTACGGCTAGATTCTGATTCGCCATCCTCAATCTTAGCAACTCCCCGCAACGGGATACTACCACGCCCAGTGGTGTAAGCTTCTCTAATTCCCTCAAGTCCCAAAATTTCTCCACCTGTAGGGAAATCTGGACCTGGAATTAATTCCCATAACTTCTCATCAGAAAGATCGGGTTTATCAATTAAGGCAACTAAACCATCTACCACTTCACCCAAATTATGTGGTGGAATATTGGTTGCCATACCAACAGCAATACCCGAAGAACCGTTGAGTAATAATATTGGTAGTTGTGCTGGTAATACAGTTGGTTCTTGTTGAGAGTTATCAAAATTGCCGATAAAATCAACCGTTGCTTCACCAATTTCACTTAGCAACCCTTCATGGCTAATTGGGGAAAGGCGCGTTTCAGTGTAACGCATAGCTGCTGCTGGGTCGTTATCCACTGAACCAAAGTTACCATGACCAGCAAGTAGCGGATAACGGCTAGAGAAGTCTTGCACCATCCGCACCAAGGCATCATAAACTGCTTGATCGCCGTGAGGATGATATTTACCTAATACATCCCCGACAACACGGGCGCACTTCCGGTAAGGTCGATCTGGAGTTAAACCGAGTTCGTGCATGGCATAGATAATGCGCCGATGCACTGGTTTTAAGCCATCGCGGACATCAGGTAAAGCTCTCCCCACAATCACACTCATGGCATATTCAAGATAAGACCGTTGCATCTCTGTATGCAGTGGTGTGGGGATAATCTGACCGCCTGCTAACAGGTTCAGTTGTTTTGCCATGAGTTCTTTTTCCTATTAATTTTTAATATTTACCTGTATTTATCAGAAATTACAGAGCGTCTGAGCAATTTTTGTTGGACTATTGCTTACAGTAGGATGGAACCGCACGCTTGTTAGATTCACTGATATATAGAAGATCTACCACACGGATTTAGATAGATGAAAACGGTTCTAATTGTAGAAGACGATCCGATTAATGCGCGGGTTTTCAAGGAATTTTTGTTTAGGTAAGCAGAGAGGCAGAGAGGCAGAGAGGCAGAGGGGCAGAGGGGCAGAGGGGCAGAGGGGAGCGAAGATATTCTTAACCGAGTAGTATTGGGAGAGAGGGGAACAGAGTTTGATAACTTTTCCCTAAATTCCAAATTTATAGCAGCCGCCACAAGTGTTAGGACATTTTTCTGTTCACTGTTCCCTGTTCCCTTGACAGCAAAATCTAGTGTCTTAACCGATATGTCCGTTGCTATACAAGCTTATATGCGCGTTAGCTTACAGCTTGCCAGTCTGGAAAAGCTAGATCTAATTTTGGTGGCGTTCTCTCCCGTCATAGGGTATAACGGGAGCTTCTCAGGACTAAAATAGAGCTAATTGCACCCCAATAAAACCCCACCAAAATGCTCAAGTCTGACCTGCAAACTGCTCATTTAGGCAGAGGGGCAGAGGAATTGCAACTTAAATACTTGTTAGCTTGCCAATGTTCTCAAATAGACTTCTGGGATGAAGTTTGGAAAAGGGAAAAATAAGTTATTGACAATTGGGCAAAGAAATTTCTTCACTCTCACTCCCCCTGCCTCCTCTGCCTCCTCTGCCTCCTCTGCCTCCTCTGCCCCTCTGCCCCTCTGCCTCCTCACTGTTCCGATTGTTGTCGTTGTGAGGGTTGGTCTTGGCTTTGGGCAATAGTCGCTTGTATTCTCGGAACTTGCAAGAATTTTTGAGTTTCGTTGATTAAGCGATCGCCCCACAAGTTTTCTCGGAGAAATTTCAAATCAGCATAACGACTATCTAGCTTAATTGCGGTTTCTCCCAAGCTCAGAGCTTGTTCTTGGTCGCCTTTGGCATACAATGCTACTGCCATTGCTAGTAATGGTTCTGCCGCTTTACCATCAATTGCTACTGCCTGTCGCCATTGTTGGATCGCACCAGCAACATCACCTGTTTCATACTTCACTAACCCAATGTTGTTAATTCCAGGCCAAAATTTGGCTTCTTTTTTAATTGCTTTCTGATACTGAGCGATCGCTTCTGGAAAACGATTGAGTTTGTAGTAAGCATTACCCAAATCAAATAGCGCCTCTGTTACCTCTGGCTTAATTTTTAAACCAGCTTGCAAATCTGCTATTGATGATGTATAATCCCCTTTTTGAAACTTAGCTGAACCTAAACTAAACAAAATTCCAGCTTCTTTAGGTGCCAAGCTACGAGCTTTTTGAAGAGCTTCAATTGCTTGGTCGAACTTCTGGGATTGGATGTACAAGCTACCTAGTAGGAACCAAGGTTGATAGCTTTTTGGAGCTAGTTGAGTTGCTAAGTTAGCTCTCTGGATAGCTAGTTCATATTGCTGGAAGCGACTTAACTGAACTGCATCTTGTGCCAAGTTCATGCCTTGCTGCTCTAGCTCTTTAGCGTCGAGTGGCAAGCTATAAGGCAGCAAAGCCTGCGCCAGCACTGGCTGTGGAATGCTCCCTAAACCAAGGATAATAAGCAGAGACAATAAATAAATACGTTTAGGCACGGTGTACCCTCAAAATCATCATACTAAAGGAATGTTCAGCTAATAAGTTAACGCAATATTGATTTAATCGTTGCAGAAAACTTAGGATTTGGGATTCAATGGGATAGTAACTATAAATTTTGTTCCCACACCTATTTTACTCTCCACTGTAATTCGACCTTGGTGTAGTTCGACCAGGCGTTTGACAATTGATAATCCCAAGCCTGTACCCTGGATATTACCAACGTTTTTAGCCCGATGGAATGACTCGAATAAGCGTTTTTGATCTTCTACAGGGATACCAATACCGGAATCTTGGACTAAAAAGGTTGCCTCAAAATTATGGCAACTGAGTTGAAAATTAATTTGCCCTCCTTGTGGAGAATATTTAATCGCATTCGAGAGTAGATTGGTGAGGATGTGTTGCAGCAGTGCTTCGTCAATCACCGCCTTGCTGCAATCCCCAGACATGGCAAAAACAATCGTGTGTTTATTGCCAGCCGTAAGCTGCATCTCTGCTACTAATTGTTGGCAAAAATCTTCTAAATTGAGTGAAACTGGCTTAAATTCTACCTTACCAGCATCAGCTTTGTTGATCGAAAGAACATCATCAAGTAGCTGAACCATTCTACTAATTCCAATACCAATTTGCTGAAACAGCTTTTGTTTTTTGTCTGGAGACAGTTTATCTGTGTAATGTTCTAACATTTCAGCAGATAATAAAACTGTGGAAAGAGGGGTGCGGAACTCATGGGAAGTCATAGAGATAAAGTTGGATTTGAGTTCATTTAGTTCTTTTTCTCGTTGCAAAGTTTTATTGATTTCTTCTTCTACCCGCTTGGCTTCAGTAATATCTTCGGCAATGCCAGCTACACGGTAAACTTGCCCAAGTTCATTTATAATCGGAAAACTCCGGTCTCTGATCCAGCGAATTGACTTATCAGGCTTGATAATTCGATATATTACCTCAGTGCGATCGCTAAGTTTTTGTTTTGCAAAGCTATTAATCACCTCAAGTTGATCGTCTACATGAATAGCATCAACAAAAGATTGGGGTTGTTCATATAAACTCTGACAGCTACGCCCCCAGATTTCTTCGTAAGCAGGGCTAATATAAAGAATTTCAGATTTTTGCGGATCTGATAACCAAAAAACTTCGTGGATATTTTCGGCTAGTTGCCGAAACCGTTGCTCAGATTCTTGTAAATTCTTTTCTGCTTGCCGACGCTGAATGACTTCTTCTTGTAGTTGCTTATTCACCTCGCTCAAAAAGGTTGTTCTTTCTTCTACGAGTTGTTCCAAGTGTTCCCGATGTAGGCGTAACTCCTTTTCAAAATGCTGACGAGCAGTGATATCTCGGATCACTAAGACGGCGCTTGTTCCTTGTTCTGAGAGTTTAAGGCTTGCCCAAGATATCTCCAGAATTAATAATTGAGCTCCTTTGCGAAATTCGTAAGTACTTGTACCTTTAAGCTTGCCTTGGAGGGCAATATTTACTGGATGTACTGCTACAGGGATCTTTTCACCTTCCTTAGTTAACGGAAATAGCTCACCAAGTTTGGCTCCGAGAATTTGGAAACGACTTCGATTTACTAAGCTATCAAAGGTTTTATTAGACCATTGAATCTTGCCGTCTTGATCAGTCCAGGCGATCGCTTCATCAATAGCACCAAGTGCGACCTCCATTTTTCCCAAGGTCGCCCGCAGGTTATTAACTATACTTTCTAAGCCAACATTCATAAATAACCCAGGAACACTAAGATTATTTGCATCAATTTAGACATATCCATAAATTAAAAGCACGTCACATAGAACCTTTGTAGTGAGGCGTTAGCGTAGCCTGTGCGTAGCGCATAGCGGCAATTGAGCGCATAGTGCAATCTCGCGTCTCTAGGATGGTTGAGTTGGGAACTCCGTACCAAATCTTCGACTTGGTGTAGGGAGGATGTCAGTTAGCATGGAGTTAACGTAGGAAATGATGCCCTGATAATCTTTGATCAATATTTATCTTATTTTTGAAGCTTTTATCTAATCCGCAGGGAAGACCCCCATTATATGAATGTTAGCGGGAGAGAAGGACAAAAACACCTTTTTACAGCAGTGCATGGAAGTTCCCCTAGTTGGTAAAGTAAAAAGACCGTTAGCCTGGGCATTCGGTGTCATAGCAACTATCTTGATTGTTGCTTCCACAGGCTCTTATATACTAATTAATCGCTCGTCGCCAAAAGTTGACATAAATCAACTAACAGTTGCGGTTAAATCAGCAACAATTACGGTTCGGATTACAGCTAGTGGTACGGTGATACCGTTTCAGAGTGTCAACCTTAGCCCGAAAACGTCTGGTCGTTTGGCAAGGTTATTTGTTGAGCAAGGCGACAAGGTGCAACAGGGGCAAGAAATCGCTCGGATGGAAAATTCAGAGCTTCAAGCTCAATTGTTGCAATCTAGGGCTAATTTACAGCAAGCTGAAGCACGTTTAGCAGGGGCGCAAACAAGTCGTCCTGAAGAAGTTGCCCAAGCTAGTGCGCGTTTAGCACAAGCGCAAGCTATTTTGGCACAGGCACAAAATGGTAGCCGCCCGGAAGAAGTTGCCCAAGCTGCTGCGCGTCTGTCACAAGCGCAAGCAAGTTTGGCACAATCAAGATCTAATCGTCCTAGCCAAATTGAACAGGGTGAAGCTCAAGTGGCGGCGGCTTCATCGCGGGTTAATTTGGCGCAACAACGGCTGAAACGATATCAAAATTTAAGACAACAAGGTGCGATCGCTCAAGATAAACTTGATGAGGTAGAAGCAGAATACACTACTGCTCAAGCTAATACCGCAGAAGCACAAAGACGCTTGGATCAAGTAATTAACTCGACTCGGCAAGAAATTCGCCAACGTGAAGCATCAGTTATGGAAGCACAGCTTGCTTTAAGTCAACTGCAAAAAGGCACTCGTGATGAGGAAATTGCTCAACGTGCGGCTGATGTGGCACAGGCGCGGGCAGCTTTACAGCAGGCACAAAACGGTCAGAGAAAAGAGGATGTAGCACAACTAAGAGCGGCAGTTGATGGTGCGAGGGCGCAGTTTTTAGAGGCACAATCAAGGCTACAAGATACCATTATCCGCGCTCCTTTTGCTGGTACTGTGACACAGAAGTATGCGACGGAAGGGGCGTTTGTGACACCGACAACATCGGCTTCTAGTACGGCTTCTGCTACTTCTACTTCAATTGTGGCGATCGCGAAAGACCTAGAAATTAGGGCGAAAGTCCCAGAAGTTGATATTGGACAAATTCAACCTGGACAACTGGTAGAAATTATTGCTGATGCTTATCCAGATCAAACCTTTAAAGGGCTTGTACGCTTAGTTTCACCTGAAGCTGTGGTGGAGCAAAACGTGACTTCTTTTGAGGTGCGGATCGCCCTGCAAACAGGCACTCAGCAGCTTAAATCGGGGATGAATGTGAATGTAACTTTTTTAGGCAAACAGCTACCCCAAGCAATGCTTGTGCCGACTGTGGCAATTGTCACGGAAAAAGGGCAGACGGGTGTACTGGTTCCAGATGCTAAGAATCAACCACAGTTTCGACCTGTGACAATAGGTGCATCAATTCAAGACCAAACACAAATTTTAGAGGGAATTCAAGAAGGCGATCGCGTTTTTATTGATCCACCTAAAGGTTATAAATCTCAGAATTAACCAACTTAGTTACAAGATCAAATCGTGTAACGCACTTGTAAAAACATTCCCAAAAAATATCATTTATGGACTTTAAGAGACTATTGAAGTGAAAGCTGGGTTTGATCCGGCAATTTTTTGATTTGCTTTTAGTCATTTTTTGGTAAGTTAGTAAATCATTAAGATATCTTTGGTAATCTTTATTTATAACCAAACCCATTGTGGACGTAGCGGCACAATTTGGATCAATATCTTTTTTCCCTCTCATCTGATTGGTGCATTGGGGCAAAAAAGTCGATATATTAATGGGGAATAGTGTTTTTAGTCAAGTAGGAGAGTATAACAAAATGAAGTCCAAAATGTTATTGAGTCTAATTGCTATTCCTACCCTTGCTGGCTCAATGCTAACAATGGTTTTGATGACTAATATAGCATCAGCTTCTCAAGCTATACGTGCTACTTCCGAGACTCAAAAAAATGTTCCAGCCACCCAACAAGTGTCATGTGATTTACCCAAAAACTCCACAGTCAAGTCCTCTTTGCTACCTCGGACTTCTAGAGGAATTTTAATTGCATCCTCAACCAGTATCCCAGTTGAGTATCCTACCTCTGACTTTAGTGAAGCAGAAAGTGATCCAGGTGAGTATCCTACTGCTGACTTTAGTGAAGCAGAAAGTGATGCAGCAGTGGCTCTCTTTAGCTGCGATTGCCCAAACTGCATCAGTGCGTTGCGTCAATTACGCGCTCAACCCTTGCTAGCTAAGGGTGAAGGGCATTGTTGGTCATCTTTACAGGAACGGGTATCTTCACAAGAAATGCTTAAAATACTACAGACGTTAGATACTGAAAAGATCAATTAAAAGTCCAACTGACCGAAATTATTAGGTTTAGCAGCTTGCATAACACTGACTAACTTTGAACAACATTAGGTCAGTTTGTACTCAGATGTGGCGTTAATAGACCAATGAGCAAAAGTCCAAATTACCCCCCTTTTTCCCCCCGATGTTTTGGGGGGAAATTGGCTCCCTCCCCAAAACATCGGGGAGGGCTGGGGTGGGGTCAGAGATATTTATGCAAGAGGTCTAATGTGTTGCAATAACGCCTAGGCTCAAACCCAGCCACAGCAAGAAAAAACATAAATCTATCTCAAAACATTTCCCAGGCTGGGCTTGAGATTTAATTTCAGGATGCCAGACCATAAATTCAAGTGTCGATTAATTGTTAATTGATGATCGTGGATATTTTAGAAAGTGTCAAAATGGCAACTACAACGTTAGTTGCTAATAAATTACGCAGTAGCTTAACCATGTTGGGTATTATCATTGGCAATGCTTCTGTGATTGCTATGGTAGGAATAGGACAAGGAACTCAGAAGTTAGCAACTGAGCAGTTTCAGTCACTTGGGACTAATGTTTTATTTATTGTTCCAGGTAATCAGGATGCTCAAAGGAATAGGGGTGATATACCAAGAACGTTAGTGTTGGCAGATGCAAAAGCGATCGCTGATTTAGTTCCTTCTATTTCTGAAGTTGCTCCCCAAATTCAAACTAGACAACCAGTTACTTATAGCAACAAAAATACTAATACTCAAATTATTGGTGCTACTCCAGAATTTCTCACAGTCCGCAGCTTTGATATGGCGACAGGTAGATTTATTTCGGAATTAGATTTGAAGCAAAGTAATCAAGTAGTTGTTTTGGGTGCGGATCTGGCTAATAAACTTTTTGGCGATCGCAACCCGATTGGTGAAAGAATTAGAATTAAAAATATCAGCTTTTCAGTAATTGGGGTAACGCTGCCTAAAGGTTCTTCTTTTGGCAATAATCAAGATGATACTGCTTTTATTCCCCTGACTACAGTGGCTAATCGAATTGTTGGTAGAACATCTCCTTATGGAGTGGAGATTTCATTTATCTCTGTGGCTGCCAAAAATGCCGAAAGTTTGGGCGCGGCTGAATTTCAAATTACTAACTTGCTCAGGTTACGTCACAAAATAATAGGTGAGGATGACTTTACAGTTAGAAATCAAAAGGATGCTTTACAAATAGCTAATACTGTTACTGGAGCATTAACAATGATGTTAGCTGCAATTGCTGGCATATCTTTGTTAGTTGGTGGTATCGGAGTTATGAATATTATGCTTGTTTCTGTCACCGAACGCACTCAAGAAATTGGACTGCGTAAAGCTATTGGTGCAACGCAAGGAGATATTTTGTTTCAGTTTTTGATTGAAGCAATTATTCTCTCCGCCGTAGGTGGTATAGCTGGTACTTTATTAGGTGTTGGTAGTATTTCCCTAATTAGTTTATTAACTCCTTTAAAAGCGGCTGTTTCACCAGTAGTAGTTATTGTTGCTGTCAGCGTTTCTGGAGGTATTGGGTTATTTTTTGGGGTTGTTCCTGCTAGACGTGCAGCTAAATTAGATCCTATTGTGGCATTGAGAAGCGCTTAACAATTAACAATTATCAATTATCAATTATCAATTGGGAGTTTAAGATGACTATTTTTTCAGTTAAAGACATAAAATCCTGGCAACAATCAGGTTTTTTTTATCGCAGATGTGAGCAGATATAGGCGGAGCCTTCCCGTAGGGTACGCAGATTACGCAGATGTATCCTAAATTTTAATAGGTTTATATAAAAGGTATAATGAGCAATAAATATTTTGACAAGGCTGTTGATAAAAATTCCTTTGTACCAGCTAAACCAGTAATTGTAAATTTAGAAAAAATTGCTAAAGTTTACGGTGTTGGCGATCTGGAAGTTCGCGCCCTTAATAGCGTTAGTTTAACAATCGAACAAGGCGAATATTGTTCAATTATGGGTGCGTCTGGTTCGGGTAAGTCTACAGCGATGAATATTATCGGTTGCTTGGATAAACCGACGGCTGGTCATTATTATTTAGATCGTGTAGATGTTTCTCAATTAGCTGATGATGAGTTAGCTAAAATCCGTAATCTTAAACTAGGATTTGTCTTTCAACAATTCCATTTATTACCGCAACTAACAGCACTAGAAAATGTGATGTTACCGATGATATATGCTGGGATTAAAAGTGGTGAAAGACGCGATCGCGCGGTGGCTGCTTTAACCCGCGTTGGCTTGGAAAATCGCTTGCATAATAAACCCAATCAATTATCTGGCGGACAACAACAACGAGTGGCGATCGCCCGCGCCATTGTCAATAAACCTGTATTACTGTTAGCAGATGAACCCACTGGCGCATTAGATTCACGCACAACTCAAGAAGTAATGGAAATTTTTACTGAATTAAACAATAGTGGTATTACAATTATTATGGTGACACATGAACCAGAAGTAGCGCGTATGACTCGCCGGATTGTTTGGTTTCGTGATGGTCAAGTAATCCATTCCCATCTCACCCCAGAAGAACTAAATTCTGTGGCTCTTGGCAGTTAATTTTTTTGATAACAACGACTTGAGAAAATTGGCATATAATTTAAATAGATATTTCCCTGTTTGGTGCATCTATGGAAGTTAGTATTGAGCAAATTTCGAGAACCCTCAACCGCGTTTATAAGAGCTTTGAAACAATCGAGTTTATGATTGCTGCTGAAGCTGATTTGTCCTCTAAAAAAACACACGGCTATTTAAGTATAGCTATTGAGGATTTACGCCGAGAAATTAGTACGGCTAAATATGTTTTATCGGCGCACAGCTAGATTTTAAGGTGGAATAGCACAGAACAGTTAACAGTCAACTGTTAACTGTCAACTGTCAACCGTCAACTATTATAAGCTTGAAGTTTTGCCTGTTTCTGCTTGAGTAGGAATTGCTTGGATGTCGGTGTAACCCATGTTACTAGCAATGGTACGCAATACGGAAATTTGTCCTTCAAAATCAAGAGCTTTAATACGGTTTAAAACATCGTTACTAGGTTGGCTCTGTTCGTAACCGCTAGGCATATCTACTACTGTATGTCCCATTGCTTGCGCCCAAGCGAACCAAACCATTAATTGATTATTTTCTTTGAGAACGCCATAAGCATGAGAATATTCTGTATGCTCGCGATTAACAATTTCCCGCATAATCGCAAGTTGCTGTTCATTTGATAGCTGCAAATAATCTCCTAACAACTTAGGCGCAAGTTGAGGATCTGTTGCGGCTGGTGCAGCTTGGGTAATTGATTTGCCCATTTCTTTATAGATAAAATAAAGTAAAGCTAGTTTTTCATCAGTTCCTAACCCTTCAAAAGCTGCAACTACTTGTTGGGTATCATCTGACAAAGCTTGAGATTTTTCAGAATTTTCGTTTGCTGGCATAAATTTCCTTCCGTTAAATTTTAAGTATTACAAACTTAGAGATACCAAATTTTTGAGCTTTGTCTCCCCCTCCAAGAGAGAGAGTTTTGTAATAATATTTAGTGAAATTAAATATTTCTAACTATAGATAGAGATGATTAATTAAGTATGCTTTTTGCTAAGTATGTAGCTTTTTGGATTCTAATTAGCATTTATAAAGTAGTTATAAACATCTACTAATTATATATCTGTTCATCATTAAAAAATGATTAGCTATATAAATATGTAATTATTTACAGATAGCAGTAATAAAAAATAAATATCTAGAAAATTTTTTATTAAAAACGATGTGATATCGTTTCCGATTGCGTAACAATGACTCAAGATGTTACTGATTTTACCTTTGCGATCCTTTGCGCCTACCTTTGCGCCCTTTGCGTTTAAAAAAATCTCCAATTCCCATGCCACCAGATTTGATATGATTTACCTAATCCCAAAGTATATAGCCTGATTTAATTAGTTTAAAAATTAAGATTTTAAGTTTGAGGATTCAACCAATAAAATCTATCGCAGGAGGGTCAAACAAGTAGCGATCGCTCCTTTAGGATTAAAAAATAAGAGCAAAAAATACAAAAAGGATCTCAATATGAGTGAAGAAATCAAAGCTAATCCAACAGAAGCAGTTACTCATGAGGGTCAGTTAGCTGCTGAAAATATGGCTGCTGGTGTAGAAGAAGTTCCCAATGTTGATATTGAGGGAGACTACGAAGCATCGAAAGCATATAGTGTTAGCGACGTTGATCGTAGCTCTGCTGGTGCTGAAGCGGCTGAGGTTGCAACTGCCTCTAATATGGAAGTTAGTCAACCAGAAGAGACAACAACTCAAGCACAACCTACAGGTAATCCTAACGAGTTTCGGGATATGGCAAAAGGTGTAAATCCTAGAGCGGGAGAGGGAAACGCTAGTAGTGATGATTTAGTAGATAAAGCTATAGAAATGGGCAAACCGGGCAAATAAGCAATTTGTTCAAAAATATTAGTATTGGGCGCAGCGAGAAATTTATCGTTAGCGCCATTTAATTTTTAAGTAGCCATAGAAGTGGAATTGGCAGTAGAATGTTCCACTGTAAAACTTACTTCTTGACCATAAGAAATTTCTAGTGTATGTCCATCAGGATCGCGCAAAAAAGCCCAATATCCTACTGGTTGCCCTGAATCATTTGGTCCTGCAATTAATACACCTTCAGACTTAGCTTGTTCACAAAGTTGATCGACTTTTTCATGGCTTTCGCAAGCTACACCAAGATGGGATATTGGTAATAGTTGATTATTTACTTCGGGTACTTTAATCAGCACTATCACGAATGGGCGAGTCAGATCGCTGATCCATGCAACATCCCTTTTTGAATGTGGATCGACGCGGTAATGCACAACCTGCATCTGAGCATATTTGGCATAAAAAGCGATGCTTCTATCAATGTTACTGACCGTTAATGCAATGTGGGTCAAACCCAGATCGGACATGGCTAGATTTCCTTATGCGATCGCGCAGCGACTCCGAAGGAGTATCGCTTTTTCAGTTACCAGTTACCAGTTACCAGTTACCAGTTACCAGTTACCAGTTACCAGTTACCAGTTACAAGATTAATACTTACTGGTAACTGTCTTTTCTCTTATTTAGCTAAAACTTGACGTAATGCTGCTATAAGTTGATCTACGCTTTCTGGACGGCTATTAAAACCCATTAAACCAACACGCCAAACCTTACCTGCAAGTTCGCCCAAACCTCCACCAACTTCAATATTGTATTCATTGAGTAACTGACGTGCGATCGCTTTACCATCTACTCCATCTGGAATGCAGACAGTTGTTAAAGTTGGCAAGCGAAATTCTCGCTCGACGTGCATGGTAAGTCCGATATTTTCTAGTTCTTGCCAGAGGTATTCGACATTCTTTTGATGGCGCTGCCAGTAACTTGCTAATCCTTCTTCTGCAATTAAACGCAATCCTTCTCGTAAAGCATAGTACAAGTTGATCGGTGCAGTATGATGATAAACCCGCTCACTACCCCAATACTTACTTAATAAGTTCATATCCAGATACCAGTTAGCAACCTTGTCTTGGCGCTTTTGCAACTTTTCCATTGCACGGGGACTCATGGTAAATGGGGAAGCACCAGGAGGGCAACCTAAACCTTTTTGGCTACAGCTATAAGCTAGGTCAACTCCCCATTCATCTAGGAAAATTGGTACACCACCCAAACTTGTCACCGTATCAACTAGCAGCAAACAGTTGAATTCACGGCACAACTCACCTACACTTTCTAAAGGTTGACGCGCCCCTGTGGAAGTTTCAGCATGAACTAAAGCTAGAATTGCTGGACGATGAGTTTCTAAGGCAGTGCGGAGTTCATCTAATGAAAAAACTTGTCCCCAAGGTTTAGTAATAGTGCGGACATCAGCCCCATATCTGCCCGCCATATCAACCAAACGGTTGCCGAAATATCCTGCTACGCCGACTAAAACAACATCGCCAGGTTCAGTCGCGTTAGCAATGGTTGCTTCCATTGCTGCTGATCCGGTTCCACTAACGGCAATAGTTAGTTGGTTTTCTGTCTGCCAAACATAACGTAGCAAACTTTGAATCTCATCCATCAATCCCAGGAATGCCGGATCAAGATGACCTACCGGAGAGGTATTCATCGCTTCGAGGACGGCAGGATGAGCATTTGCAGGTCCAGGTCCTAGCAGTAGACGAGTAGGTATTTTTAAAGGTGCAAGTTGTAATTGGTGACTGTCGTTGATTGAGATTGTCGGGTTCATATTGGTTTGTCTGGGATACAAGAAATTTAGCTTTGATAGTTAGCTGCGTTGTGATCAGAAGGGCGATCGCTCTTTAATTTTCTGATTGATCGACGGAAATTAACAGTTAGCTGATATATTTTGTGCGATCGCCAATGCGCGTAGACCTGTCCTGAAAATCGGGAGGAGTGAGGAAAAATTTTCACGCATTGGTTATGAGTAAAAACTCATCATCGTCTCTTGCTTTAATGCAGTTGTCGCGATCGACTGCTCATAGCATTGCGGATCAAAATCAGAAGCATTCCTATACCTGTAAACACTAACGCCAAAATGTGACTTTCGCGAGAGGCAAAGGCAACGAGAACTAGGTTGGAGATTAGCGCTAAAGCCGGAATCAGATCAGGAACCTGAAAGCCATCGGTTCGTGGTTCTTGGCGTTTAATGACCAGCAGTGAAAGGTTGACCAGACAGAACATTGCCAGAATCAAGGTTGCGGTTGTTCCAGCTAGGAATTGAAGTGTACCTGAAAGCGCGAGAAAGATGGCGAGCGGGAGAATGATCAACAGCGTTCGATAGGGAGTTGCTCGCCGTGGATGTAATTTTCCTAACCAAGCTGGAAGCAGCCCTTCTCTCGACATCCCGAAGAGTAATCGCGATGCTGTGACAAAATTCAGCAAAGCAGTATTTAGAACAGCGAACAGGGCGATGAGTGAAAAGACAACTGCTGGAAAATTTGGCTGCGATCGCCGAACCACATCGAGAAGAGGAGCGTTCGAGGCGGCAAGATCCGCCGGACTTAGTACGTTAGTAGCAAGCCAAGATACGAGAACATAAACGACACCTGCAATTCCCAGGGAAAACAGGATGGCTCTTGGAACATTGCGCTCAGGATTTTTCACTTCTTCGGCAACATTCACAATATCCTCAAAGCCAATGAAGGCGTAAAAGGCAAGTGCTGCTCCCTGCATGATTGCCGTCCAACCAATGGCTGGCGCGTTGGGTACGGGACTTGCAGGAGGATTCGCACCTACTCCGCCCCCTGTTATAAAAAGAGTCGAGACTAGGATGACGATCACCAGACCCGAAACTTCCAGAACTGTACAAAAAATATTCAGGGCTGAGGACTCCTGCATTCCCCTAAAATTGACAAATGCAAGAGCCGAAAAGAGAGCGATGATAATTAACCAAGGTGGAATGACTGGAGCAAAAGTGTTTAGATAGCCAGCAAACGCTTTTGACAGAGTCGCCATTGAAACAAGGCAGGTACAAAACATCAACCAGCCTACAAGGATTGAGAGCCAATCCTTGCTAAACGCTCTGTGAATGAAAGTGGCGACTCCTCCGCTTTGCGGAACTCGGCTACCGAGTTCCGCATAACTTAAAGCTGTGAGTGCCGCAACAGTCATCGCTGTCAGGAAAGAAACCCAAACTAAAGAGCCGGAAAGTCCCGCAATTTTTCCGATCACTGCATAAATTCCGGCACCAAGAATATCACCAACCCCGTAAATCACCAGCGTAGGCAATCCAAACACTCGCTTCAGTGAATCCGCTTCTGCATTCTGTTCCATAGAATTTTTCTTGTCCTTCTATTGTCCCAATCGTTTCATCTTTCTGCTCGTCAGTATAGGGGGTGGCAGCGCGATCGCACTTTGAGCGGTTAATTGTAGTGATAGCGAGTAGTACAACTTCATCTTCTGATTTGTCAGTTTTGAGATAGTGTCTAAGTATTTGAGGCAATCCCTTTATCCACAACTAAAAAAACACTAAATTATTAAGTTTTCTGCTGCGCTTCTGCATAAGCCGCATACACACCTTGAACGTTATACCAATTGAGGAAAATTCGGGCAATCTCTAAAGCTAGTTGTGGTTTGCCTTGATTAATGAGCCATTGTAATAATGGAGCCATCGTGCGTTCATTTAGTTGACCACCGATAGATAAAACTCCCCAAAGAATGCGGTGCAACCAAGTCATTTGAATCATCATCCGCACATCCCAAGTGGGATGCTTTTGGTAAAACAAAACTCCCATCCTTCCACGTTGAATTTCTTGATCGATCAGCTTGGGAATTTGCTCTAATGCAAAAGGCGGATGCCAATGATAACCCACTGCTTGCGGGCATTTAATGAGTTTTAATCCTAACTGTTTTAGACGTACACCTAGCTCTAAATCTTCCCATCCATATTGTTGAAAACAAGTATCAAACAAGCCAGATTTTAAGAGCCATTTACGCGAGATCGCCACATTTCCTGTAGCAAAATAAGCTGCTGAAAAATCAGTGATTTTATATGGTTCAGATGTCGGGTTTTCAAAGTTGCAAGTATTAATTACTGCACCGTAAGTAAAGATGCGATCGCTTCCTACTTGCTGTTGTCCCTGCACCAACGCCTCCGCGTGTGCTTGCAGAAAATTTTCCGTAACAACTAGATCGCTATCTATAAAGATGATTGTATCGTATGAGGCTTGCTCTACCCCTAAATTTCTGGCTGCTGCTGCGCCTTGGTGGTTTTGTAGGTGCGATCGCACATGGGGAAATGCTGAATGTTGCTTCAACCATTCCAAAGTGCCATCTGTTGAACCATCATCCACTACCACAATTTCATAGCCAGTAACCACACTAGCATCAATTTGTTGCTGTTCTAATGCTCGTAGGCACTTTTCTAGAATTGGTTTGCGATTATAAGTTGGAATTACGATACTAAAAAACACCTGTTCCCCCGTTAA
>JBARVL010000195.1:0-9815 GCA_049646245.1 Crinalium sp. | reverse complement strand
TGATATTACCTTATCTGCGGGGATTAGTATAGCTGGGGAAAAATTCCCCCTTTATCAAGCAGCAGAGGCGGCTAAGGATGCAGAAAAATTAGCTAAGGGTAATGATAGAGATAGTTTAGGATTATTTGGAGAAGTATTTAAGTGGAGTGAATGGTTAGGTGAAGCTGATGTATCTATTGTTGAAAATAGAGAACAAGCATATTGGGAAAAAATAACGTTCAAGCCAGAACAACCGGAATTATTAGGCGTTTTTCCTTTTGTTAAGAGATTAAAAGAGAAAAATATCAGTTTCAACTATTCTCGCAATTTTGTTCGTAATCTGATCAATACGGCTCAATTACAGGATCAGAAAATCAAAGAAATTAAGGAGGAAAAAAAACCACAACAGTATGAAAATCAAATTCAAGATATCCGGTATTACTTACACTTGCCTCAAATTGCTTACACTTTATCGAGACTTCCCCAAAAAGTCTTGGATGATGATGAATTTCGGAAATCTTTAAAAAGTCCGTATAATGCGCCTTATTTTCGGGCGATCGCAACTTGGATTGAACTACTTACTCGCTCATCAAAATAATGACACAATCACCTAGAAGACCAGATCAATCTAATCAAAATAATCGCGCTCGTCAGCAAAATGCTCAAAGTGACAATCGCCAAATTCAACAAACAGATATTTCTCAGGAAATTGTTACTACTATCCAAGGATTAAAAACTATAGAAGACAAAAATGGAACTCTTAAGGATTACCCAATTCGGACACTTGTTGAACACGCTCAAACTTTTGGATCTGAACTCAAACGGCAAAGGCTAGAAACTAACCAAGTTCGTAAGTTTTTGGATGCTATCAATCGGCTAAAAGCTAATTTGGTTGGTGATGACTTTTCTGCAATTGAGACAGAAGTAGTATTACTAAAACCAAAGCTTGCCTATGCAGCAGCACGACAAGATGCTGTCAAACCTTTAAATAAAGTTATGGCTGTTGCTATTGATAAAGTACACAGCAAAGCAGATTTTGATCGTCTCGTTCAGTTAATTGAATCAATTATTGCTTATCACAAAGCAGAGGGAGGAAAGTAATTATGCCAGTATCAACAACACAAAAACCATTGCTCGGTAAAATTCGGATCTCTAGCACACTTTTAGTAGAAACTGGGTTACATATTGGCGGTGGTGCAGAAAATTTAGATATTGGTGGGTTAGATAAACCTGTAATTCGTGACCCATTAACTCGACAACCTTATCTACCTGGTTCATCTATTAAAGGTAAGTTGCGCTCTATTTTAGAGCGGTTGTTAAATAAACCAGTAAATCGACCAGGAGGAAGTGGAACTTATCGTTATGAAAGCGATGATTTAGAGTCTGGATTTACAGAAGTTGCAGGACAATTTATTGCTTTTGAAGGTGCGAGAACTTGTGCCGTCAGCCGTGTTTTTGGTTCCACAGGTACAAATTGCTGGATTAAGTCTTCTATAGTCGGAGAGCAAGAATTAGAAAGATTAAACAACCCACCCAGAACAATAGAAGGTGAGGAGTATATCAAGGTTAAAGGACGGAATGCGCCAGCAAGATTAATTGTGCGAGATTGTCATCTTTTACCAGATTCGGCTAAAGAATTGCAGAAAATTGACACTGGATTATATATGACTGAGTGGAAATTTGAGAATGGTATAGATAGAATTACCGCCGCAGCAAATCCGCGTCAAGTTGAACGAGTCCCCGCAGGATCGCAATTTCAATTTGAGATGGTTTATACGGTGGAAAATGACGATCAAGTGGCGGAAGATTTGGGTAATTTAGCTATTGCGATCGCAATTTTAGAAGATGACGCGCTGGGCGGGCATGGTTCTCGCGGTTATGGCAAAATTAAATTCCAAAATTTCGAGCTTTTCTACCGCAGTATCGATCAATATCGTCAAATTGCCGGAGGTGGAACTGACTTATTAAAACCGATTCAAGTCACAAAAGACACCCCAGAATTAATCGAGAATTTTGATAGCTTAAACAAAGAAATCAAACGCTTATTAGCTGGAGATGAAAATAAATTATGAGCGTTTGGAAATTAATCAAGCTCAATTTTGGGCGCAGTCCCGCCCATTTTGGTGAGTTGGGTATTGGATTAGAAGAAACAAGCGAAAGAGTGCGATCGGATACTTTATTTAGTGCCTGGTTAAGTGCATATTCACGGTTGCTGGAAAAAGCTGCTACTGAAGAATTATTAGAAAAATTTGACTCTCAATCCGAGCCACCATTTCGACTTAGTTCAACTTTTATTTACCAGCAAGTACACGGGGAAACTGTTTACTATTTACCGCGTCCCCGTAAATTTCCCCCTAACTATCCAATTGGGAAAGATCTGGATTTTGCTAAAGATTACAAAAAGCATAACTATTTACCTCTGGAAATGTGGCAACGCTGGTATCAAAGTGAGCAAGGATTCTCGGAAAATGACTTATTAGAGTTAAGCGATCAAGTTGCTTATAGCAATGCTTTCCAGATTGAAAAAGTCCCAAAAATTGCGGTAGATCGAGTTACTAGAGCAACAAACCTTTATCATACAGGAGTTGTGCAGTTTCGCTCTTCACAAAACGGTAATGATGTTGAAAGTTTATCGGGTTTATACTTTTTAATTCAGTTTCCCGATCAAAATCCCACTTTAGAAAATGACTTCTTGGCAGTATTAAACTTTTTGGGTGGAGAAGGAATAGGCGGTGAACGTTCTAGCGGTGCAGGACAATTTAAAGTTGAAGCATTAGCAGAACTCCCGCAGCTTTGGTCGGATGTAGTGAAATTTAGTGGCGGAAATTACCACAGTTTAATTAGTTTATTTTGGCAACATCCCCTAGCCCAAGAATTGTTAGAAAATTCTAGCTATGAACTTCAAGAACGTGGGGGTTGGATTACTTCACCTGCCTCTGGTCGCCAACTACGTCGTAAATCAGTACAAATGTTTGCTGAAGGCTCAGTTTTTCCCGTTCAACCTCAAGGAAAACTTGCTGATGTTACGCCACAACCTTTTAAAGACCACAACATTTATCGCAGTGGAATTAGTTTGAGTTTGCCAATTAAGGTACAGGGTGAATAAAAATTATGGTACTTGCTCCTGAAATACCTCTTAATAAACCAGAGGTTTATGAATCCAAACGGATTCAACTAACTAGCCCAATTTTACATATTGGCTCTGCTGTTTCTAAACTAAATCCCTTTGAATATGTCCAAACTGACAAGCGCGTTTACTTGCCAAATCAGGAAGCACTCGCTAAGGCATTACACCAGCAGGGACGGTTACAGGAATATATTCGCAAAATTGAAGCTAGAGAGGATATTACCTCCTTACTGAAAATCGCTTTTCCCAATGGCTGGCAAACTGCCACTACTGCCGACGATGAACCCATTTTTCCAAGAATTAGCAGTAGTCTAAACTGGGCAAGGCAAAAAATTACCGATTTGCGTCCCATGATTCGCAATGGATTTGGGCAACTTTACATTCCAGGTTCTTCAATTAAAGGGGCTATTAGAACTGCGATCGCATATCACTTATTAAAACACTCTCCACAACAAGTTAGCGACATTGAAAGCAAACTTCGTCAAAGAATGGGGGAAATTAAGCATCGAGCTAAGTTTGTTGATGACGAACTATTTATGGATAGGTTGTTTACTGACTTTGACCTTGTTTATCAAGGTAAAACTGTTAATTCAAGAAAAGGACCTAATACAGATTTTATGCGGGCGGTTCATGTTAGTGATACCGAACCACTTTTAGAAGAAAAAGTTGAGGTAAAAAATCAGAAAGTCTTTATTAATTTGCCTGTTGTTGCTGAAGTAATCATTTCTAGTCATTTTCAAGATGGCAAAGCAAAATATAGAGCTTCTATTTATGCAGAAATGGTGCGAAATGTCAAGACTAATTTTACAATTAGTTTAGATAAAAATATGCTGTCTTGGTTTCACCGCGAAGGAAGGCAAATTCCCTTTAAAACAGTTGATGACCTGCTGAAAATTTGTCAAGAATTTGCTCAAGAACAATGGGATTACGAACATGATTATTGGGAAGGCATAACAACTAATTTAAATGCTCAAGGTAAAAATTTAGATTTCAGTGAAATTTGTGCTATTTACGAACCAACTAAATGCCCCCATAACTTAAGACTTGGTTGGGGAAGTGGGATGACAGGAACTACGGTTAATTTACTACTTGATGACGAATTTAGAGCAGATATTCGTGATGCTGTTGGTATTCCTGCCCCTGGCTTTGAAGCGCCTAAATCTCGTCGTACTGTTGTAGGGCAAAGTGGTGAGATTAAGTTTGTTCCTGGGTGGGTTAAGTTTAAATCTGTGTAACTTATGCTAATTCATTGTACTTGGACATTAACTGTATCTGAACCAACTGTATTACCTCGTTCTTACAGCTTGGAGTTAGTGAAAGATTTACACAATCAATTAAGTTTAGAAATGGGAGAAGCAATTCCTAGTGTTAATTATTCGGGAATTGAAGGTTTTTGTTCTATCTCTAAGGATTTTTTGACATTTCTGCCTAACGAATTTTATCGCTTATCTTTATCTGGATTGCAGGAAAAGGCGGCTAAAGCTATTTGCGATCTCGACCTCTCCCCAAGTTTAAACTTTCTGGGGGCAAAATTTGAGGTGTGCGATCGCGAAGATGAAATTTCCAGCTACGAACAGCTTTACACCACACTGGTAGCAAACGAACCAGAACCTATTCGCCGCTTCGATCTGCAATTTACCACCCCCACAGCCTTTGCTCAAGACCGCATCCACCTACCGTTACCTGTTCCTACGCTGATGTTCCGCAGTTGGTTAGAACGGTGGAATCACTTTGCACCAGTGTATCTGGGAAGTGATGAGTTAGTTGCTTATTTAGGGAATGCGATCGCACTCAAACATCATCAAATTAAAACGCGCTCATTTCGATTACAGCGTGGGTATGTGAATGGATTTGTCGGTGATGTCACCTTAGAAGTTTCTTATCGCACAGATTCGTTACTAGCAAATGTGACTAATTTATTAATTCAATATGCTCAATTTGCTGGTACGGGTGTAAAAACTCGCTTAGGTATGGGACAAACTAAATCAATCATAAATTTGAAGGAGAATTAGTAATGAAAAATACATTGATTTGCACATTAGGAACTAGCCTTTTCAAGCCAAATTTATTCAATCTGCCCTCACAGGAAAATTACGACACTTGGTTAGGAAAACAACCAAAGGAAGATCAAAAGTATCTGGATTATGATTTGATTGCCAATCTCAAAGCAGCTTTAGCTGATAAAAATTGGAAAGATTTAGCAAAATTATTAGGTAGTATTCCAGGTAAAACTAGATTATGTGGTGCTGAAATTAATTCTATAACTGATTTAATTGAGCGTGGCTACTGTGAAGAAAAATCTTCTGTGTTTTTATGCCATTCAGCAACAGATGAAGGTCGAGAGATTGCGAAAATTTTAGAATATTACTATAAAGCCAAAGGACACAAAACAGAACCGCAAGAAATTGAACATCTTCAAGACAAAAATCCCAAGTTATTTCGCACTAAAGGACTGCGTAATTTAGCTAAAAACATTAGTGAAATCGTCCGCAATCAAAGCTCTCAATATTGTGCTATTAATGCCACAGGTGGATATAAAGCTCAAATTGCTATTGGTGTATTAATGGGTCAAGCTTTAGGAGTTCCTGTTTATTACAAGCATGAACAATTTAGTGAAATTATTGCTTTCCCACCGATGCCAATTGGTTTAGACTTTAATTTATGGCTAGGAATAAGTGGCTGGCTAACAGTTTTAGATCGTGGAGAAATGGTGGCGTGGGAAGAAATAGAAGCAGATTGGGATGAGCGATTAGAGGCTTTAGTTGAACGAGTTGAGATGGATGGAAAAGATTATTTAGAACTATCGCCAACAGGTCAAATTTTCCACGAAAGTTTTAAAGGTCGCTTTGAGTCAGATCGCGATCGCGTCTTACCTAGTGCAATTCCAAATAACCAGAAAAAACCGCCACATTTAACCGATCATGGTTGGGGAAATGCTAGACAGCCAATACTTAATTTAATGCAAAAAATTATTGATGAATATCCTTATGTTCAGGGATGCCGTACACATTATTGGAATCCAAATTTATCTTCCCCCGGATTATTTCGTTTAAAGGGAGAAGAAATAGAAGGAATTTTTAGTAATGGTACATGGACGGTTAAATTTATAGTAGAGACATCAGCCACAACACCAGGACAATGCGCTGCTTGTGTTGCTGACTTAAATGGGATGATTTAGAAGTCGAATAATTATCTAGTATCATAATTAGCGATGTAAAACTCCCTTGGTCAGATAAAAACAAATATAAACCTTTAACCCGTTGTAGATCCCCCTAAATCCCCCTTAAAAAGGGGGACTTGCGTAAGTCCTAATTTATCAAAATCTATCCGGCAAATTTTTAAACTCTTGAGTAGAAAACGATCGCTCATTTCTTACCTCTCCCCCTCCATCTTCTAAATGTTCACTCTCACCCATTCCCATCATCATCTCCCGTTGATTTGCTGCCAAAATAGACAACAAAGTGCGATCGCATACCCACCCCACAGCTAAACTACTTAAAAATACCCCCAGCGTACAAATAATTACTGCAAATAATCCCAACGGTGCAATAATCAAAATGATCCAAGTAACCCCAGCATTAACCAACGCCACAATCCAGCTACGATAATTAACCATTTTTTTGGTCGTATATAGAGACATAGCGATAACCTTCCATCTCATATCAATAACTTTATTATCCAGTTCAGTAGAAGACCCCTCTTCCAAGTGGTTATTTAATGGGAAGTATGACAACTCTCTACTTAACCGAACCTGGAACTGTTATCCGCTATCGCAATCAATCCCTATTGACACTCCCCCGCTTGAAAGACGGGGGATTCTACCGGAGTGAATCCGATATATCCTGATAGAACAGATCCAACTGTACTATCAAGTTCCCAGGCACACGCCGTTTGCCATTGCTGGCGGCGTGTTGTCTCCTCTTACACACTGTTAATTCAGTGTTGGGCGTTTCAAACAAAGTTAATTGTTTGGGTTTCTCCGAGTCCCGAAGTACCTTTTTAAAAAGTTTTTTGATTGTTAAACCGTACTGTTTAATAGCACGAAGTTTAATATTAATAGCAGCTTGCAAATCAGCGTGAGCAAAAAATCCACAATCAACACAGATGAATTTTTCTCTATCTCGACTAGCTGAATCAATGCAACCGCAAGCACTACAAGTTTGAGATGTATATTTAGGATTGACTTTTAAAACAATTTTTCCCAGCTTTGCAGCTAGATACTCAATCTTACTAATTAAGTCACCCCAAGAAGCATCCAAGATTGAACGATTTAAACCCTTTTTCGCTGCTTGACCATTAGATAAAAACCTCCCTGATTCCTCACAGCGTTTGGGTTTGCACCGTTTCACCATTCCTTTGATATTCAAATCTTCTATTGCAATAGCATCTGCCTTATTAACTATTTTGTTCGCAGTTTGCCAAAGCCACGCATTTCTACGATTAGTTATTTTGTTATGCAATGATGCTACTTGTACAACCTGCTTTTTCCGATTTTTACTGCCTTTTTTACTACGACTAACTCGACGTTGGCGAATCTTTAAGGTGCGTTTAGTTTTCTTATTTGTTCCGAATCTAGGATTATCAATTTGGCTACCATCTGAACAATGCACCAGTTTGGTTAAACCTAAATCAATTCCAACTACTGTTTTAATATCAGAAATATCTCTTACTGGTATTTCTGGAATTGATTTATCTTCAATTCTAACGCTCATATACCATCCGTCAGCTTTCCTACGAATGGTTACACTTTTAATTACAAATCCTTCTGGTATTGGGCGCGAATTGTAGAAACGCATCCAACCAATGCGCTTGAAGATATACTTTAGAACCATCAATTTTAACTCGTTTAGGCTTATACTCAAATGATCTAAAATTGCTACGGTTCTTGAATTTAGGAAAACCTCGACCGTCAAAAAAGTTTTGATACGCAGTATTTAATCTGGCAACATTACTTTGTAATACTGTTGATTCTATGGACTTATACCAGGGTCTAGCTTGCTTTAATTCTGTTAATGCAGCATCTTGAATAGTACCAGCATTACGCTTTTTACCACTATTCTGCCAGGGATTTCCTGTTGCACCATTCTTAACTACACAACAAGTTAATGGAGATATTACTGCTTTAGTTCTTAAACTACAATACTCTCCTTGTATAAACTGTTGTTGATAATTTTCAATTCTGTCTGCCAAACACCAATTGTAGTGACCCCTTAACATATCAAGCCACGCATCCATCGTAGCAGACTGGCTGCCAGAGGGACGCAATTTGTAAACTTGACTGGAAATCATGTTTGTTGTTTATGTTAAACTATCAACAGTGGCAACGGATGGTTAATCGCAGTTATTTTTAATTAATCGTTTTTTAAATACAACGGATGGTTGATATTTTAGTACCAATAGTTAACCCATCCGTTATTCTTAAAATCAGTCAATAGTGCTATCAAAGGGGAAACTCATCCGTTGCCCCAATTCTAACACTATGGTTAAATAAAATGCAACAATATAGAAGATGCAACCATTCTGTTTCAATGGTTAATTATCATTTAGTCTGGACTCCAAAACGACGAAAAAAGGTATTAACTGGAGATATTGAAACTAGAATGAGAGAAATTATCTGGGAAATAGCAAGCGAGAAAAAATGGGCAATTATCGCGTTAGAAATAATGCCTGACCATATCCATTTATTTGTTAATGTTCCGCCTAATATAGCACCGCATCAAGTAGTTAAGGCTATCAAAGGCAGAAGTTCAAGACTGTTAAGACAAGAATTTCCACAACTGTTAAAACTGCCTAGTTTGTGGACGCATTCCTATTTTGTCTCGACGGCTGGAAATGTTAGTAATGAGACAGTGAAGCGTTATATCGAAAATCCTATTTCTTGACCGCAAATAAATTTGCTCGCGTCGCTTTCATCCGACCACTTAGGCATTAGCCCAAAAGTTAGTCATCGGAAAAGTCCGCAATCAACGTACACTATTACAACGACGCAACCGCGCTGTTAAAGGGAAAATTACTGAATTAACCGAAGCGATAGATTTAATTGCGGCTTATTTACCCAGATTACAAAATTCAGCATCTCCCTTAAACCGAGACGAATTAATGGGATTTGAAGGAATTTGTGCTAAAACTTATTATCAAGGATTGCGACATTGGTTTCCTGCTCAATGGAATTTTACAGGTCGTAACCGCCGACCACCATTAGATCCAATTAATGCTTTACTAAGTTGGGGGTATGGCGTATTGTTGGCGCGAGTATTTTCCGCCTGTGTACAAGCAGGATTAGATCCTTATTTAGGATTTTTTCATGCAATTGAGCCGTATCGACCTAATTTAGTATTAGATTTAATGGAAGAGTTTCGACCTATAGTTGTGGATCATGCGGTGATTTCGATCATTCAATCTAAGGTATTAACTAATAATGATTTTCAACCATCCCCAGACGGTGAGGGAATTTGGTTAGCATCCACAGGCAAAAAGTTATTTTTGGCAGAGTTAGAACGCAGATTTCATACTTCTATTCTCTACCCAGCACAAAATCGGCAATTAAGTCTCAGTCAAATTGTACTAGAACAAGCGCGATCGCTTGCACGCTGTTTAATTCAATCAGTGTTAGATTACGAAGCAATTGTTGTGAAATGACTAAGTTATGGTTAGTTTGTTACGATGTCGCCGATGACAAGCGCCGGAATAAGTTGGCAAAGTTGATGGA
>JBARVL010000194.1:0-14527 GCA_049646245.1 Crinalium sp. | reverse complement strand
CACCTGCATCAGACCGAGAGTTCAACCTCCTCCATTTCTGGGTTTGGTTGGTGACGTTATGTACGGGCTGATTACCGTGATTCACGTCACAACGAATCGCACTCTAGTTCCTGCTTCACTGAATCCTTAACAGCAGTGCCGTTAAGTTTGCTTGATCCTCGACAGGCAAACCCCGCAGAACTTGCGGTTTTTGGGTAATCAATATTTTCATGCCAGCCTTCTAACTTAATACTGGCGTTTAAATCTCTATCTAGAAAAATTAAGGTTTTACCTCAAAGTGACAGAAGAGAGATAACTTTCTACTTAGTTTTTAACAAAGAAGAACTTTCAGCCATTTGAATCATTTGGTTAAGAGAGGTTTGCTTTTTAATATTTAATCGAGGTAATTGATACTTACTCGTGAACTTATTAGCATTTAGTGTTTGATTTTCAAAAGAATATCCTGAAAGATAGTATTGAGAAGAATATGTTTTAACTCGTGCATTGAAAGAACCATAAGGATAAGCGATATGCGAAGCGACTGTTTGACTAGAGTTTAAATCTTGCGTACATCTTCTTAATGCTTGTTGTGCTTCGGATAGCTCAAATCTTAATTGTTGAGGATTAATTTTAGTTAGCTCTAAGTGACTAAATCCATGCGATTGAATATCATAAAAACCTTGTTTAAAACCCTCAATCAACTCCTCACAACTGACATGAGGTAAAGAAGTCTCAGAACCAAGGCTTCCCATTGAGCGCGGATTAATAAACCAAACAATTTTTATGGATTTACCAGATTTGTTTTTTATTGCCTTCATTAAGGGAAATAAATGGGTATGTACCCCTTTATAGCCGTCATCAAACGTGAGCATAATAGGTCGATGAGACCGTTTGCTCTGTGGTATCGGTCGAGATTTTGTTAAAAAATAATCATAAAGCTCTTGAGATGAAAGTAACCAATAGTTATTACGAACTAAATATTCTAAAAACTTTGTTATATCCTGTTTAGTATTAGTGTAATCTGTATTAGATGAATTCTGGTATCGCCTCATCTCCATTGGATTAGCAGTGTCAATGACGTTATGAAAGGAAAAAATAGGTATTTTAATAGCTTGAATTTCTGATGGTTGTGAACGTTGACGTAAAATCATTTTGGAACTATTTTTGTTTTGTTCCTCTCTGTCATCCTCTACAAAAGAGAGACGGTGATTTTGCAAATTAACTTTATTTGACTGTTGGGATAGATAGGGAAAAACACTTTGAGGGATTTCTGCGATCGCATTTTGGGGATATGGCATCGGATTGACGCTAGTGCCACCTACTACAAAAGCTGCGATTCCACTCCAAATTAAAAATTTTTTCATTATAAAAATAATAATTACAAATTATTTAGCTAAGTTTTTTTTAAAAGTAAAGTTTTTATTACAAAAATAGACTTTTACTCTTTTTCTGATATCATGTATTTTGATAAGGAAGAAATATTTTGCAATGTTTGACATAGGTAATATTTATATTATATTATCGCTCTTCTGTCACTTTCAGCCAAGAAAAAATTGACAAATGCTGGTAAAAGCTTGATAAATCGTTGAGACTATTTGTATTCCCGTGCATTCTTTTCGGCAAAGTTTTACAGAAATATCTTACTGAGTAGCGAGGTTCAAAGCCTGTCAGCAATGGCTATCAGACTATTTGATACGCTGATAACATTGCTGTGAACGTTGACTCAGAATGTTTTGCGCTATCAAAGGCTTCTCAAAGAGCGTACTTCATCACAGCGATCACAAGCGATCGCATAGACATTGATACACTCAACTCTAATCTCAGTATAGCTTTGTTAATGAGTTTGGAAAAAGTGCGTTCTTCGTTGTCAGTTCGCACTTACAACCTCATTTAATCACCAGCATTTCATTACCGCCTTTTTGAAACTCATATTCCACTTTAACTATGGAAACGCTGTAACCCATTTCACCTAATTGCTGTATCACTTTATCCAGATATGGAGAACGTTGCAACATTAAAGTTAATAGCGGAAATATCCGCACTTCTTGAACAACTCTCAGCATTTCTATAATTGAATCAAGATGAAACTGGTAATCATAATGATCTGAATACAAAAATAAAAAGTGTGAGCATAAAGCTAAATCAAAGTTTTTATTTTTAAAGTTTAATTTTGGTAATTCTTGATTGAGATACCTCCCCTCTAATTTCCCCTGTTCATAATCATTAATAAATTTATTGATTGCTTGCTCTCTATTCTGCCGTAAATCATCAGGAGATTGATGATAAGACCAAACCCAATCATTAGGAGTGGCTTTAACCTGATTAATAATGTTATTCACTACGGCATTAAATCTTGCCAAAATTTCTACGCCACTAAATTGATAAATCGGATCAATAGAAGTTACGTTAAAACCAAGCTTTGTAGCTTCGGCATTAAAGCTAGCAGGGCCATCGCCAACACCAAGAATACGCTGATTTAAATCAGCTTCCTTCAAATGGAACATTTTGATATATTCATCAAGCGATCGTCCAAATGGAACAACCTTTTCTAGCTGCATTGTCATAAGTAATTTTTCTCTCTACTAATCCTTAAAATCGAATATAATATATTATTAAGAAAAACAATTTTATATTAATATTTATGGTTTTTCAGTACAAAGGTAGGGGATTGACAAGTGAGGCGCAATTATTATTGACTGTAACCAGAATCTAAAAGTGATTGAGTGCAATAGCGTATTTGAGCGATCGCACTATCAATATTCATGTTTATCAGTATGTTATATTAGCACCAAAGCACGTGGTGCAAGAGCGAAAAGTACCGTGATTGTTGAATCTTTATTTACTGTTATATTGTAACTTTCTGATTGCAATTGCACTTTTTGACTGTTTTAATTGCACTGTTTTAGTGCTATCCATAACTGCAACTGCACTGCTGCGCTGTAATCTCTGACTGCTATTAGTAGTCAGGGAATACTGAAATCCATTGAGTTCAATAATTACCTAAAAACGAACCTCTAGAACCTTCAAGCTGCCGCAGAACTTTTGCGGTGTAAGGCAGAAGTCTTAATGCTGTATCTCTTCTCGATAGATTTTTAAGCTCAATCGGGATAAGGCTTTCCAGCCCATCTGGGACTTTTTTGCCCTGATACCGACTCAAGCCCGATACGGCAGTCTAACAACACAATGCTCCGGAACAAGTTAGTTTGGTCGGTAAATTGCAACAGGCATTGATGTCCGGTGCTTGCGACTGTTAGGCGGGAATTTGCTGACTCGTTTTTGAGACCACTCAGTGCGATCGCACAAGCTATGTCTGTAGCAGCAGCCTGTGAAACGTTAAGTACCTTTAATTAGTTGAACCTTGCTTGTTTTAAGTAATTATTGTGCATCAACGGTCGGTGAAGAGTCAATTGTGTTAATTTGAAATAACCGTTTGCGGGACTTTGGTACGATTTCCGAACTCTATTTGTAACATAGCACTAGCTAGTCGTGCCGCCATTCCCCGAACGGTGCTTTTAGTTTGCACCCGACTCTAGAACTGTTAATCTATATCAGTCGGTTATGGATCAAAATTGGAAAAGTCGAGTAGAACAAGTTGCACAAGAAGACTTGGTAATGTTTATCAACGCCTGTCTTGCTTGTACGGGACAACGTGAGTTCTACGATGATGCCTACGGTCAAAAGGTGTCTCTTGACTTTCTCCACGATTATATTTTAGGCAACTATCGTCTGTTATACGCTCGTAGCCTAGCAGCAGGAATTAATCATTTTAACCAAAGTCAAATTATTATTAAGTTACTGGCAACAGGGAAAAAAACATTGCCAGAATACCGAGAAGAAGAAGGCGCTTTAATTGCTGCTACCCTGAAAGGTTTACCCCCACAACGCGCTTTTAAGCTATTACAACAACTTCGGCAACGCAAAATAAATAATCGTCGCGCACGTGCGATCGCCAAAGAATATTTAGCTAGTCGCACTGAAAGATTAGCCTTTGATGCTGTTAAGTATCGCTCAAAAATCCGGTCGATTGCGGTTCATATTCACCTCAAGCTAGAGGGAGAATTAGGTAATTTTTTATTTGGAAATTGGAAAAAATCTTTCCAAACCGAGTTGTTTGAGAAGTTCCGCCAAGGGTATTACAGCGCCAATGCTATATACGATCTGCCCTTCACAGTAGCAGAGGGTTTGGCAATTAAGCATAATATTCCCCGCCATGTGTTTTTGTCGCGCATTGAGCCGCAAATGACTATCACTGAAAAATTGCGCCTTCAACAAAGTGGTAAGCGTGTCGGCAAAGAAATTGAAGTTGATTTCCATCGCCTTCCCCTGACTCAGTTGGCAATGTATGTGCTGTCTCTATCTTTACAGGAACGGCAGCAACAATATGAAACTTTGCATTCAGCTTTACAGCAATCAGCATTTTCTTTATTACGCCGTTCACCAATGCGTTTAGGACGAGTTGCAGCAGTATTAGATTGTAGCTACTCTAGCTTTGGTTCCTCAGAAAAACGCCGCCGTCCTTTGGGTGTGGCTTTAGCTGTTTACTATTTACTCTCAACTGCCTCCAAAGAATTTTATAGTTTTTGGACTTCTCCAGTAGATAACCCTTTGCACGTTATTCCCAAAGGACAAACTAACTTAGCTACTCCTTTACTAGAGGCACTTTCATGGAATCCTGAATTAGTAGTAATCATCTCTGATGGTTGGGAGAATGACCCTCCTGATGGTGCAGCTTTTGTGTTACGACTTTACCGTACTAAGTTAGATCCTACTCGCCAAACTGGAATTGTCCACTGCAACCCAGTCTTTAACTCTGAGGACTTCTCCCTACGTGCTATTAGTCCTTTAATTCCTACGGTTGGGTTACGAGATGCAGAAGATCTACCCACAATGCTAAATTTTGCTCGCTTCGCTGAAGGATCTGCGCCTTTAGAAGAATTAGAGAAATATCTTGCTGCTAAAGCACAACAAATGCTTGCTGAATAGTTCTAAAAAGTAAGAGTTTACTAATGTCTAAGAAAGCTCATTTAATAGAAAACATCGCCCTTAAAGGTTTAGAAATTGCTCCTTCTCAGGTTTGGGGTGCAATTCGCATTGTGCCACTAATACGCCGAAACGTGCGTTATGATTTGCGGTTATCGAGTCGTAATTACGATTCTGATCTCACGGTTGTTTCTTTAGAGGGGGAGATGATGGCACCTGGAGTGAAGTATATCTCCTATGTGCCACATGGACTAATTCTTTCTTGGAGTGATGATGGTTATCCTGCGGTTGCTCTTGGTGGACAGCTGATGAGTGAGGGTAAGCGGTTGGCGTGTGGTGCTGTTTCTATCCAAGTAATGCACCGGATGGCTAAACGGGAAGCAGAGCATCAGTTGCGATTTTTGCCTTTACATTTAGCAATGGAGGGCTTTCTTTCATTGTTCTTTTCTGGGCCGCAAGTAGCTTGGAGCGAATACTCAAAACAAGCACTGCGTCAGGGATTATCGCCTCGTTACGAAACTGCGATCGCAGGACGAGAGATATTAGGATTAGAAGAAGCACTGCGGGTGTTTGAAATACACTCCCAACAAGTAGGAGTGTTGCTATTTGTTTCTGATGCTTTGGCTTCTGCTTTTGTGGTTCCCACACCAGAAGATTACCGTGCATTACATTCTAGTTTGCTGTTAGACTTTTACGGAGAATTGCTTTATTACTATGGGCAGCATGGTTTTACCACATTCATGCAACCTTCAATTGATGAGGGAAAAATTGATAGTATTGCATCTCTGAAACAGGCGTTAGATAGAATGCGGTCAGAGTGGGGAGAATTTCATGGATTTATGGCAGGAGACTTACTTGGACGTTCTGTGAGTGCCAAGCGAGTTTACACAGCAGGTAATTTTACTTTGCAGCGATTTATTACAGATTTACGCTTGAAAACAGAAAATCATATTGGTGAAGCGATCGTCCGAGATAATGGGGAATTGGAATATCTCAAAACTTTTCGTTTATCTGAATCACAAACTCGGCGAGTTTATTTACTAAGTCAGTTAGCAGCACATGATTGGCATTTGGAAGCTACTGCTAAAGCACTCAGGAATACTGTTGAGGAGTTAATTATGCGTTTAGAGAATGCTGGTTTTGGTTATTTAATCAATAATCAATTGCGTCAAAAAGCCCATAAGCATAACAAGAAGCGTTGAAAACAAAGTTCTTAGATATTGATGAACATCACAAACTCACCCAAAGTGCGAAGCTCTGCGAGCGCGATAGCGCTATCGCACACGCAAAAATTTCAGCAAGTAAATTTTTAATAAGTTTAATAAATAAAACTTGCTCTTGAAGTTTTGCTCTTATTTTGATGCCGTGTCTGGCTTGGCTTCCTTTTGGGCTTGCACAAAGGTGTTGAGGCTGCTGTTACTTGTAGGGGCAGTTAGCGAGTGTCCGTCCCACTTTTCTATAGCCTTATCCATTAGTATTTGGGGCGTGAGGGATGTCTGTAAACTTTGTAATCGCTGTGCCTTTCATCTTCTGTGAGTCTCTTGTTAAAGATGAGAACTCTTCAGGAATCGCCACCGTTTGCACAGATAACCTATCCACTCGTGAGATCAAGGGTGTAATTAAGTGCAGACCTGGTTGTAGCGGTGTCGGAACTACTACACCAAATGTAGATTTGATACCTACCTGACCAGAGTTAACTGTAGTGATACTAGAAAAGATGATTACTAATCCAACAGCAATAGCACTAATTAATCTGTACATAATTTTTATGAAAAATGAAGCAGTATGCTGCTAAAATATTATTTTATTTTCACACCATTTTAAAGAAAAAGATAGTTTTTCAAGGGTGGTATTAGACTTGTTTTCGGTGTGGTAACTCAGATGGCAAACAGTACACAAGGAAAGCCATTTTTCATGGCGATTGTCCTCTGGAGTGTAATTAGCATGATGAAAAACTACTCAAATATTTTCTGATCTACTTCACGCAATTTTATTGTGATATTTATATGTTTATTATTATTTTAGCTGTTGTCTACCTAAGATATAAGGTAATAATTTAGCAATATTTTTAGCATCATCAATGCCACGATGATGAATTCCCTCTAATGGTATATTTGCCAGTGTCAAGGCTCCTGCAATTCCATATTTTTTTTGTAACCCTTGGCTAGCAGTAAACAACTGCTTGAGATTAACATGAGAATAAGCAATAGGAAAAGCAGTATTGTGAAACTTACTATCCTGTTGAAATTGTCGGTAATCGTAACCGCCCCAAGAACCAAAAACTGCATTACCGTAATTAGATAACCACTTTTTTAAAAGTGCAACCGCCTCAACATAAAATTGAGCTTGATCTACCTGTGCTTGAGTAATTGAGGTTAATGATTTACAGAAATCCGTAAGTAAAGGGTTACGAATAGGTTTGATAAATGTTTGAAACTCATCAATAATTGTTAGATTAGCTGCTTCTACCATCACTGCTCCAATCTCGATAATTTCCATTTCTTGCTTTTTGATGGCTCCTTGATCGCAGCAGGTAGCTTCTAAATCAAGAACTAGATAATATTTATATTGGTTTAAGTTGTTCATATACATCTGATGACTTGTATAAAAAAGTTTTTCTAAATAAAGCGATCGCACTTGTTTTCTTCATTTTTGGTCATATCTAGCGTTGCCCTAATACTGCAACCACCTCGATACCGTCTGACCCTCAAAGCAACTTTGACCCCGCTTCAAAGGTCAGGCAGAGTTGCTCTATCTTTTGACTAGGGTCTCAGTTATGGCGGAGTGCAGGTGTCCGTTCAAATCGTTGACTATAGCCTTAATGCTGAGTGGCGTACCGGACTTTAAGTCCCTCGTGTCGTAAAAAACGCGGTAAGGGGCGTTGTCGTCGGTACCAATAGGAACAAACTTGCCGTCACCGACCTTCACCGCGAAAGTGACCTCAACGAACTGCTTTGTCGAAAGATTTGCACCGATCTCAAGGTAGTTCCTGGTAGGATGATGTACGGGCGTTCGCAGCGAGATCTTGGGTGCGATCTTGCTAGGAGGCAGCGGTTTTGATGCCTTGAAGATGGCAGTACCCAAGGGGGGTACCTTGATGGTGAGATTGCCACTAGCGTCTGTCTTAAGCGCAGCGCCTGTTGTTGGGTAGATAGGTATAAATCTTACATTCGGTGTAAAAGTCTGAAAAGTCGCTTGACTTCTCGTCTCTGCATTATTGGTCGCGACAATGTACTCAACTTTATCCTCACGCGCAATCCGAGAGAAAGCATATATACCTACAGAATTAGTACTATAGCGATGAATCTGAGCTCCTTGACGTAGCGCCTTGTGCTGCTGACGGAGAAGAGCAAACTCTGCCAACGTCCGGTATAGCGGGTGAGATGGGTTAAAGTTGTCGGCTGATGGAGTAGCTTCGGTGCCAATCTGGTCTTCGTTTTTGTACTCAGATGTCTGGGTGGGGAACATATCCTGCCGTGCAAATTGGTCGTTACCTTGACCACTGCCAGTGAAGCCTTGTTCGTCACCGTAATAAACGACTGGTATCCCACGTGCGAAGTACATTAAGGCGTGGGCGAGTCGGTCACGGGCGAGCAGTATAGTATCCGTAGTGTTGGGGTTGTCTTGTTTGAGAAAGAAACCAAAGCGCCCCATGTCATGGTTACCCAAGAACGTTGGCAAGTTATAGGCGTTACTGTCCTTATCTATGTAATAATCGTCCTTTGCAAAGAAGTCACGCAGGTTATTCGTAGACTTCTTTCTTGAGGCAAAGCCCCTCACCGCCTCTTGAAAAGGAAAGTCAAGCACCGCTTGGAGTCTACCCTTGGTGGTATAAGTGCTAGTGAATGCTGGGTCAGGGCTATAGACCTCGCCAAACATGAAGAAATCTTTGATGCCTCTCGCCTTGGCGTGGTTCAGAATCTCAGGGGCGAATTTTTGCCAGAACTCTATATTTACGTGCTTAACGGTGTCGATTCGGAATCCGTCCACGCCATAATCGACCCAGGTCTTGTAGATATCAATCATGCCCTGAGTGACATCGGGATTTTCGGTAAAGAGGTCATCAAGACCAGAAAAGTCCCCATATTGTTGGTCTTCATCTTCTTCTTGAAAGTCAGTATTACCTCGGTTGTGATAGTAGATGGGGTCATTGAGCCAGTTTGGTTTCTTAACCGTCAAGCCACTCTCATTCAAAAACTCTGGCGTGTACGGGAAGCTAACTTTGGCATCAATTTTGGGAAATTTCATCCCCACGTAGTTGCGGTCGTCAAAGGTTTCGCCCTGCGCTGTCTTGTACGGAAACTGATTCTTGTTGCGGTAACTGTTTTTGCCTTCTCTGTAGGAGATCACGTCAGCAGTGTGGTTGGTGATGATATCAAAGAAAACCTTCATGCCGCGTGCGTGGGCTTCTTTAATGAGGGTCTGGAGTTCCTCGTTGGTACCTAAATGCGGGTCAATTTGGGTGAAGTCGGTAATCCAGTAGCCGTGGTAGCCGGAGGAAGATCCAGCAATAGTGCCGTCACCCTGCACAGGCTTATTCTTGAATACTGGGGTCATCCAGATCGCTGTTACACCCATACCCTTAAGGTAGTTAAGCTTGCTTCTTAGTCCCGCAATATCGCCGCCATGATAGTAGCCCTTATGCCTGGGATTGTAGCCATGTCGCAGCACGTCTTTATCAGTATCTCCACCCAGGCTATCGGTATCGTTGATATCGTTACCGTTGGCGAACCTGTCGGGCAGGACGAAGTAGAACACAGAGTCTTGGACAGGGTGTCTTAGGCTCGGCTGAACTAATTGTCTATCGGATGTGCTAGACCTAGCTTGATTACCGCTCACAATAAGAGGCGGTATGATTGGTAGTGTCGCCGCTAGAGTAAATAGAACAATAAATCTAGTCTTTGACATTGCTGCTCGTTTTAACTTCAGCATATTTCTGCATCTAGCAAGAGAGTACTAACAATATCGTTAAAAAAAAAACGATGGGTGTGGTCAAAAGTGGTTAATGGGGCTGGGAGTAAACAAAGGTTGGATATTTCATTTTCGGGAATTAAGCTTCTTTTCGGCAAAGTTATACAGAAATATCTTACTGAGTAGCGAGATTCAAAGCCTGTCAATAAGGACACGTGCAGACTGTTTGATAGGCTCATAAACATTGCCGTGAGCGTAAAAAAATGCTTTGCACCACCAGGGCGAGAGCGTTGCGCTGACTTGTCAGTTGCCATTACTTCTGCGTCGATAGCGCAAGCGCACTCCATCATGGCGCAAAATGAGCTAGAAAATCTTCATAAAAAATGGGTAGGTGGCGGAACAAGATAAAAGTTAGGCAGGTCAAAGACTTTAAGAGTTATAGAAATTGAACCAAGGTCAACCCTTGCCATCTCAAAAAGTCACTTGTCTAACTGACCACTATTAAAGTACTACTTTTAACCAAAAACTCAGCTTGAAAAGAACTATCTAGTAGACGCATAGAGAAAGTGGTAACTACCTACATCACTTGTTGAGGTAGTCAGGAAATACTGAAATCAATCGAGTTCAGTGATTCCACAAAAAAATGAAACTTACAGCCGCTACCAATAATACCTTCTCTTCTATCGTTAATTCGGTTTTATCCATTGCTACTAAATTACCTCTTAAAGTTGTTGTCGCTTCAACTTTATTACTCGGCGTAACTGGGAGTATGGTGATGGATTCTTTTGTACTTACTGCACCAAGCTATGCCAAAACTGCTTCTAAGACCAAAATTCGCTCTTCTAAAAAGCGTGTTATAGCTAAGAAGCGCGTTACAGCCAAGAAACCAGTTGTAGCTAAGAAACCAACTGTTAAACCAATTGCTGTCAATCCCATCAAGCTCCCACCAGTTCCTAAAAATAATAACGATTCACCAGTTATCACACCCAGACCTGAAGGTTCTTCCTTGTTTGGTCAACAAGAAGTTGCTCAGAATCAATTTATCCTTACGGCTGCACCTTTAAGTGGAAATCGTTATCAACTGGTGATTTTGCAGCAATTATCTAATAAAAGAGCGTGTTGGTCTGAAAGTGGCAACGCAGTTAAGCCGTTATTATTAGACTTTGACTTTACTGGTATTTGTGGACGGTTTACTGATAGTAACGGTTACTCAATGCGGCAAGCAGGGGTTGATTTAGGGGCGCAGTATGATTTTGATATCGTACAACGTGGTAATCAACTGGTGCTGCTAGGCACTAAATCAAGAGATTTTAATGCTCAACCGATTGAACTTGGTAGAAGCAATGGTATTGGTCAAGGATTTACTAAAATCAACTTAGATTCTAATTGGCGGTTAGCAAAACGCACTTACAATGGTAAAGCTTTAGGACACATTTATCTCACCACTGATTCTGTAGCAAGTAGATAATTGATAGTAAAAGAGTGAAATTTATATCATGGTCAATTCAGTATCCTACCCTGATAAGAAAAGGGTAGGATTTTCCAGATTTTGGTTGTGCGTTCGCGTAGCGACGACCAATTGAAGATCGCACGGAGCGAACTCGCTCTTAGTAGTAGAGAGTGCGCTACAAATTTAACACTACGGCCCTCACAAGCTAGAAGGTCTTCATAAAAAGGGTAACAAAGGAACAAGATAAAAGTTAGGCGGGTCAAAGACTTTAAGAGTTATAGAGCGATAGCTCTTATTAAAGAGTGCTGTATTTATCTCTATATCCCAAATCTGAAACTAACCGCTTGTCTAACTGACCACCATCAAAGTACTACTTTTAACCAAAAACTCAGGTTTAAAAGAACAGACTGGTAGACGCATATATAAAGTGGTTACTCTTCACACCACGTTTATTAGTAGTCAAGGAATACTGAAATCAATCGAGTTCAATAATTACTCAAAAAAGAATGAAACTTACCTACACTACTAAAAATTCTTTATCTTCTATTGCTAATTCTGTTAAATTTATTACTACTAAATTACCTTTTAAAGTTATTGTCGCTTCAGCATTGTTAGTTGGCGTAACTGGAAATATGGCAATGGATTCCTTTGTTCTTACTGCACCAAGCTATGCCAAAAGTGCCTCTAAAACCCAAATTCGCTCTGCTTCCAAGCGAGTTATAGCTAAAAAACCCGTGAATGCTCAGAGGGAAGTTAAATTTAAGGATGCTAACTTGGAAGCTGCGATTAGGCGGCAGCTAAACATTCAAAATGACCAACGACTAACGTTAAAAGTCCTGCAAGGGGTAAAAGTTTTATATACCAGTAACGCCAGTATAAGATCATTAGAAGGAATTCAAGCACTGCGTAATTTAACTACGCTGGACTTGAGTGGCAACCCAATTCGTGATGTGAAACTACTGGCGGGTTTAACTAATCTGAGGGATTTGACCTTGAATTTCAACCACATCAGTGATCTCAAACCACTAAAGGGTTTAACTAATCTTCGTAGGCTGTCCTTGTATCAGAACAACATCAATGATCTGAAACCACTAAGCGGTTTAACTAATCTGACTACGCTGACCTTGGAGTACAACCAAATCAGTGATGTGAAACCACTGGCGGGTTTGGCGAATCTGAGTATTCTGTCCTTGGCTTACAACCAAATCATTGATGTAAAACCACTTCTTAGTTTGACTAAATTAACTTATCTGACCTTGGAGTACAACCTAAAAATCCGTGATGTGAAACCACTGGCGGGTTTGCGCTCATTAAGTGAGTTAGGCTTGAAATACAACGAAATCAGTGATGTGAAACCACTAGCTGGTTTAACTAATCTAACTACGCTGAACTTGTATAGCAACAAAATCAGTGATGTGGAACCACTAGCAGGTTTGGCTAATCTAACTATGTTGGAATTGAGTAAAAACCCAATTAATAACTGTCAAGTATTACCAGAAAAACTTCATTACGCCTGCCCATAAATCTGTAATTGCACTTTACCTCTGATAAGGCAAATCGAGAAGCTGCATAGCTGCTTCCTTCGTATCTTCACCTCGACGGTCATACCTGGAAGTAGTCGCTTCTTTTAGAATGTCCAGCCAACTTTTGAACAGTAGAAATATCAACCCCTGCGTCTAACAAATCCCCAATAAAAGTACGTCGGAAATCGTGAGGACTAAAACTTTTTAGTCCAGCTTGTTTGCCACGCTTACGGATAATTTTCCGAAAACCCTGATCAGTAATTTTATTACCACTAACACGACCAAATCTATCAATAGCAACAGCAATCGCGCCTTCCGGCACACTTAAATCACATCACAGCTTCAACCAATCAACGAGAGCTTGTTTACCATTAGCAGGCAGATAAACCAGTCTATCCTTCCTACCCTTACCAGACCTAACCTTGAGAGAACCTTTAAGCGGGTCAAAATCGGTAACTTCTAACTTAGTAATCTCAGAACGTCGCAAACCAGCACGAGCGATCGCAATTAGTGCCGCGTCCCTGTAACCAGCCGGAGAAGAATCAGCCAAGCACACCCTCATCAAAGCCGCTATTTCCTGTGACTCTAACGCCCGACCAGCAGGAAGTTGATCAGACTTATTGATCTCCTACCCTCAATAAAGCCTTGAAGCTTACCATCACATTTATCTTTCTCGGTTTGTAGTTGAGCTAATTTCTAATGTTCAGGATGATCACCGTGATCTAGCATAAAATTAAGTATTGAGATCGAAATGGGCATTTTAAGAAAAACCCCAGTTGTTGAAAGTGAGCTACTGGAATTGTTTGAGAAATTAAGATGGTTTCAAATATTATTAGAAGAAATAATGTCACCTGCTTTGGACGAGGTAAGCAGCCGATGCTGTTTGCTCACGGGTTTGGGTGTGACCAGAATATGTGGCGTTTTCTAACACCAAACTTTGAGAATGATTACAAAATCTTTTTATTTGATTATGTCGGCTCTGGAAAATCAGATTTAAGTGCCTACAGTGCTGAGCGGTACAGTAACCTCAACGGTTATGTTCAAGATGTCGTGGATATTTGTGAAGCGTTGGATTTGACCGATGTCATTTTCGTTGGGCATTCGGTTAGTAGCATAATTGGCATTTTGGCATCTATTCAAGTCCCCCATCGCTTCGCTCACTTGATTCTTATCGCTCCCTCTCCCTGCTACATCAATGACTTACCTGATTATCTGGGAGGATTTGAGCGCACAGATATTGAAGGGCTGCTAGATATCATGGAGAGAAATTACATGGGTTGGGCAAGCTTACTAGCCCCACTCGTTATGAAAAATGAGGATCATCCTGAACTTACAAATGAGCTTGAGACTAGCTTTTGCTCAACCGATCCAGTTATGGCGCGTCGCTTTGCTGAAGTGACTTTCCTCTCTGATAACCGCCACGACTTGCCGAAAATGACTGTTCCATCCCTCATATTGCAATGCTCAGAGGATGCGCTCGCTCCTATCGAGGTAGGGCATTACCTGCACCGCCATTTGCTTGGGAGCACGCTACAAGTTATGAAGGCTACCGGGCATTCAGGGCAAACGCATCAAAATTTGGTGCGATCGCCACCAAATCTGGATTTTCTTTCTTTGTTGTCGACAAAGCTTGCATTGTGGCAAGATCAAGTAAAAGGGAAGTTATTACTAAAAATTGCTAGTT
>JBARVL010000193.1:0-7002 GCA_049646245.1 Crinalium sp. | reverse complement strand
TGAACTATATCAGCAAGCGCAGATTCAGTTAGCAGAACGTCAGCGAGTAGAAGTAGCACTAATAAAAGCTAAAAACGAACTAGAAAATAGAGTTACACAAAGGACTATTGAATTAGAGCGTGTTAATGAGCGATTGCAGCACAAAATAGTTGAGCGTAAACAGACGGAAGCAGCTTTAAAGCGCCAAAATTTGAAATCACAATTATTTGCTGAAATCACTCTAAAAATTCGTCAATCTTTGCAACTAGAGGAAATTCTTCAAACCACTGTCACAGAAGTTCAAAAAATTCTTCAGGTCGATCGCGTGTTGATTTACCGCGTTATATCAGATAGGAGTGGTTGTACTATTACTGAAGCAGTCTTACCTGGATTGCCAGTGCTTGTAAATATTCCTTTTCCTGAAGAAGTATTTCCTTTTGAGTGCCAGGAATTATACAAGTTGGGAAAGGTACGAGCAATTGAGGATGTAGAACAAGCTTATGGTGAGGAAACTCCCTGTTTAGTAGAATTCTTGAAAAAATTAGCTGTTAAAGCCAAACTAATTGTACCAATTGTGCAAAATCAAGAACTCTGGGGATTATTAATTGCCCATCATTGTTCTAGCACTCGTATTTGGACAGAATTTGAAACCGAATTGCTACAGCAACTAGCCGATCAAGTTAGTGTGGCTTTGGCACAGGCACAACTATTACGTGCTTTGCAGGATAATGAACGGCGCTTCCGAGCAATTTTTAACCAGACATTTCAATTTATCTGGTTACTAAAACCAGATGGCACTCTCTTGGAGGCAAACCAAACAGCCTTGGAATTTATGGGACTGCCGCCAGAATATATGATCAATCAGCCATTTTGGGATATGCCTTGTTGGAATTTATCTACAAACAATCAGCAACAGTTGCAAGCTGCAATAGCACAAGCTGCTACAGGCAAATTTATCCGTTACGAAGTTGATGTTATCAGTGCCGACGGGGAGATAATAACAATCGACTTCTCTATTAAGCCTGTCACAGATGAGATGGGAGAAGTTGTCATGCTGATTCCAGAAGGTCGCGATATTAGCGACCGTAAACAAGCAGAAGAGGAAATAAAAGCTTCATTAAAAGAAAAAGAGATATTGCTGAAAGAAATTCACCATCGGGTCAAAAATAATTTGCTAGTTGTTTCTAGTCTGCTGGAATTCCAAACAGAATATATTAACAATCCGGCAATCATCAAAGTATTTGAAGATAGCCAGCATCGAATTTACTCAATGGCATTAATACATGAAAAATTATACCAATCAAAAAACTTAGAGAAAATTAATTTTGGAGAATATATTCAAAATTTAGTATCTAACTTAATTAGCTCTTACAATATCACGGAAGACCGCATCCAGTTTGAATTCGATCTTGACCCAGTTGAACTGAATATTGAAACAGCTAACCCTGCTGGTTTAATTGTTAACGAGTTAATTTCTAATGTTTTTAAACACGCCTTCCCTAATAATCGAAAAGGTAAGCTGATTTTGGAATTGCATCAAGATAGTAGCCAGAAAATTATGCTAATTACTAAGGATAATGGCATTGGCTTCCCAGCTAATTTAGATTTTAGAAATACAGAATCATTAGGGTTGCAATTAGTATGTACTTTAACTGAACAGTTAGAAGGAGAAATTATCTTAAACAAAGAGAACGGAACCACTTTTTACTTAACTTTCTCTGAACTACAATATAAAAAAAGAGTTTAATTTATGAATAATATCAAAATATTAATTGTTGAAGACGAATTACTGATTGCTAGAAATTTAGAGCGCAAGCTCCAATATTTAGGATATACCGTCGTTGATATTGTTTCTTCAGGAGAAGCGGCAATTAAAAGAGCAGAGCAATTACAGCCGAATTTAATTTTAATGGATATTGTGATCAAAGGTGAATTAGATGGCATTGAAACTGCTGATATAATCAATGATAAATTAGCAATTCCAGTTATATTTGTTACTGCTTATGCTGACGATGACACTTTGGCTAGGGCAGAAAAAACTGGTTCTTATGGTTATATTCTTAAACCATTTAAGGAAAGAGAACTCAACGCCACAATTAAAATAGCACTAGCCAAAAATCAGGAACAATTAAAAGTTAGTAAATCTCTGTCAACCTTAGAAGCCGTTAATCAAGATAAATCCAGGATATTAGCAAGTGTTTCTCACGATTTACGGAATCCTTTAACTACTATCCTAACATCAACTCATTTACTTAAAGATTACGGGCATAAATTTTCTCAAGAAAAAAAAGATAAGCATTATGAGCGAATTTCTGGAGCAGTCAGTAAAATGAACCAGCTATTGGAAGATGTGCTGGTTTGGAGTAAGACAGACTTAGGGAAGCTATCATTTCAGCCATCTTGCTTAGATGCGATCGCATTTTGTAAAGATCTGATCGAAGAATTTAAAATAATTGCTACCCCTCAACATACCTTAACTTTATCCACTACAGAGGAATACATAGAATTAATATCAGATGAAAAACTCTTGTTACATATTCTTGGCAACTTACTTTCTAACGCTATTAAATATTCTCCCCAAGGTGGTACTATTAGTTTAGAAATAAGTCGCAACCAGCAGCAAGTAACTTTCCGTATTCAAGATCAAGGAATCGGTATTCCAACAGATTATCAAACCCAACTCTTTCAGCCATTTGAAAGAGCAAAAAATGTCGGTAAGATTTCTGGAACAGGAATAGGATTATGGATTGTCAAAAATTCAGTTGATTTGCATGGGGGGCAAATTTCAGTAGACAGCGTTGTTGGTGTAGGTACAACATTTACTGTCACATTACCAGCAGTGATTTAATAGTATAGCTATCAGCTATCAGCTATCAGCTTTTTTCCAAGCCTTTTTTAGTAAGATGTTTCAGAATATAAAATCCCCTCTCTCCTCTCTCCTCTCTCCTCTCTCCCCTCTCTCCTCCCTCCTCCCCCTCAACAAAATAGGGTAAAGCTTAAGATAAGCCCTACCCTTTCTTGTATTAACATTAACCTTTCTCTAACTTTTACTTAAATTTGCGGTTAACGTTGAGCAGTTAGAGGATTCTTCACCAAATAATCTGAAGGAATAGCACTTGCGCGTCCTGATTTTACTAAAGCTTGGTAGACATAAGCTGCAACTTCAGCGCGGGTAGCTTGTTGGTTAGGATTGAGTTGATTAACAATCGGATAATTAACCACCAGTTCTTGCTGAGTAGCACCAGCAACGGCTGTCAGAGCATAGTTAGGAATAGACTTAGCATCTGAATAAACCGAGAGTACACTGGTATCATCAGAACGTAACTTCAAACCACTAGCTAGAGAAACCAAAACTTGAACTTTAGGAATTGCTTGCTCAGGTAAAAACTTATTAGCTGGATAACCTTGTAAAAAGCCACCTTGATAAGCTGTTTGAATCGGCGCAGCAGCCCAAGATTTGCTACTAACATCAGCAAACTTCGTAGCATTTCTTTGTGGTACGGGAGCAAATGCCTTGTTAATAATTGCGGCAAATTGTGCGCGAGTTACAGGTTGATTGGGGCGGAAAGTACCATCACTAAAACCAGCAATCACACCTTGAGATGCTAAGTTTTGGATATAAGCTTGCGCCCAGTGACCTTGAACATCTTTTAAGGCAGTTGAGCCAGAATTATCACTACCAGGATTACCAGCTATAACCGCACCTACAAAGTCTACCTTACCAAGAATTTGCTTTTGGTTAATATCGTTGCCGTAAGCAATCAATGTATTACTACGAGTAGCATTATTGAGGTCATAGCGTCCATTATTACGGATGCGATTTTGACCAGGGTTTTCTGCTGTACCTAAGTCAGGTTTCGCGCTACTAACTACTACAATGCCATCGCGCTGATTACTTTCAATAATATTATTCCGCAATACTGGAGCAGTTGAGTAAGCAGCTACAATACCATCAACGTTTTTAGTGATGCGGTTGTTGATAATTAAAGGAGATGCTTCCTCACTCAAAGAGATACCAAAACCAGTGTTTTCAAACACATTATTACGGATTTCACCTTTAGCAGTGCGACCGATAGTAATACCGTTACCGCTATTTTGAGTAAATTTGTTACCATCAATAATTGCTGCTGATGCACCAGTAATAAAGATACCTTCACGCTTGTTATTAACAAAAGTGTTGTTAGTAACTGTGGCATTGCTTGATTCTAACCACAAACCTGTACCGCGAATAATTGGGTTAGTAATAGTTACACCGCTAATTACACTGTCATTAGAAGCAAGAATTGTGACACTTTGAGTTGCTTCTATACGACTAACAAAAGATGCACCACCATTGATATTGATGCCATTACCTTTAGTAGCCTCATTACCTTTCAAAGTTACACCAGCAGGGACAACTAGGGGGAATACTTCACCTGTATTAGCTGTGTAAGAACCAGGGGCTAGTTGTACAACAGTACCAGCAGTAGCCATTAGTAGTGCAGAAGTAATGCTGCGTAACGGTGCAACTTCGCTAGTACCAGCGTTAGGGCTATCAGTACCAGTAGCGGGATTTACATATATTACTCTGCTATTTACACCAGCAGTAACAGCATTTGCAGGTGCAGTTTGAGTTAATGCTGTTAGTGTGATTGTGCCACCTGAGATGAGCAGCAATGCACTTAATAAGGAGGCGCGGAGAGAAAGTGTTTTGTTGATTTTGCCAGCAACTTGAGATTGGAGAGAGATAGATGTTTGTGCTTCACCCTGGCGTTTCATAAGCTTTAAACCGTTTGTTTGAACTCTATGCTTTTAGTATTCGGTGAATAGCTTTGAGCGTGGGGTGAGTGTTAACCACTTTGTGAAGGTGTCTAATGATTCCTCTGCCAAAGGTGGTATTTTACGTGAGTGGTAGCTTGCAGATAGTGGTCAGTTGGAAAAGTGGGTGAGGAGGGGGGATGGCTGACAGGTGTGTTTTTTACTGTTTCCATTTTTGGAAATCTACTTTCTCTTCTACTAGAGCTTTGGCTACAGTAGGAGCGTGCGGACATGATATATATAACAGGACTTACGCAGATACACTAAATACAGGGGCAACCACAGGGGGATTGCCCCTACAGATGGTGTTTATTTTCATAATTTGCGTAAGTCCTGTATAACATCTCTACACTTCTTACTTCGTAGCCTAAGCTCTATTTTCAGGCGAGATCTAATAAGTAGCAGTATTTCCATTACTACTGCCATTGGTTTTGGTTAAACTTTTCTTTGCTTCATAAAATTGACAAGCTGCGTATCCTAAAGAATAAAGTATAGCCGCATTACTAGATGCTCCCACAACAGCACCTACGCCTGGGATGAGTTCCACTAAACCTAACCCAACTTTTGTTACGCCAGAACCCGCTACAGATAAACCAAAGATAGCTAATACCTCACCTCTGCGAGTTGAATCTTTTAACTCAAACCCGTAAACCGCAGCAATTCGATAAACCATTTCTGCTTGCAGAGTGGTAACTGCAACTATATCTACCGCAAATAAGGCTAGTGCTAATGGGGGTACAAAATTACTCAGTAATCCAATACCGCCACCAGTGATGGCAGTATCAACTATGACACGATGAGCAAGTTGCTGTAATGTTTCTTGGGGATACTCTTGTTTTAACTTATCTACTTCTTGTTGAGCTTTATCGAGATCGATGTTACCAAGTGCTGTCATTAAGAAGTTAATCCCTGGAAGCTTACCAGCATATTTAATCAAGGGATTTTCTGCAATAGGAGCAACAAATTTACCAACGTTTTCCGTAGTTTGTTCTACCAGTCGCACTGCTGGAGGTACAACTGTATCTCCTACCGCAGTAGTAGCGTTGCTCATGTTATTAACAGCAGACTGGAAGGTTTGCGAAGCCATATTAGCCATTTGAGTTGCTGTGGCGATCGCATTACTGATCGGGTCTGTGGAATTTTGTTGGTTTTGTGTTGCCATAGGTCACAGTTAGCAAATTTGCTGTTTTTATACTTAACCTTTAATTTAAGAAAATCATTAGCTAATTGCGTCTATCGGTTGACAGTGATACGTGATACCTTTTATGTTTCAGGTGTATCCGAATCATCTTTCCACTTAGTAGAAGGTTCAGCCGCTTTCTTAGTACGCTTAGTACTGCTGCCATAAAGTGGCGTAGGCTGAATAATTTCCAACTGCTGATACCTCTCCTCCTTCTTCTCTTGGCGTACTTTGCGTCTTGGCGGTTTATTCTCCTTATCTTCTCCTCTCCTTCTTTCCGAAGTCCGTTCCTCGCTAGTATCCTCAGTTACAACCTCATACAACACAGCACGCTTATTCTCATCTGTACCTTTACGCAATACCCGTCCTAATCTTTGAATATACTCACGAGTAGAACCAGTACCAGATAAAATAATTGCCACACGCGCATCTGGAACATCCACCCCCTCGTTAAGCACATGAGACACTACTAAGCATTTATATTCACCCTCTTTGAAGCGTGTCAGGATTTCGTGACGTTCTTTTACTGGGGTTTGATGGGTTATTGCTGGAATTAGTAATTCTTGAGAAATGCGGTAAACTGTGGCGTTATCGGCGGTAAAAATTATTGTCCTTTCTGGATAATGTTGCGTGAGGATATCAGTTAATATTCTTAATTTGCCATCTGTACCTAAAGCGATTTCTCTGGCTTCTCGATGAGCTAACATAGCTCTACGTCCTGCTGGTGAACGGCAACTAGCTTGCACAAATGTTTGCCATCCTTGAAGGCTACCTAGAGAAATATTAGATTGTCTTAAAAATTTATTGCGTTCTTGAATTAGTTGATTGTAGCGATCGCGCTCTTCTATTGATAATTTAACTTTAATCTGCACTATTTTATGCTGTGCTAGGGCAGTACCAGCTAATTCTTCTGGCGTTTTATGATAAACAACTTTACCTAGTAGCGTATTTAAGTCATTATGACGATTATCTGAGCGATCCGGTGTTGCAGTTAATCCTAATCTATAAGGTGCGATCGCATATTCTGCAATTACCCGATAAAAATC
>JBARVL010000192.1:0-32452 GCA_049646245.1 Crinalium sp. | reverse complement strand
GCGGGGAAAGTGTTCTATACGTCGCAGATGTTCATTTAACACAGCATAAAGTTCTGCTTGTGGTTGCTCACTTAATGCTTGAGACACAACAATTTCTGCTAAGTACTGACTAGCTGCTAGTTTCCCCAAGTCTTTGCTGAGACCTGGGTAAGATTCTACCGTTTCTGCTTGGGTAATTTTATCGAGCGATCGCCCTTTAGCGATTAGTAACTCATTGACAACAAATAACCCACTTCTGCCACCCAATTTGGAATTGTGTTTACGTGCGCCTGGTGCTACTACTCTGATTAGACCCAACTCTTTTGTTAAAATCGTCAGTAAGCGATCAGCCTCACCCAGTGGCATACCCTTGAGATTGATTCCAGTAACCTTATAAGTTCTACTCATATTGCATTCGGGGTGAGGACTCTCAGATGGTTAGCGACTTCTAGCTTTTAATTTCATTTTCCAGATTATCGCGCTGCCTGAGCAATTCAACACCACGAGATGTCCCTAGTCTGGTTGCACCTGCGACAAGCAGATCAATTGCTTCATTACAAGTACGAATTCCCCCTGATGCTTTAATGCCAATTTGCTGCTTAGTAATTTCAGCAAGGAAACTGACATCTTCAACAGTCGCACCTCCATAAAAACCTGTACTGGTTTTTAAGTAGGCAACCCCAGCATCCATTAATATTTCTGCGGCTAGTTGTTTTTCTGCATCTGTCAATAGGGCTGTTTCTAGGATTGCCTTAACAGTTATACCTGTGCGATCGCAAATCTCCGCTATTTCTCGGTGAAATTCTGTAGTTTTCCCAGCTTTCAACCAACCAAGGTTAATTACCACATCTAATTCTGTGGCTCCATTCTCGACGGCTTCTTGAGCTTCATACAGCTTAGTTGCTGAGGTTGTCGCTCCACTAGGAAAACCAATCACTGTACAAACTTTTGGTTTTTTGTTATAGAGAAGATTGGCAGCTTGACGGACGTAGACAGGATATACGCACACCGCCGCAAACTGAAACCTATCTGCATCTGCACACCATTTCTCTACTTGCTCAGGGGTAGCGGTGGGGTTGAGCAGAGCATGATCTATGAAGGGAGCAATATCAATATCTGGCAAATTTGTCGCCATTGCTTTTACTCACCACTCTTCTATTACTTAATTTTACAAAAAATCACAATACTTTAAGCTTAGTGCTTTTGGGGATCAATTGAGCGAGAGAGGAGAGAGGAGGGAAGAGGGAGGGGGAGAAAATGGCGATCGCAGTTTTTATTCACGCATCTGATAACTAAGTAATTCCTCGCTGCTAATTTCTGCTGCGGGAACCAACCGATAATGTTTTTCTTCAACAACTTTGATATCATCATCCTCTAAAGTCAATTCAAACAGTGCGATCGTATTATTTGCCATAAATTGGGCTGAGATCGGACGACAAATTAATTGGGGAAACTTCTCCCTACAACAGGCTATATCTTGTCTTGTCTGAACTACTCCTAGTTGATCTGAGCCAGTTTTTGCTTGAACTGGAATCACAAAATGTGTTCCATTACGATTAATACCAACATAAATTTCATCTATTTCAATTTGTCCAATATTAGTAACAGTTGTTCGTAAATGGTTTTGTAAAGAATAAGTGGTGATGCCCAAAAATATATCTATCAAACGGTTGTAGCGCACTTTTGCTAAAAGAGCTTGTTCATCATTCATTGCGTATTTAACTATAATTTCAGGCGTAGAGTCAGGAATTTTAATCTGTTTAAAATTAGGATTAGGAATAATACGATTAATTTGACTAAGCCTAAACCTATAATTTCCGTATCCAGCTAATTCTATGAGCCATCCATAGCCCTCTGGTGCAGTTGAGGAAATTGCTAAGGGTAAGTTTTTACGAAAACGAAATGAATAAAGAACGTCACCAAGATTTTTTGGTAAAACAATGCCAAGATCTGTTGCAACTTCAGCAAACTCAGAGCGGCTAAATTCAAAACTATTAAGACCTTCCTGATAATGTCGCTGAAAAATTTTCTCAATAATAGCATCATATCTTGCAGGGGTTTTTCTAGCTTTAGCCATGTATCACCTGTTTTCTATCTTTTCTTATTCTAGGTTCAATAACGTGCGGATGTACACTATATATTTGAGAGGCTTGGGACATATTTAGTTTTAGTAACTTTTCTTCTCCTAACGGCTGTTTATTATTAAGTTGAATTGGAGTAACTCCCAACGCCTTAATAATTTCTGTTGCTACCGCCTTAGCTAATAAAGGAGGAACAGAATTTCCTATTTGTCGGAAACCATGCCATTTTGTGATATGAAATCTAAACCAGTCAGGATAGGAATGTAAACGTGCAGCTTCACGCACAGTAATACATCTTGGTATAAAAGGATGAATAGGTCTAGGAGATGTAAAAGCACCCCTATTACTAGGAGTTCCGGCTCTTAGTGTGTTACAAATTCCATCAGGATCGAGTTTATGAAAACGGCTGATTGGTTCTGTTGTACCATGTGGCGTAGATTCAAACCTCTTGATTGATTCTAAACTATGCTCTGTTCTTAAACTTGATGTCAGTATTCGTGAATCATACTGTCGTTGATATGAATAGTCATTATCTATAGCGCAAAAACCACGCAATTTTATACCATATTCACTGGGTTTGCCAAACTCTGCAATTACCCAATCTCTTGTCAATAGTTCTTGGTAATTTTCTATTAAAGGTAAATCTTTCAGTGCATCCCAAACTGTCGGACTTAATGGCAAATTGCTTGTAGAACTAAGTTTTCTCTGCTTTGCAGGTCTTGTAAGTTTATCAGGATACTTTGGTAGTTGCATACCCTGACGACATCCGATTAAAAATAATCGCTCGCGGTTTTGTGGCACTCCATACTCTGCTGCATTTAAAATTTGGTAGTCTGACTTAGTTAAATAACCAATTTTTTGAAATTCTTCAATAATTTCTGCAATAAACTTTTTATGTTGTCCTACAGCCATGCCTCGCACATTTTCCAAGACAAAATATTTCGGCTGCAATTCTCCAATTAACCGAATAAAATGAAATGCTAAAGAATTTCGGGGATCGTCAAGCATCCGTTTACCAATTAATGAAAATCCTTGACATGGAGGACCACCAAAAACAACATCAATTTCTTTATTTCCAATTGCGGATCTACTTCTAATATCTTCCCCTCTAGTCAAAGCAATATCTTGACACAAAATAGACCAAGCTGGAAAATTAAATTTGTGGGTTGCACAGTGTATTGGATCGATTTCAACAGCAGCAAGTACATCAAAACCTGCCTGCTCAAAACCAAAAGTCAGCCCGCCAGCGCCAGCAAATAAATCGACTCCAATAGGTCGGTTATTGGAAGTTATCATAATGACAATATGGTTTTATATAATCACAAATACTATTGTAGTATAAATTAAGGCGTTTGATGTTTATAGCAATATCAAATATTAATAATATTTAAGTTTTTACTTAATTAACATTGACATACTTTACTAGAAAAAGTGCCTGCTTATTTTGCAAAAACTTAATTATTAATACTTGATATTTATTCTTGGCAAAAGTTAAACTTCACTTTTTACTTTCACGAGTATTTTGAAACGGCGTATACTTTCCTCCTAAAGATTGGACCATGCTACGAGTATTCGCCACCATCATATTTATATAAGAATCCCCGTCAGTATCAGCAGCACCAATAGAATCAGAATATAGTTGCTTTGGTGCTAATTTTACCCCTGATTCTTGCGCGACAGTGTTAATCAATGCTGGATTAATTGTTGTTTCTGCAAAAATCGCTGATACACCTATTAATTTCACCGACTCAACTAATTTTTGCACTGTTTGGGCGCTGGGTTGTTCTTCGGTACTAATTCCAATTAAAGTACCAGCAACTGGAATACTATAAGCACGGGCATAATATTGAAAAGCGTCGTGTGTTGTTACTAATTTACGTTTGTCAGCCGGAATAGTTTTTATTTGCTGCGTTATCCAAGTATCTAACTGTTTTAATTCACCTGTAAGTTGTGCAGCATTTTGAGTAAATTTCTGTTTGTCTTCTGGTGATAACTCAATTAACGCATCTCGAATAGCGTTAACCATTAAAATTACATTTTTAACATCACCCCAAACATGAGGGTCTGGAACTGTTTCTCCTTTTTTCTCTAACTGTAAAGGTTTAGCAACTTCTCCAACTGCTACTTTACGACTGTTTAAGCCTGTAGAATTCATCAACTTAATTAGTCCTGGTTCTAAGTTATAGCCGTTATACAAAATTAATTTGGCTTTCTCTAACGCCAGAGAGTCTGCTGGTACTGGTTCATAAACGTGGGGGTCGGTTCCTGGTTTGAGGATACCTTTAAGTTGAATTTCGTCTCCCGCTACCTCATCTGTTAAGTCAGCAATGATGGTACTGGTTGCTACGACACTCGGTTTTCCTGAGTTATTCGTGTTGTTATCACCTTGGGTACACGCATTCAACCCTACTCCCAGGAGTAAGCTAACTACTAGCAATAAGCAGCTTTTGCGCTTTGGTGTTTGAATAATCATTTTTCTCTATCTTCCGTATTATGTACCTTTATAGATGTTTTCATAATCCTTTCATTTTTAGACTATGCTCTATACAAGGTAGATAAAAACACTTTATGAACACCGCCACCTTCTCGCCTGATACTCATTGGACGCGCATGGTATGCCATCTGAAAGATGTCTCCACGACTGCTGCTAATACCATCAGTATCAGTGGCATAGGCGTACAATATCGCAATGTAGAGGCTTTGCGAGATATTAGTTGTGAAATTCAGCCAGGACGTTTAACGGGAATTATTGGTCCTAATGGTGCAGGGAAAAGCACTTTGCTAAAAGCAATGCTTGGGTTAATTCCAGCGAGTGGCGGTCGAGTGTTATATAACGATAAACCATTAGAAGAACAATTAGAAAAAGTGGCGTATGTACCACAGCGATCGCAAATTGATTGGAGTTATCCTGCTACTGTGTGGGACGTAGTAATGATGGGGCGGGTGAAAAAAACCGGGTGGTTGCGTCGCTTTTCTACTGTGTCTCGACGGTTAGCAGCAGACTCACTAGAGCGTGTAGGTATGAGTGCTTATCGCGATCGCCCAATTGGACAACTTTCTGGGGGACAACAACAGCGCGTATTTTTAGCTAAAGCTTTAGTTCAAGAAGCCGATATTTTCTGTTTTGATGAGCCTTTTTCTGGAATCGACCAAAAAACCCAAGCAATTATATTTGATATCTTCCACGAACTCGCTAGCGGTGGAAAAACCGTTTTAGTAGTTAACCACGATTTAGGCGAATCTATTACGCATTTTGATGATTTAATTTTATTAAATAAAGAATTAATTGCTGCTGGTTCTCGTCAACAGGTACTTAGTCAAGAAAATTTATATCGCGCTTACGGTGGTAAAGTTATATTCTTTTCTGGGGAGGCAGCTTAAAAGCTTTTTTAATAACCGCCAAGACGCGAAGGACGCTAAGGAAGAAACAGAAGAATGTTAGAAGCATTAATTGAACCGTTGCAATATGGTTTTATGCAGCGATCGCTAATCATTGCAATTTTAGTTGGTTTATTGTGTGCTGTTGTCGGCAGTTATTTAATGGTGCAACGGTTAGCTTTATTGGGAGATGCAATCAGCCATTCAGTTTTACCTGGGTTAGCTATAGCATTTATGTTAGGGGCAAATATATTTATTGGGGCGTTTATTGCGGGGGTTTTGAGTACAATGGCGATCGCTTGGATCAGAATGCGATCGCCAATTAAAGAAGATGCTGCAATGGGTATAGTTTTCTCAGCTTTTTTTGCCCTTGGTATCACCTTAATTACACTAATCCAAAAAGATAACAAAATAGATTTAAATCACTTTTTATTCGGCAATATTCTTAGCGTTACCATTCCAGAAGTCCGCGACACAGCAATTATCGCTATTATTGTTTTATTAGTTGTAGTTTTACTTTATAAAGAACTACTGTTTTACACATTTGATCCATTAGGTGCTGAAGCTGCTGGTTTACCAGTCAACTTACTTAATTTCGGATTAATGCTGCTGATAGCATTAACTATTGTTGCCAGCATGAAAGCCGTAGGAGTTATCTTAGTATTATCTCTTTTAATCACACCAGGCGCAACAGCATACTTATTAGTTAAACGCTTACATCAAGTAATGATATTAGGCGCTGGAATTGGGGTATTTTCAAGCATTACAGGTATGTATCTTAGCTACTTTTTTAATTTACCCTCTGGTCCCGCTATTGTATTAGTTGTTTCAGGATTATTTGTCTTAGCTCTTTTATTTAGCCCGATTCACGGTGTTTTCACGCATCGACAATCTGAGTCTATATCATTACCGATTTTAAAAGAGTTAAAACAACTAATTCGTTAACTTTATTGAAAGTTATAGCAGTCGCGCCTTGTGTTTAGAGCATTTTTTATTTTGAAACCCTTGTAAGCATTGGCTTTTAAAAAAGCTGACAGAGGGATAGCTGACAGAGGAACCGCTATAACATTAAAATATATATCCTAGCCAAATAAAAAAAATATTAGTTGTTAAGCTAACGCGCATTTAAATTGTACATTTTTAATTTAGATAAAAGTTATCAAACCCTTTTCCCCTCTCTCCTCCCTCCTCCCTCCTCTCCCCCCAAAACATAAAATCTAGAAACACAACAGCTTATCAGCTTGTAAATGGTGCGTTAGCCTACACTAACGCACCATACGCCTAGCTTATTTATGCACCTACAACAGAACTAGACATTGCTGCTTCTTTTAATAAAGCTGCTTTATCAGTACGTTCCCAAGGTAGATCTAAATCTGTGCGTCCGAAGTGACCGTAAGCTGCGACATCCTGATAGAAGCGACCATTGCGTTCTGCTGGTAAACTACGCAAATTAAATGTTTCGATAATTCCAGCAGGACGTAGTTCAAAATGCTCTTGAACTAACTCTAACAAACGCTCATCATCTATCTTGCCAGTACCAAAAGTTTCTACTAAAATACTGACAGGTCGAGCTACACCGATCGCATAACTTAATTGCACTTCACACTTCTCGGCTAAACCTGCTGCCACAATATTTTTAGCAACATAGCGACAAGCATAAGCCGCGCTGCGATCTACCTTGGTGGGATCTTTACCAGAAAAAGCACCGCCACCGTGACGGGAATAACCACCGTAAGTATCTACAATAATTTTACGACCAGTTAAACCAGCATCTCCTTGAGGACCACCGATGACAAATTTACCAGTGGGGTTAACCAAGAAGCGGGTTTCTGCGTCGGGTTGAATATCACAATCAACAAAAACAGGTTTGACAACTGCTTCCCAAAGATCTTCTTTAATTTTAGCTTGGACTGCTACGCCATCTGTAATGTCGCCAATCGTTGCCGTATGTTGAGTAGAAATTAGGATTGTGTCAATACCTACTGGTTTGCCATTTTCGTAGGTGACAGTAACTTGGGTTTTACCATCTGGACGCAGATATGATAAATCTCCAGTTTTTCTCACTGCTGCTAATCTGCGAGAAATTTTATGTGCCAAACTAATTGGTAATGGCATTAATTCTGGAGTTTCATTGCAGGCGAAACCAAACATAATACCTTGGTCGCCAGCACCAACTTTATCAAATTGCTCGTCGCTAGATTCTTCCCGAATTTCTTGGGCTGAGTTTACGCCTTGAGCAATATCAGGAGATTGTTGGTCTAGAGCTACTAAAACCGCGCAACTTTGGGCAGAGAAGCCATTATCAGCATCAGTGTAGCCGATATCAGCGATTTTTTTGCGAACTAGATCGACGTAATTAACTTGTGCTTGAGTGGTGATTTCACCAGTAATTAGCACCAAACCAGTATTAACTACAACTTCAGCCGCCACACGACTTTTAGAGTCTTGGGCGAGCAAAGCATCTATGATAGTGTCAGAAATTTGATCGCAAATTTTGTCTGGATGACCTTCAGTTACAGACTCAGATGTAAAAAAATATTTACGAGGCAAGAATGAATCCTCCTAATAGTGTCGCTGGTAAAGCAAAGTGTTGATTAATTAAGACAGAATTACTGTCCTACGTTAACCTGCGATCATAGCAATATTTTTACAGTTCGGGGGTTTTGAGATATAAGCAGGATAATTTTATTAAAAATGCGTAAGCATCCTCTTAGACCAAAACTGTAGGCAGATACGCCTATTGAGGAAAAAGTTACACTAGAAATTGGAAAGGCTTGCTCAATACTTGCCAACTAGAATCAGCGAATTTAATCAAGTTGGGGTTGAGTCAAGACAGCAGGCAAAGGGCATTGGCATGAATAACAGTTTCTGGAACAAAGCAGGGATAGGGCGGAATACGTCAATAGGTTTTAGCTCAAAGCGTGCGACCAAGCAAAGTTTGACTTCAAGACCAAAAGCGTCGCGAACTATTTGGCGTATGGCACTTGGTTGGATGATTTTGCAGGGTGTTTTCCTGGGAACCCCAGCTTTTGCTAAACCAGATCAAGATGCTCTTAGTTACACTCAGTTGCTGCAAAAAATCGAGGCTGGGGAAGTTAGCAAAGTAGCAGTTGATCCAGCAACTCAAGTTGCCAAGGTGACATTAAAACAAAAGCCAAATGAAACTCAACAGCTAAGACTGTTTGAGCAAAATCCTGAACTAATTGAAAAACTTCGCAAAAATAATGTGGAGTTTGAGGTACAAACCTCCACAGATAACAGTTTAGCTTTAGGGCTGGCGGCAAATTTATTTTTTATACTTTTAGTTTTAGCAGCCGTAATGATGCTTTTCCGGCGTTCTAGTAATGCTTCAGGTCAAGCACTTAACTTTGGGAAATCACGCGCCCGCTTTCAGATGGAAGCTAAAACAGGTGTGTTGTTCGATGACGTAGCAGGAATCGAAGAAGCCAAAGAAGAACTAGCTGAAGTTGTGACTTTCCTCAAACAACCAGAACGCTTTACCGCAGTAGGAGCAAAGATTCCCAAAGGTGTGTTGTTAGTAGGTCCTCCTGGTACTGGTAAAACATTACTAGCTAAAGCGATCGCCGGAGAAGCAGGTGTACCATTTTTCAGCATTTCCGGTTCAGAATTTGTGGAAATGTTCGTAGGCGTGGGCGCTTCCCGTGTGCGAGATTTATTTAAAAAAGCCAAAGAAAACGCACCTTGCTTAGTATTCATTGATGAAATCGACGCAGTAGGACGGCAACGTGGTACTGGTATTGGTGGGGGTAATGATGAGCGTGAACAAACCCTTAATCAATTACTCACAGAAATGGACGGGTTTGAAGGTAATACAGGGATTATTATCATTGCTGCTACCAACCGTCCCGATGTCTTAGATGCTGCGCTGTTACGTCCAGGTAGATTTGATCGACAAGTGATGGTGGATGCACCTGATTTAAAAGGGCGTTTATCTATCCTCGAAGTCCATGCACGCAACAAAAAAGTTGATGCAGAAGTTTCTATTGATGCGATCGCCCGTCGTACTCCTGGCTTTACAGGGGCAGACTTAGCCAATCTGCTCAACGAAGCTGCTATTTTAACAGCGAGACGGCGCAAAGAAGCGATTACCATGTTAGAAATCGACGATGCGATCGATCGCGTAGTGGCTGGGATGGAACGTACCCCACTTGTCGATAGTAAAAATAAACGCTTAATTGCCTACCATGAAATTGGTCATGCAATTATAGGCACTCTGCTCAAACATCACGATCCTGTCCAAAAAGTCACCTTAATTCCACGTGGACAAGCACAGGGGTTGACTTGGTTTACTCCCGGAGAAGAACAAGGATTAATCTCTAGAGGGCAATTATTAGCAAGAATTAGTGGCGCATTAGGTGGACGTGCTGCCGAACAAGTAATCTTTGGAGATGCAGAAGTAACTACAGGTGCGGGCGCAGACTTAGAATACATCTCCTCCTTAGCCAGACAAATGGTGACGCGCTTTGGAATGTCAACTTTAGGGCCTGTTTCACTAGAAAACCCCAATTCCGAGGTGTTTTTAGGTAGGGATTTTATGTCACGCTCAGAATATTCTGAGGAAATTTCCTCTAAAATTGATGCTCAAGTGCGGGCAATCATAGACCATTGCTACACCGAAGCGTTGCGGCTAATTCAGGAAAACCGACATCTAGTAGACCGTCTAGTAGACATTTTATTAGATAAGGAAACTATTGAGGGTGAAGAGTTCCGTAAGATAGTTACCGAATATACTCAACGCTTGGAGAAACATTTAGTATAAGCATTCAGTACTTCTTCTAGCAACAGCGCATATAAGCTTGTACATTTGGAATTTAGGGAAAAGTTATCAAATGTTCCCCTCTCTCCTCCCTCCTCTCCCCCCAAACATAAAATTTAGAAGCACAACAGTTTAGCAACAGCGCCGAATCAGTCGCCAGTCAATCCCAAGTAGGTTGGGTTGCTTAATCTCAACTCAGCCTACTACCGAAAAAGAGCAACTCGCTATAAATTGATATTTTTGTTAAATATTTTATAAAACTTGTTGACGTTCTCTGGCATCATCCATATAGAGTGATGCCTTCAAATGAGTAAATTCCTAGCATGGCTTAACATCTGAACTAGAACGCTCAGACCTTGAGGAAAAATCAAATTCAAGATAAATTGGCATTCCGATCGTCAGCGCAAAAACTTTGCCTTAGATTTACCCTATTTCCAAGACCGACATTATGCTCCAGCTAGAATCTATATCAGACAGAACTAGGATGCCCCAACCGACAAAAACTGCCGTCTTAGTTATTGGCGGTGCTGAGGACAAAGTGCATGGGCGCGAAATCCTACACACTTTTTTTGCACGTGCGGGGGCGGCTGATGCGCGGATTGCCATTGTTCCGTCTGCTTCTAGAGAACCGACAATTATCGGCGATCGCTATCGCAGCATCTTTGAAGAAATGGGCGCTAAGGCAATTAAGGTATTAGATATTCGAGAACGGGAGCAGACTGAAACCCCCCATTTTCAAGAATTTATTCAAGAGTGTACTGGCGTATTTTTAACTGGTGGAGACCAACTAAGACTGTGTGGACTACTTGCAGATACTCCCTTGATCGAAAAAATGCGGATGCGGGTACATTCAGGTGAAATTACCTTGGCAGGAACCAGTGCTGGTGCAGCCGTGATGGGTCATCACATGATTGCGGGTGGCGGGAGTGGTGAATGTCCTAATCGTTCCTTGGTGGACATGGCAACGGGCTTAGGTATTATTCCTGAAGTGATTGTGGATCAACACTTTCATAATCGTAACCGCATGAGCAGATTGATGAGTGCGATCGCCGCCCATCCAGACCGCTTGGGTATTGGTATTGATGAAGATACCTGTGCCATGTTTGAAAAAGATGGCATTTTGCAGGTGATGGGCAAAGGCACAGTGACGATTATCGATCCAGGCAAAATGTCCCATACAAATCATGCCACCGTTAGTGCCACTGATCCGGTTAGCCTACATAATCTCCAAGTACACATTCTGGGTTATGGCGATCGCTACCACTTACACCAACGATGTATATTTCCACCAGAAGCGTAACTAAAAGTTTGAGGTGGAAGATATATCTTTTAGGCTTGAAGTTGCATTTTGAATGTTTTGTTGCATTCAATTGAAAAGATCAACTTCTTGCTCTCAATTAATTACTTTCTCCTCCCTCCTCCCCCAATGCTACTCGGTTAAGAATATCTTTGCTCCCCTCTGCCCCTCTGCCCCTCTGCCCCCCTGCCCCTCTGCCCCTCTCTCCTCCCTCACTGGTGACGACTAATACCGGAACTCCTATCACCTTTGGGGTATAATCCGGTTAGCGATCGCTGCTATGAAAGCAGTAAAAAGTTCACAGTGGACAGTTTAGGGGGTTCTGCAAGCTGGAAACTAAAAAAATTGGTTCCAGTAAGCGCTTAACCTGTAAATTATTATGAAAATACTTAAAATCCAGACGTTACGCGGCGCTAATTATTGGAGTATTAGACGGCAAAAACTCGTCGTTATGCGTCTCGATTTGGAGGAACTTGCCGATAAACCATCTAATCTAATTCCTAATTTCTATGAAGGATTAGTGAAAGTATTGCCCAGCATAGAAGAACACTATTGTTCTCCTGGCTGTCGAGGTGGTTTTTTAAGCAGGGTAAAAGAAGGCACAATGATGGGTCACATCATTGAACATATTGCCTTAGAACTCCAAACTTTAGCCGGAATGTCAGTGGGATTCGGTCGTACCCGTGAAACCGCTACACCAGGCATTTATCAGGTAGTAATAGAGTATTTAGATGAACAAGCTGGTCGCTACGCAGCTAGGGCAGCAGTACGACTTTGCCAAAGCTTGATTGATACCGGAAATTATTCAAAAGAGGAATTAGAACAAGACCTCAAGGATTTACGGGAACTTAGGGCAGATGCAGCTTTGGGACCTAGTACAGAAACAATTGTTAAAGAAGCTGAAGCTAGGGGAATACCCTGGATGCCTCTTAACGCTCGTGCCATGATCCAATTAGGCTACGGTGTTTACCACAAGCGGCTACAGGCAACATTAAGTGATTTATCGGGAATTTTAGCTGTAGAGTTAGCTTGCGACAAAGAAGGAACTAAACAAATCCTGCGTGATGCAGGTGTGCCAGTCCCCAGAGGAACTGTAATCCATTATTTGGATGAACTTGAAGAAGCAATTGCGGACGTGGGCGGTTATCCGATTGTACTTAAACCTCTAGATGGTAATCACGGTAGAGGAATCACCATCAATATTAATACTTGGCAGGAAGCAGAAGAAGCTTATGACGCTGCCAGTGTTGCTTCAAAAACCCGCTCTGTCATAGTTGAACGCTACTATACAGGACGGGATCATAGAGTTTTAGTAATCAACGGCAAATTAGTTGCTGTTGCCGAGCGAGTTCCTGCCCATGTTGTGGGTGATGGTAAGTCTAATATTGCTCAATTAATTGAGAAAACTAATAGCGATCCTAATCGCGGAGAAGGACACGATAACGTCCTTACCAAAATTGAATTAGATCGTACTAGCTGGCAGTTATTGGAAAAGCTTGGCTATAACCTAGAAACAATTTTACCTCCTGGTGAAGTTTGTTACCTGCGGGCAACCGCTAATCTGAGTACTGGGGGTATTGCTGTAGATCGTACTGATGAAGTACATCCAGAGAATGTTTGGCTGTTTTCACGAGTAGCTAAGATTATTGGGCTAGATATTGCTGGGATTGATGTAGTTACACCAGATATTTCTCAGCCTTTACATCAAACTGGCGGTGTGATTGTAGAAGTTAATGCTGCCCCTGGATTTCGGATGCACGTTAGTCCTAGTCAGGGTTTGCCAAGAAATGTTGCAGCACCTGTGTTAGATATGCTGTTTCCACCTGGTAGACCAAACCGCATTCCGATTATCTCGATTACGGGTACTAATGGTAAAACTACTACAACACGCTTAACTTCACATATTTATCGCCAAACAGGTAAAACTGTTGGTTATACTACAACAGATGGTATTTACATTAATGAATTTTTAGTAGAAAAAGGGGATACGACAGGTCCCCAAAGCGCTCAAGTAATTTTACGCGATCCTACTGTAGAAGTAGCAGTGTTAGAAACTGCTCGTGGAGGTTTACTACGTTCAGGATTAGCGTTTGATCAGTCTGATGTGGGTGTGGTGTTGAATGTCGCTGCGGATCACTTGGGGATTGGTGATATCGACACTATAGAGCAATTAGCTCACCTTAAGAGCGTTATAGCTGAAACTGTCATGCCTTCTGGCTATGCAATTCTTAACGCAGATGATCCTTTGGTGTCAGCAATGGCTCATCGGGTGAAAGCGAATATAGCTTATTTCAGCATGAACCCAGAAAATGAATTACTGAAGAAACATATACGCTCTGGTGGGTTAGCTGCTGTATATGAACATGGCTTCCTTTCAATTATGAAGGGGGATTGGACTTTTAGAATTGAACAGGCAGTTAATATACCTTTAACAATGGGTGGTAAGGCGGCATTTATGATTGCCAATGCTTTAGCAGCAAGTTTAGCTGCCTATACTCAAGGTATCTCAATTGATGAGATTCGTAAATCTCTGACTACCTTCCAAGCATCTGTTAACCAAACACCTGGGCGGATGAATTTATTTAATCTGGGCAGTTATCATGCTTTGATAGATTATGCCCACAATCCCCATAGCTACCAGGCTTTGGGTGGTTTTGTCCGCAATTGGAATACGGGGATCAGGATAGGTGTTGTTGGTGGTCCTGGCGATCGCCGTGATGAAGATTTTATTATGCTGGGTAAGTTGGCAGCAGAAATATTCGATCGCATTATTATTAAAGAGGATAACGACACCAGGGGGCGTACTCGTGGTCAAGCTGCTGAGTTAATTGCTCAAGGCATTAAGTTAGAACAGCGTAATTGCCGTTACGAATCTATCTTAGATGAGACTACAGCAATTTCTACTGCTCTAGATGAAGCGCCAGAGGGCAGTTTAGTGGTGGTTTTACCTGAAAGTATCAGCCTTGCTATTAGCTTAATTGAGGCACGTCGTCAGCAATCTTCTAATGGTTATTTACCAGTTAGCTCGCCAATTAATCTGGAAAGTTTAAAGCAATAGATTAGCAATAAAACCCCACCCCCCAACATAGTGCCGATCCCCCCTGCCCCCCTTAAAAAGGGGGGTAAGAGCAGAGGAGATGTTTAATTTTATCGTCATTTTTCCTGGGTGATATAAAATTACCCATTGAGTTTATTGATCTTGTTCTGAATCAACTTCATCTGGCTTGGGGTTGTTTAACTCCTGTTTAAAGCCACGTAATGTTTTACCTAACGCACTACCCATTTCAGGAATTTTTTTAGGTCCAAAAATTATTAAGGCAGCGATCGCAATTATCCCAACTTCTGGCAATCCTAAACCAAACATATAAATCTCCCTTAATTTCTATCTCAATCAACTATAAACATTTATATAGTAAAATCGAGTATAATCTGTAATCTTAACTAATTGCTCAAGTCATCAGCTAACTAATCAAGTTTTAACTTACTTAAAGCCTGGATTTTGTAACGATATCCTCTTCATCAATCATAATCTTTATTGTCAATAAATTTTACAGATATTTACATATGAGGAATCACCCGCTCACAAACTGGTATCCTTAATCTATCTAATTACCAGTTTGCTGCCAAGGTTCCTAATCATTAAGAATTCTATACAGTGCGATCTTAAACACAAGCTAGATATCTTTCTAGGAATTGTTACTTACTGATAATTGATAATTAATAATTAATAATTGATCATGTCACAAACTTTAAAACCTTCCCTCAGAGAACAGCAACATCCTTTAATTCGTGGGTTAGCTGACTGCATTGAGTCTACTTGGGAACGCTATCTAGATTTAGAACCCTACAATTTACCTGCTGAGTTGGGATATGTGGAGGGGAGACTAGAGGGAGAAAAACTGATCATTGAAAATCGCTGCTATCAAACACCACAGTTTCGCAAATTGCACTTGGAATTAGCAAAAGTGGGAACTATGCTAGATATTCTGCATTGTGTGATGTTTCCGCGTCCAGAATATGATTTACCGATGTTTGGTACAGATTTAGTGGGGGGAAGAGGACAAATTAGTGCGGCGATCGCAGATTTGTCTCCTTTAAGTGCAAATCTTACACTACCAGACAATTTTAAACAAGCACTGCAAGCATTACCAGCGATCAACTTTTCTCAACCCCGTGAATTACCTGCTTGGGGAGATATTTTTTCGGAGTTTTGCATCTTTGTTCGTCCTGGTAATGCTGAGGAAGAAGCACAATTTTTATCGCGGGTAGAAGAATTTTTAGCTATTCATTGTCAAAGTGCGATCGCAGCCCAACAAGTATCTCCAGAAAAACAAGCTGAATTGCTTGCGGGACAAAAGTACTACTGCACTAAACAACAGCAAAACGATAAAACTCGTCGTGTATTAGAAAAAGCCTTTGGCTCTGACTGGGCAGATTATTATATGACTACAGTATTATTTGATTTCGTGGATAGCGATTAGCTATTATCGGTTAGCTATTAGCTATGAGACCTCTCCCAACAATAATGTAAAGACGGAAAAATTCCCGTTTCTGCCAGAGTACTAGGCAACGAACACCAATGACTTAATCATTTTTATTACTTACTCATTGGTCGTTTATTAGTCTTAGTCCGAAAACTCACGTTCACACCCTCGCTAGATTGCGAAAGCACTAATAATGGAGTTGGCTTTGCCTTTTGATCCCAATCCATTTGGGCAATCCGACCCTGAATTGTTGGTTGCCAGTTATCATCTTCTTGGGATAAACTCAGAAACTTTTCAATACACTCAACTATCTCGCCAATTGTGGAATTAGTTGATTGTGTGGGTAATTTGGTTAACTTAATTTGAATCCGAAAAAGTACTCTTTGGGTGCGTTTGTTGCCATGTTCCATTTCATACAAAACATCAAAGGTTTCATCTACTTGACGACCAGATGTGTTAGCAATTCCAATGACTGCTTGGGAACCTTCGCTAGGGCGAAGTGCGACACTAATAAGCTGTTTGACCTTGATTTTTAATTGATTAAGAATCGCAAAGTTAAATACTTCCTCATCCATCCGCATTCTCAAATAATCAAGATTAAACTCCCGCGAGTGAACTAAATCGGGGTTGGTTTCCATTTTGCGAATAGTTTCCAACGCCAGTTTGAGCTTTTTCTGAAGATCTTTATTTTTGTAGTCTGACAGTTGGATTTTTTTATTTAATTTTTCTACTTGGCGCTTACCATACACAGCTAAACCAATCAGAAGTAGCAACAGCGCCCCTGATGTCAACATCCAAATCTGTCCAGTTGGAGAATTACTAGATGCTGAGGAAGCAGGTTGAGAAGTTGGAGTTTTTTTAACAGGTGTTTGAGCTTTCTTAGCAGGTGCTTGAGCCAATACAAAGGTTTCAGAAATAATCTTAATGGTCATAGGTCACTTGATATAAATAGATGTTTATCTAAATAATTCCCTTTTCAGGATACTTTCTGGCTATTGATACAGTTAAGGGAGCTAAGTTATTATATGCCACTATTTATAATCAGGAATCAAGTAAGTCAACCAAACTAATCGAGAATCTTTTATATCAGCTTGGGGTCGAGCCAACCTCCAAGTTTTGCCTTCTTGTTGACGTTGTAAGTAAACTTCAAACAAGTTATGCTCCTGATTTACCCTTTGGTGTGGGAGTTTGGCGATCAGGTTATAAGTTCCCTGAATATGGTAAGTAGGTAAGTTTTGAATTATTAGAGGTTTAGTATCAGTGATTTTTAATTGAGTGATTTCAAATCTGGGGGGTGATAAGTGTAATTGTTTGGTGAACTGATTTTGGGTAAGATGAAGTTGAAGAGCAATAGCTTTCTCAACAAGCTGCATACTTGGCGCTTGTCCACTAACACCGCAGGCTGTGAGCATTGCTAACAAAATTAAAGTTACAATTAGCCGCACAATCACACTTGGTTTCTCCTGGTCTCATTTTTGTTAACCTCATACCAATTTTAGCCATAAGTATGTGGGTGAAATTAAACGTTACCTGTGATGATGGGGACTGGGGACTGTGGACGGGTGTTATGGAAAATCAATTATACGTTTATTTATGCCCACCTACTTAGTTCATTGTTAATTGAGAATTAAGAATTGATTATTGGTAATTGGTCAAACAATGTCAAACAAAACAAGTGGTCTAGATCAACAACTATATAATTATCTCCTGTCTGTATCCCTGCGAGAAGCAGATATTCTCAGAGAATTACGGGAAGAAACTGCTCAACATCCTCGTGCTGTTATGCAGATAGCGCCAGATCAAGGACAGTTCATGGCGCTGCTGATCCAACTATTAGGAGCTAAGAAAACTCTGGAAGTTGGAGTTTTTACGGGTTATAGTTCTCTGTGTGTTGCTTTAGCGTTACCACCAAGCGGACAAATTGTTGCTTGCGATGTTAGTGAGGAGTATACAGCGATCGCGCGGCGTTATTGGCAAGCTGCTGGGGTAGCTGACAAAATTGATTTAAGATTAGCGCCAGCTATCGAGACTTTAGATCAATTGTTGGCTGATGGGCAAGCCGCCACTTTTGATTTTGCCTTTATTGATGCTGATAAGAGAAATTATCAGGCATATTATGAGCGATCGCTACAACTAATTCGTCCTGGTGGTTTGATTGCTATTGATAATGTTCTTTGGAGTGGTCGAGTTATTGACTTTGAAGATCGGGACAAGCAAACCCAGGCGATCCGAGATTTCAATCAATACTTGTATCAAGATCACAGAATTAGCTTGAGCTTAGTACCGATTGCCGATGGGTTAACCCTTGCCCTTAAAAAATAAGCCTTGGTCATAACAGTTACCAGTGATCAGTTACCAGTGACCAGTACCTAGAAGCGTTACGTCATCCGCTTTAAAGCGCAGGATTTATGGGAATTTTTCATCTTTTAAGAGGAGGAACCTAAAACCTATTTTTCTTGGTCATTGTTAATTGATAATTGGTCATTGATAATTGTTAATTGATTTGAGCCTGATCGGCTTAAACAATATGTTTTCCTTATGCTGATCTGGCATAACTGTTCCAGTTAGATTTGCCCAATTTAAAGCTGCTCCTTCTAATGATGCTCCGCTCAAATTTGCACCTGTCAGATCGGCTAGGAATAATCCCGCCCATTGCAAATCTGCCCATTGTATATTTGAACTTGCTAAATTTGCACCTGTTAAATCTGCCACCATCAAATTAGTATAACTAAGATTTGCTCTTTCTAAGGCAGCACTACTGAGATTTGCACGTTCCAGACAAGCTCCTTTAAGATTTGCATCATTAAGATTAGCTCCGCTTAAGTCAAACTCTCGGAGATCTGCACGAGTCAAATTTGGCTTGATTTCAGGATTTTGTTCACGCCATTCATTCCAAAATTGTACTCCAAGGTTTAGCTGATCTAGATGCTGCAAGTTTGCCATTTAAAGTCACCTTTTTGTTGTTTTTAGACCGAGAGAATCTTTTAGATAGCCAGATGGGCATAATTAAGGGTAAAATCAAGCTGTTCAGGGATCGTCGGTCATTGTTAATTGTTAATTGTTAATTGTTAATTGTTTTCTAGCTTAGTGTGAGATTAATTAGCTGATGAAGTAACTTAGCTTATAAATAATTAACTTATTTGCAATGAAAGTTCATCACTAATTGTTAACCTTCCTTTACACGCTGCGTGTAGCAAGCGGTTAACGCAGCATTCTTCCTCATCGCTAAGAGTATCTTCTAATATAGCTGCCATCAATCCATAGCGATCGGCTAGAGTAATAAAACCAGAGGTACTAACATCAGCATATAAGTTACCGATAGCGCCAGGAATTAGATTAACTTGTAACTGCATCACTAACTGGGCTGAACTCGATGCTTATAATATCGGATAAAATTTAGTTGCTTAGGGTGATTTGACTGTTGAAGTTTGGTGATCCCACAACGGGTATATTGTGACATTTTTGTAAGTTAAGCGCGATCGCATCCTTAAAAAAATGTGACTTTTAAGAGCTATATGAGTGATGGGGATCACACTTAGGACTTACGCGGAGATCCCCCTAAATCCCCCTTAAAAAGGAGGACTTTGAATTTTCCCCCTTTTTAAGCCCTGCTATGGGGGATCTAGATTTCAAGCTTGCATAAGTCCTAACACTGATTGTGCTTAAATTATTACAATTAGAAATAAAATGCCATGCAGGGCGATCGCTCTCACCATAATTTTAACCATTCTCTCTGAAGGTAGAGAAATAATTATCCTTACTACACTTCTTTGGTTTGAATAACTCAGAAGTAGGAGATTTAGGAAGATATCTTTAGTGGGATGGACATATTGTAAAAAATGTAACCATAATATTTTTTATAATTTGGTATTTCAAAAGCAAGAGCAATAAGTGAGGAGCTTATATGAAATACACTTTTGAACTATTAGGTGTTTCTCCAATCCTTTACTTCTTTAACCAACAGCAAGAACTGATTGAGAAGCATCCTCATACAGGAGTTGAGTACTTAGGCAGCTTTAAATGTACTCTTGATGCTTTTATCGCATCAGTGGAGGCGGTTCCATCTAAAACAGATTGGAATTTTGATGAGGTTGTAGATACTATGGTTAATTTTTGGCTGAATAACTCAGATCTCGTGCAATTTTGGAAAACAAGATTAGATGATGCTGGGAAAGAAAGTTTATTAGTTGCCAGAGTTGCTGATATTAAGGGATTACGCAATCAGTTAGAATACTTATTAGAATGATTCTCCTCATCAGTAGGGGCGGGTTTAATTGAGATTTTTGTAGGACACCTAGATGTAGGTGAACTCGCCCCTACAATAAGATTTATCACCACAAGTACGGGTGAGCCAAACTGAGGGGTTTACTGGATCATGAGCTTGATAACTTGCAGCAAGGGTCATCAAAACCCAGAGGGGTCACGTTTTTGTACTTTATGCGGTGAAACACTACCAGAACAAAATGCTTTTGCAGGTGGTATCAATACTGGTTTGAGTGGGGGAACGCGACTGCGCGATCGCTACATAATAAAATATCAATTAGGTCAAGGCGGTTTTGGTAGAACCTATTTAGCAGAAGATACTGGGCGGTTTAATGAATTAATTGTCCTGAAAGAATTAATGCCCACAGGACAAGGTACTTATGCTTTGCAAAAAGCTGAGGAGTTGTTTCAGCGAGAAGCAGCTATTCTGCATAAACTGCGACATCCCCAAATACCTAAGTTTTGGGAATTGTTTCGCGATCGCAAAGGTTTGTTTTTAGTTCAAGATTATATTCAAGGTAAAACCTATTATAATTTACTAAGTGAACGACTAGAATTAAATCAACGTTTTAGCGAAGTCGAAGTTATTGAATTATTACAGCAACTTTTGCCTGTTCTAAGTTATTTGCATCAACAAGGTGTTATTCATCGCGATATTTCTCCCGATAATATTATCCGCAGAGAGCAAGACGGATTACCTATATTAATAGATTTTGGTGGTGTTAAACAAATTGCTATTGATGTTGCGACGCAATTAGCAGCAGAAAATTTTGGTGGTAGCGGTACTCGTTTAGGTAAAAGTGGTTATGCTCCTGATGAGCAAATAAGATTAGGATCTGTTGCGCCTCATAGTGATTTATATGCTTTAGGTGTGACAGCAATTGTATTAATGACAGGTAAACAACCTCAAGAATTATTTGATGCACATAGAATGACTTGGGTGTGGAATCGTCAGCTTAGTTTAAGTTCTAGTTTTAATCATATTTTACAGCGAATGTTAGCGCAAAGACCTTCTGAGCGTTTTCAATCTGCTGAGGATATTTTACAACAATTACCAGCCGTTTCAATACCAGAAACGCGAGTACAACCTATTTCAACTCAGCGCCAAAGAACTAACAATAATGATAATTTTGCTACTCCTAGTCCTGTACCTATAAATACTTCTGGTCAAGGACATTTATTAGATAATTCTGTTGAAGTTCCAGATGAAATTGTTGGATGGAATTGGGGCGCGTTTCTGCTACCTGGGCTTTGGTCTCTAACAAATCGTGTTTGGATTGGTTTGCTTTCTTGGCTAGATTTATTTGGAATTACTTTGGGTATACCAACAATAACTATTTCAATATTACTAGGTCTTAAAGGTAATGAGTGGGCATGGAAAAGTCGCAAATGGCAAAGTGTAAAGGCTTTTAAAAGACATCAAAGATTTTGGGCGATCGCAGGTTTTATTCTTTGGGCATTATTGTTAATCTTAATTATAGGTGTGATTTTGTTTGCGATCGCGATCGCAGGTCCAGGCATGATCTGGTAGCCTAGACTACATAAAGTTTGGAATTGAATCAAATATATATTCTTGGATCAGAGCATTTTCCTACTGTACAAGCTATTGTTAGGAGAAGTGCATTAAATATTGTGGCTTGATATGGCATTAGATATTAAAAAGTTTTTTCAGGCTACTAATCCTAGTAAAACATTAGTAGCTGATAATCCAGAGGATCAGAAATATTATATTGATTTTTCCTCGGTGCGGGGTGGGAAAATTATTGAGGAAATTAAGGATAATATTAGTTTTTTTTCACCGGATGACCCTACCTGTGCGTTATTCACGGGACATATTGGTTGTGGTAAATCTACGGAGTTACTGCGGTTAAAATCTGATTTGGAAAGGGAAGGTTTTCATGTGGTGTATTTTGAATCTAGTGAAGATTTGGAGATGGCGGATGTTGATATCGGGGATGTGTTGTTAGCGATCGCGCGTCGTATTAGTGAAAGTTTAGATAAAATTAAGCTGGATGAACCCAAAAAGTTTAAAGATTTGTTACAGGGCGCTGCTAAACTGTTGCAAACTGAAATTGAACTTGGGGCGGAGGCGAGTTTTCCTGGTGTTGGTAAGATTTCTGCGGATACTACGGGTAAATATTCTGTAGAAGCGGGTTTACCTGGAGTTGGGATAACTGCTAGTAACGATCAAGGTATTGCTTTAGCTTTGGGTATTGGTAAGATTACGGCTAAAGCTAAGAGTGATTCTACTCTGCGGGAGCGATTAAATCAATATTTGGGTCCACAAAAGAGTAAGTTGTTAGAAGCGATTAATCAGGAATTAATCGAACCTGCGATCGCCAAACTGAAACAGCAGGGTAAACATGGGTTAGTGGTAATTGTCGATAATTTAGATCGCATTGATAACCGCCAAAAGTCGTGGGGTCGTCCGCAGCAAGAATATTTATTTGTGGATCAAAGCGAGTATTTAACTAAGTTGCGGTGTCATTTAGTTTATACGATGCCGTTGTCCCTGAAGTTTTCTAATGATTATGGTAATTTGACACAACGGTTTCCAGAAGAGCCGAAAGTGTTACCGATGGTTCCCATATATTTAGCAGATGGTGGCGAATGTGCTGAAGGTATGGCATTATTGCGACAGATGGTGTTAGCGAGGGCGTTTCCTGATTTGGAAGAATGCGATCGCCTAGCTGAAATACCGAAACTTTTTGAGAGTCCTGAAACCTTAGATCGCTTGTGTTATATGAGTGGCGGACACCCCCGCGACTTATTGCGCTTGTTGAATGATTGGATTAAAAAACAACGACAAACGCCCCTCACTGGTCAAACTTTAGAAGACTTAATTCGCAGTCGTCGCAACGAAATGGCTTTACCTATTTCTGCTGATGAGTGGGAATTGTTGCGAGAAGTTAAGCAAAGTAAAAAAGTAAGTGGCGATCGAGGTTATCAAACTTTAATCCGCAGTCGGTTAGTGTTTGAATACCGTTATGATGGCGAGTCTTGGTTTGATGTTAATCCTATTTTGGCAGATGCTAAGGAGTTATTGTAGAAAGCTGTTGCACTGGGAATAGGGAGGAGGGAGGATAGAGGAGGGAGGGGTTGGCAAGTTTGAAACCTAGATCCCCCCCAGCCCCCCTTATTAAGGGGGGAGAATTAATTCAAAGTCCCCCTTCTTAAGGGGGATTTAGGGGGATCTCTCCGTAAGTACTAGCAGTATATTCCCTATTCCCTGTTCTCTAAGCTTGAAACCTAGATCCCCCCCAACCCCCCTTAATAAGGGGGGAGAATTAATTCAAAGTCCCCCTTCTTAAGGGGGATTTAGGGGGATCTCCCCGTAAGTACTAGCAGTATATTCCCTATTCCCTGTTCCCTAAGCTTGAAACCTAGATCCCCCCCAACCACCCTTAATAAGGGGGGAGAATTAATTCAAAGTCCCCCTTATTAAGGGGGATTTAGGGGGATCTCTCCATAAGTACTAGCAGTATATTCCCTCCTCCCTCCTCCCCCCTCCCTCAAATATGACCGAATTTGAAATCAGCATTAATAATCAAAACGCCTTAGAAGAACTCGCATGGGAAATCTCCGCTTCTCAGGGAGAATTTAAACTTATTTTAGTGCGTTGCAATTATGTAGAATTAAAAACCCAACTTGCTGCGCGGTTACAAAAAGATTGTAAAATTCCGATTAAATTTTTAGACTTACAAGCATCAGAAAAAACACTTTTCGCCAGCATTAAATCCCAATTAGGAGATGAACAACCAACCGCATTAATGGTGTTTGGATTAGAAACAGTCCGCGACTTAGATCAAATATTAGCTGCGACTAATCAAGTGCGCGAGGAATTTCGCAATTATTTTCATTTTCCGGTAGCTTTATGGATAAATGATGCGGTATTTAAAAAACTGGCGCGTCTAGCACCGGATTTTGAAAGTTGGGGGACAACCGTAGCTTTTACTCTTTCTCAAGAGCAATTAATTAATATTCTTCGTGGCAAAGCTAAACAACTTTTTAATCATCAGTTGATTTTATCCCAAAAAGATTGTTTAGAGCTACAAGCCGAATTGATGGCAGCCAAAACAGATTTACAGATTGAATCAGCAAATATAGATTTAGAAGTGACGGCTAGATTGGAGTCTTTATTAGGTTTTGTTAACCAAGCTCTCAACCAAACTGATACGGCAATTCAACATTATCAGCAAGCGATCGCACTGTGGCAGCAAGTTGATGATTTAGTACGGCAAGGTTATATATTTTGTGAAATCACTTATTGTTATTATAGTAAAGCATTTCGGCATAAAGATAAAAATCATCCCGATTGGCAAGCAACTCAAAATTATTTGCAACAGTGTCTTCAAAGTTGGGAAAAAACTCACCGATGGGATTTAATTGCTAACTCGATTAGTGGGCTAGGAAAAATTTTAAGCAAATTGCCAGATTGGGAGAAATTAGCAACTTTAGTCAATCAGGTTTTACCGATTCATCAATCCCAGAATCAACCAATAGAATTATCTCAGGATTATGGATTTTTAGCAGAAATTGCTTTGGCGCAAGGGGAATGGAAAAAAGCGCACACTTTAGCGCAGCAGGCATTATCTACTATAGAAGATATTAAGACAGATATCAATAACGATCCTCAAAAAATATTACGAAAACAATCTATCAGTTTATATCTGTTTATTTTAGGTAAAGCTTCTCAAAATTTAAACCAGCCACAAGTAGCAATTGAGAAATTAAAAGCAGCATTAAAAAATGCTAATCCTGAGTATGACCCGCAATTTTACCTTGATATACTCAGTAATTTGCAAAAGCTTTACTATCAGCAGGGGGATTATCTCAAAGCATTTGAATTTAAGCAATATCAACGCTCAATTGAGCAACAGTATGGCTTACGCGCATTTGTGGGTGCAGGTTGGATTAAACCGCAGCGTGAAGCCAAGTTATTTAGGATGTTGGATAGTGCATCCTTAAATGTAACAGATAACTATGAAAATGTTGCTTCTGAAATTACCGCATCGGGACGTAGTTTAGATGTAGAAAGATTAATTGAAAGAATCGGTCGCCCTGATTATAAGTTTATTGTAATTCATGGACAATCAGGAGTAGGTAAAAGTTCCTTAGTAAGTGGCGGGTTGATGCCCACACTCAAGCATAAAGCTAGTGGGACGCAAGATTTTTTACCTGTGTTGATGCGCTATTACACTAACTGGGTTGAGGAGTTAGGAAAGTTACTGAAAATGGCATTGGAAGAGAAGCAAGTTAATTTAACTAATGCTTTAGATTCTCCGCAAGCTATTTTAGAACAGTTGCGAGTAGCTGGACAATATAATTTACGCCCCGTTATAATTTTCGATCAATTTGAAGAATTTTTCTTTGTTTATCCCGAAGTAAAGCCAAGGCGGAGATTTTTTGAGTTTGTAGGGGAGTGTTTGAATATCTTACCTGTGAAGGTAGTTTTGTCTTTGCGGGAAGATTACATTCATTATTTGCTGGAGTGTAATAGTATGCCCAGCATGAAGATTATTGGCAATGATATTCTCAGCAAGAATGTACTTTATCAGTTAGGGAATTTTTCCGTTGATGATACCGCAGCAATTATTAAGCGGTTGACAGCAAGAGCTAATTTTATCTTGGAGTCAGATTTAATTAGTAAGATAGTTGCAGATTTAGCTGGAGAGTTAAATTCTGTACGTCCAATTGAATTGCAGGTAGTGGGGGCGCAACTGCAAACCGATGATATTACTACTTTAACGAAGTACGAAACTTTAGGGGAAAATGCGAAGGAAGAATTAGTTAAGCGTTATTTAGCAGAAGTAGTTGCTGACTGTGGTGCAGAAAATCAGAAGGCGGCGGAATTAATTTTATATTTATTGACTGATGAAAAAGGCACTCGTCCGTTAAGAACTCGTGATGAGTTGGAACGAGATTTGCAAGGGTTAGCAGCAGATTTTGCTACAGAAGTACACAAATTAGATTTGGCACTAAAGATTTTTGTTACTTCTGGGTTAGTGGTGTTGTTGCCAGAAAATCCGGCAGACCGTTATCAGTTGGTACATGATTATTTAGCAGCATTTATTCGCCAGCAACAGGAACCGAAGTTAAAAGAGTTGATGGTGGAATTGGACGATGAAAGAAGACAACGCCAAAAGCTAGAAGCGCAACAAAAACTAATTCAGGAACAGCTAAAACAAGCTGAAACATCTAGACAAATTGCCGAAGCACAACAAAAACAAGTTGAGAAAGAACTGAAAGCCGCTAAACAAACTAATCAGAAAGCTAGGTGGTCATTTTTTAGTGTTGGTAGCATGGCAATAATAGCATTAGCTGTATCTTCATATATATATAGGCAGGAAACATTATCTTCTGCGCGTATCGAATTAGCTAATATCCGACAACAAATTAAACAATCAGATCAGAATTTACAGCAGGAGATGAGCGTTAAAGAAATTTTGATGGTCGCCCTTAAGAGCTTTGGCATGACAGAAACTCGGATCAATAGTTTAATTACGTCAAAAAGTGAACTGAATGAAGTTAATAAAGCTGACATTGAGTATCAAAAATTACGGAATGACAGGAAATTATGGACTGACAGTAGTTCTCAAAAAGTTGATAAAGAAGATGTAGTTGTTGTTGAATACTTTACTAAACAAGACGATTTTAAAATTCCGGATGTTGATAATGATATCCTGGAAGATTCTATAAGAGGATTAGGATTTATAGTTGAAATAAAACCGCCTATACTGAAAGATATTCCTACAAACGCTATCTTTTATGGTAATGTCGATCAAAATGATGTCAAGGCAGTGGCTTATACATTAATACGTGCTGGTTTTAAAATTAATAAAATAGAACATTTTAAATCTGCAAACAAGCAAAAGCAAAAACTTATCCAAATCGGCTCCTCACCTGAAGCTGTCAATCTTCAACCTTTGGATGTAGAGAAAATTCGTTTGAAAGACTTACCCCTACCACGAAAATAAATAGCATCAGTCAATTTGAAAAATGTAATGAGTATGGGCAAAGTTTATTACCTCGCCTTTTGTTTAAGTATTTGTTGCTGAAGGGGGTATATATGGGCGCACCTTTTCCATTATTCATATAGTATGTCAATTCGGGAAAATTTGCCAGCTATTTGAGCAGAATTAAATCTTCGGCACGCTGGGAATCTAGATCCCCCCCAGCCCCCCTTAAGAAGGGGGGGGGAATACAGTCAAAGTTTCCCTTAAGAAGGGGGGAGAATACAATCAAAGTCCCCCTTCTTAAGGGGGATTTAGGGGGATCTAACGACAGAAACGGAGCCAATATTTGAAAACATACCCTAATAGGGGAGGGGTTGGGGAGAGGTTTTTTAACTTACTTATTCTACTTAATTATCTATCTCCCAATCTTCAATCAGCAAATTATTAACGCGCTGGAATTCTCTGGTGTTATGGGTAATGAGGGTTAAGTTATTTGTCAATGCAATGGCAGCAATTTGTAAATCATAAGCTCCAATTGGAGTGCCTAATTTTTCTAGATCAGAGCGAATCATTCCAAATGTCATTGCTGCGCGATCTTCAAAAGGTAGTGATATGAATTGAGCTAAAAATTCTTGCTGTAAGGTAAGATTACGTTCTGGGTTAGCACTTTTCATTGCACCATAAAATAGTTCAGCCTTGACAATTGAGCAAATGGCAATATCTTTCGTTGCAGTAGTTTCTAATTTCTGTTTTAAGGTGAAATTTTTACCACGCATATAGATAATGCAAGTATTAGTATCTAGTAGGAATTTCACAAAATTGGTTCGCGTTCTGGTTGTTGTCCTTGGGGATGGCGAAAGAATGTTTCATCTGGGATACATCCATAGAATTGAGGTAGGGGATATTCTGGGGGGTCTGTTTTGTTTTCTGGTTGTAGGGATGCGATCAAAAGTTGGATAATATGGCGCTTATCGCTAGGGGAAAGCTGTAGGAGTTGTTGTTCTAGTTCTGGGATAGCCATGATGGGGTTAACTGGAGGATAATTTTATTTTACTCTCCGGTCAAGCTTGAAATCTAGATCCCCCCCAGCCCCCCTTAAGAAGGGGGGAGAATACAGTCAAGTTGGGGAAAATTGCCAGCTATTTGAGCAGAATTAAATTTTCGGCAAGCTGGAAAGTTAGATCCCCCCCAGCCCCCCTTAAGAAGGGGGGAGAATTAAGTCAAGTTGGGGAAATTTGACAGCTATTTTTGCAGAATTAAATTTTCGGCAAGCTGGAAAGTTAGATCCCCCCCAGCCCCCCTTAAGAAGGGGGGGGAATACAGTCAAAGTTTCCCTTAAGAAGGGGGGAGAATACAATCAAAGTTTCCCTTAAGAAGGGGGGAGAATACAATCAAAGTCCCCCTTCTTAAGGGGGATTTAGGGGGATCTAACGACAGAAACGGAGCCAATATTTGAAAACACAGCCTAGTAGTGCGGGTTTTTTTTAACTTACTTGTTCCTGAAGTAATTGCTGTTTTTCTGCAACTCGCTTACCAAAGACATCAGCTATTAAAGGACTGGCTAAACAAGTCACAATAATATAGACAATAATTCCATTAAAAATCCCCTCATTCAATATCCCCGCATTCTTACCAAACAAAGCAACGACTAATACTAATGCTGCGCGAGACATGGTAAGGCTAAACATCACCATAATTTCAGCCAAGGAATACTTATATAATTGCCCTGCTATCAATGCAGCTAAAAACTTCGCGCCAACCGCACCAATAATTATTACTAGGGCAATGCCTAAGTTTTCTGGATGAGTAAATAAAACACGCGGATTAGATAATACACCCACAGAAATCATAAATGCTGGAATAAACAAGCTATTGCCAACAAATTCAATTTGTTTCATTAAGAAGCTATTGAGAGGAATTAAGGAATTTAATGCTAGTCCAGCAATAAATGCGCCTACTATGGAATCAATACCTAATAATAAAGTGGCGCTGGCTGTAATAAATAAGCAGGTTAGTACAAAAATATATTGCTTGTTTAAGATATCAGATGGGGGTTGCATGGGTTGAAAAGAACCTCTCCCCCCTGCCCCCTCTCCGTTAACGGAGAGGGGGGGTAAGATAGGATTTTGAGTGATAATATTTTTACCGATTTTGGGGATTGCCCAAAAGCATAAAAACGCTAATATTGGCAGGAAAATTAATAATTTAATCCATAGCCAAATTCCGACATTTCCACCCGCAAATGCTTGGACAATTGATAAACCTACTAGCGTAAGAATAGAAGTAACAATTGTGCCACCAACTGCCACACCAACAGCTTCTTGCTGGACAATTCCTAACCTGGTTATGATGGGATATGAAACTAGGGTATGGGGTGAGTAAAGAATACCTAAAAGTAAGCTGGATAAGATTGCGCCTGTTAACCAATAACCGGATAAGATACCTACAGTTAGGGGAATGCCAAAAGTTAGGCAGCCAAAAAAGAGCGATCGCACTCCCAGTCGTTTAAAATTCTTTAAGTCCATCTGCAAGCCTGCTAACAACATGATGTAGAGCAAGCCGATTTTTTCTAATAAAATTAATTGGGCATCTCGTGATATAATACCGAGAACGTTATTTCCTAAAATGGTTCCTAAAATTATCAGAACGACTAATTGAGGTAATTTGAGGAATTGGGATAGAAAGGGTGCGATCGCAATAATCAGCAGTACCACACAAAAAATATAAACAGGCTCAGTTAAAGGTAAAGTAATATTTGCACTATTACTAATAGATGTTGTAGTTATAAATAGCATTTATTTAAATATTGAGTATTTAGTAGCGATAATATTAATCCACACTTGCCGTAATAATTTTTCCTAAAATTAGCTGGAAATTAATAATTTTAAGGGGAGATTGGGGCGGGTTTATATATATTAGGACTTACGCAAACATCATCGTTTTGCCCCCCCAACCCCCCAAGTTTGGGGGGAGTAGCTCCTAGTTCCCCCCAGATTTGGGGGGCTAGGGGGGCGAATGCGTAAATCCTATATATCAATGGTGTGTCGGCATAGCTAGTTGTGCAACCCGCCCCTACAACTGAGAATTTTCCCCCTCAGCCTCCTCTGCTCCCCTGCCCCTCTCTCCTCCCCCCTCCCTCCTCCTACAACCACTGCCCACCCTTAAAACGCGATCGCGGGAATAAAATCCGCATAACAGTTTGAGAAGCAATATAAACAGCCAACCAGACTAGGCTGTAATGGACAACAAACCACTTTAAAGGTAAATTTTCAGGTGGGATGCCTGGTAAACCCAAAATCTTTACCAGCAACACCACAAACACCGCTTCCCAAATACCCGCCAACAATTGAAAAACCCCAGACCAATCAGAATCCCAGCGAAATGTCTGGAAGTAATGATAAAGAACGTCCCAACCGATGCCAAATAAAGCTATATAAATTAGTACTAAAAAATAAACTGAATTACTGGGAGCAATAATTCCTAGATAAAAAGGCAAAGTTACTAAGCTACCTACAGTAGCAAGTAGTAGCAATCGAGTTTGCCAGCGACCCAAAAGAGTAGGAGTCATTTGAGGTTTGAGTAATGCTAACTAAAGGTATTCTATTCTAGAAACCTACAAGGCTAAAATCACTACAAGATCGACAGACTGTGCAGGTTTTGTCATCACTAATGACTTCGTGCAATGCTTAAATAGCGTCTACCTATGAAACCAGGTTCACATCTACCTAATCGGTCTTTTTCGGTGCAGCTTAACCGATTACCCCTAGTCACTCGACGTTGCGCGGCGTGTTTGCTGGAAATATCACTGGTTGCTATGAGTGCCTTAATTCCCTATGGAATTGGGGTATATGCGAAAAATCATGCAACGACAGGGCTAGTTCCCCTCAATCCTTTAGTAATAACAACCGAAAAAGCGATCGCGAAAGCATTAGCTTTACCTTGGCGACGGCAGGGTATACCTCAAGTCCCACCACTGACAAATCTTTTTTGGTGTGGCGCATTAGTAGCACCGCTAGTAGTTGTAAGCTGGCAATTATATTTATTAGGAAAAACAGGTCAAACACTTCCTAAACATTGGTTTGGGGTAGTAGTAGTCAGCAAGACTGGCGCACCTCCAGGTTTAATAAAAGTATTAATCCGTGAAATATTAGGTTTCTCTCTGCTACCTCTAGGACTGGCGTACTTAATTTGGCGGTTGACAGGTTCGTTTCCAGATCTAGGAATCTTACTAGGGTTAGCTGGGTTAACAGTTTTAGGGGAAAATGCGACATTATTTTTCAATCCAGATCGTCGGGCTATCCATGATCGTTTAGCTGGAACCTTCGTTCTCAATGCTAATCAGTATGGTTTACCTTATATAGAACGTAGCCAAAAAGTCCAACCTTTACGGCAGGAAAAGCCTTTTAAGGTAGAAAAATCTAGCAATTGGACAAAGCCTAATCCAAGTGCAACTAACAAACCCAAACTTTATCAAAGAGTAACTACAATTGTTTTTAGCTCACCTTTTCGCTTTTCCGAGTGGCGACTTTGGGATTGGATGCGACAACACCCTGGTATAACCCTGCTGATTGCTAGTGGTACAGGTACAGTTTTGGTGTTAGGAACTTTTATTGGTCTTCAAGTTTATATCCAAAATCAGGTAAGTCGGCGAGTATCTAGTGAGCAAAATAACCAAGTATTTCTCACCTTAGTCAAGCAATTAACTACTACTGATGTTAATGCTACCGCCGAACGACGCGCGGCAATTGTAGCGTTATCAACTCTCAAAGATCCCCGTTCTCTTGACTTTTTAGCAGATTTGTTATCTCAGGAAAAAACCGAGGAACTGATTGATACAATTGGGCAATCACTGGTGAGTAATGGTGCTGAGGCTTTACCAGACTTGCAACGGCTAAATCAATCTTTGAATAATGATTTAAAGACGCGAAATCAAAATAACGAAGATGAGCAACGATTGATTGCTGTGCGACTCAGGGCAACTCAAAGTGCGATCGCCAAAATTCTCACCCTCTACAATGCTCAAGTTCATAATTCCGACCTTAGCCGGATTGACCTGAGTTCATCTACCACTGGTTTTGCACCTTTCAACTTAGTTTTAGATAAAGTTGACTTGTCTGGAATTAACTTTAAAGGTGCAAACTTGACAAATGCCAGCTTACGCGATAGTAAATTCTACAATTTTGGTCAAGATAAACGCTTTGGTACATTCGATGATGCGATCGCAGATTTGAGTGGAG
>JBARVL010000191.1:0-3063 GCA_049646245.1 Crinalium sp. | reverse complement strand
GAGATCTCGCGTCTCTACAGCTTATTTACGCCCAACTAATTAATCCTAATTCATGAGGACTGCTGAGATTTTCGTGTTTAGGCAACACCCGCAGAGATAAACCTTGTAAACCAGAAGCAGAGTAGAGAATATCAGCCGTATAAATACTTTCTCCCTGGTGATCTTTACCTTGGTTTTGCATTACTACACTTGTACCATTAATAATTTCACCATCTGCGTTTACAGCACCTTGATATAGCTCAACTTGTACATCATTGGGGGTGAGTCCTGCTAAGTTAATTAAAGCTTTAACAGAAACTTTTTGATTAACTTGAATTTGCTCGGTTTCCGAAACATCAACTGATACAATTTTGATGTTGTACCAATGTTGAAACATACTTTCTTTCCAAGCGGCTAATTCCTTGGCTGGGGCATAATTGTTACCTGTCATTACGAAGTTGCGATCGCTTGCTGGAAAATAAGCCCGCGTTGCATATTCCCTCACCATCCGCGCTGTATTAAAGAAGGGACAATTTAACCGAATGGCATCTTTCATTTTGGCGATCCAACGGCGAGGAATTCCTTCAGCATCGCGGTCATAAAACAAAGGCACTACTTCTTTTTCAATTAGCTCATATAGTGCATTCGCTTCTACTTCATCTTGATACTCAGGATCATCATAAGTTTCACCATGACCAATGGGCCAACCAGTGCGAACATAATCGGCTTCATCCCACCAACCATCTAGTACACTCAGATTAGGCAAACCATTCATTGCTGCCTTCATTCCACTTGTACCAGATGCTTCCCTTGGTCGTCTGGGTGTATTTAACCAGACATCACAACCTGCAACCATCAAGCGAGCTACATGGATATCGTAGTCTGGGATAAATACTACGCTTGATGATATGCCATTTTCTCTCGTCAAGCGGATGATTTCACGGATTAATTCTTTACCTGGAATATCTTTAGGATGAGCTTTTCCGGCAATGACAAACTGCACTTGTTTGTGTTTGTTACTTGATAAAATCTGTTTAATCCGCTCAAGATTATGCAGAAATAAAGTAGCGCGTTTATAAGTAGCAAATCGACGAGCAAACCCAATTGTTAGCACACCTGGATCGAGAACTTCTTGCGCTTGGGAAATTTCTACTGGAGAAGCACCACGACCGCGCAAATGTTTGACTAAGCGATCGCGCACAAATACTACCAGTTCTGAACGACTACGTTCGTGATTGCGCCATAATTCTTCATCAGGAATTGATAGCACTCGTTCCCACAAGGGATCTTTTGCTCCTTTTTGTGACCAGCTAGGACCAAGATAGCGATCGTATAATTCCTGAGTTGATTTAGCAACACAACTACGAGCATGAACCCCGTTAGTAATTGCCGTAATTGGTACTTCTGCTATAGGTAAGCCTTTCCAAAGACTGTGAAACATCACCCGTGAGACTTCACCGTGTAGCTGTGCAACACCATTAACAAAGCTAGAAGTTTTCAGCGCCAACGCCGCCATACTAAAAGGTGAAGCTAAATCTCCCGTGTTCTCTCGTCCTAGACCGAGAAATTCCTCACGAGATAACCCGTAAGTATGGGCGTAGTGTCCCACGTAATACATTGCTTTGTCTGGTGGAAACAAATCGAATCCCGCAGAAACAGGCGTATGAGTTGTGAAAGCTTGGGTAGATTGGGCTACCTGTTTAGCTTGGACAAAAGTCAGTCCTTCTTCTTGCATCAAGATTCGGATGCGTTCCAGAATTAGAAAGCCAGAGTGACCTTCATTGAGGTGATACATCGTAGGTTTGTATCCCAAAGCCTTCAACATCCTGACTCCGCCAATTCCCAGCATCATTTCCTGGTGAATCCGCATATCCAAATCACCACCATAAAGTTCGTCGGTGATGTCGTGGTCGTAAGTGTTATTTGGCTCAATATTGGTATCCATCAGGTACAAAGGCACAACCCCTACCTGTACGCGCCACACACGGGCGTAAACAGTGCGACCTGGATACTCTACCTCAATCCTGAGTTCTGACCCATCAGAGTTACGCTCTAGGTGCAGAGGCATATTATAAAAATCATTGGTGGGGTAGCGTTCTTGCTGCCAACCATCAGCATTAAGATATTGGGCAAAGTAGCCTTCTTGGTAAAGTAAACCAACAGCAACTAAAGGTAATCCCAAATCACTAGCAGATTTGAGGTGATCGCCAGCAAGGACACCTAAACCGCCAGAATATATAGGTAGACAATCAACTAAGCCATATTCCGCACAAAAGTAAGCGAAACATTCTTTTTGAGGATGATCGCTATTAGCTGATTGCTGGTGGCTGAGGGCTGAACGCTGTTTGCGATACCAGGTGCGCTCTTTGAGATACTCATCAAGTTGGCGCACTGCTCGATCCATGTGTGCTAGGAATCCTTCATCTTCTGCCATTTCCTGTAGTCGGGCTTGGCTGATATTCCCTAGCATTAATACAGGGTTATGACGGCTTGATTCCCATAAGTCGCGGTCTAAGCGCCGAAATAATTCTTTAATTTCAACATTCCAGTCCCAGTAGAGGTTGTAGGCTAGTATCCGCAGAGGTTCTAGTTGCGCTGGTAGAGCCGGAGAAACGTTAAATGTACGAATCGGCTGCATTGAAAAAAATCTCCAAGTCAAGTTAGCAATATTGTCGATTCTATTCTGCTGTTGTAGATGTTAGGAGTATTAAGAGCCTGATACCGTTCGCGCAAATTAAAAACCTAACCCCCCAGCCCCATTTCCGATCCCCCCTGCCACCCTTAAAAAGCAGGGCTGTTTCATTCTCAAGGAAACCCTTGATTTTGTAGGGGTAGCGCCCCCGTGCCTACCCCGCACCAGTATCGGGGCAACCACGGGGGGATTGCCCCTACAAAAGAGATTGAGAGGGTCAAAAATGCAGTATCAGAGCCTAATGCAAAAAATCAGCTAGATGAAAGGTATGATAAGAAAGTTAAAGCTTCTCTTATGTAGAGAGTTTAACTCTTCATCCCCTGGGAGAAATAAATAATGATCACCCTCAAGATTACTGTCTATATCGTTGTCACTTTCTTTTCACTACTGTT
>JBARVL010000190.1:0-4905 GCA_049646245.1 Crinalium sp. | reverse complement strand
GTATATTTAGTAGTAAATCCAGTGGCACCAGAGCGGTCTGAAATAATCGTCTCACTCAATAAGTTATTATCCTCATCGTAAGCACTCTTAGTTACCTTACCAACAGCATCAATCTCAGTAACGACATTTCCGCGTTCATCATACTCATAAGTAGTTGGATTACCTAGAGCATCCTTAACAGTTTGCAGAGAATTTTCTGGGTCATAAACCATCTCCACAGGATTACCATCTGCATCAAAAATTTTCTTCAACCGACCCAATTCGTCATACTCAGTTTTTACCGCTTCCCGTCCCAACGGGTCGATAATCTGATCTAAATAGTGCGCTCGCCCACCGTTATACTCAAATTGTGTAGTATTAGCATCCCTATCAGTAACACCTACCAAATCCCCAGCAGTATCATACTGATAGCGCACCAACTCACCCATCGGGTCTTTTACAGCAGCAATCCTACCCGCAGCATCCCGTTCAAAAGTAATAGATTTACCCGTACTGCTAACAATGCCTGCGTCACTATAAGTTAACTTATTACCATTAGTATCAGTAACCGTCTGCAAGTCTCCAGTTAAAGCATCAACGCGATACTCAATCCCTTCCTTCGTCGTCAACTGATAATAACCACCAAACCCTGCACTATCATCCACAGGGTTATAACCACTCATATTTAACCCATAGAAGCGCCCATCTTTACCTTTAGTTAAATACGCATTCTGCACAGTTAACTTATCAGTAACGCCCTTGTCCGGTACAAACTCCGGTGCATACATATAATTGGAGAAAATTCCCAAAGGCTGTCCATCAATTGTTCTGGCTGGCTGTGGTCTAAACGTAAACCCTTCGCGCTTCCCACCAGGTAGCGTCAAGTAAACCCGCGTCCCATCCTTGAACGCTAGTGAACGCACACCCAACTCTTCATAAACCCTGTCACGTCCCAAACTCGTCCGCAAATCAGTATCGCGGAATTCCATACGCCAACCATAACCAAAATCATCAGTAGTATTGGCAGTTAGCGTGTCATAAGTGCGAGTTAAACTAATCGGAATTCCTGTTACTGGAACTGATAAATCAGTAAATGATAATTTGAAATTACCTAACTTTAAATCTCCTGCAACACTAATAGTATCTTCAACAACACTACCTTGATTATTAGTGTCAAAAGCAGTTAAACGTACAGTATAAGTATCATTTTCTAACAGCGATGGGTCAAACTTACCTAAAACCCCATCAGTTACATCAGAATTACCTTCAAATACCTTAACAAAATCTTCACTACCAACAGGTGCAACTTCTAAAATATATTCAGCGAGATTACTATCAGTTACCGTACCAATAATATTAGTTGGTGCAGTAATCGTGCCATTAGTTATTGCTGATAAATCTAAACTAATAACAGGTGCATTAATATCATTAGGGTCAAGCACAATTACTTCTGTACTTGTTGACCCTACATTACCAGCAGCATCAATTGCCGTCGCGATCGCAGTAATTTTCCCTGGATGACTTATACTAACTTTTGCTAAACCATTATTATCTATTGCTAATGGTTGACCATCAACTAGCAGTTGCAAATTCTTCACTGCTACATTATCAGTTGCCTTAACTACAAACGTCGCTACGTCCCCAATATCAAAAGTATTTTGAGTTGCTAATAAACTCACTTGTGGAGCCATAGTATCTGCGGCTACTGTTAACTGATAAGTTTGTAAAGATGTTGCACCACGACTATCAGTAACAGCTAAAATAATTGGATGAACGCCAATATTATTAGTAGTTGGATTCCACCTAATTCGACCAAAAGTATCGAGCGTCATTTCTGCTGGTGCTTGCTTGATACTAAAACTTAAGGCATCAGCATTTTGGTCAATCGCTTTAATATCATAACGATAAGAATTTCCCACTGTTACAGTAGTCAAAGGTTGAGTTTGTACAACTGGAGCGAGATTTACAATCGTATTAAGATTAAATCCTTGTACCGCTGCTGCACCAGCACTATCAGTAGCAATTACCTTCACTGCATAATTACCTACCTGTGCAGCAGTCGGAGTCCACTGCACCAACCCAGTTGGACTAATACTCATACCAACAGGCGCACCAGCAATTGTATAAGTGAGATTCCCACCTTCAGGGTCAATTGCAATAAATTGGTATTTATAAACTTGATCGACTGCGGCTGTCCCAACAGGAGCAGAAGTAATTTTGGGTGGATTATTCGCTGCTGATGCTGCTACCTGCACGCTATAAGATTGAGTAGTAATCCCACCCAAACCATCATCGACAGCTAACTTAATTTCTTGTAACCCTTGTTGTGTAGAAACAGGTATCCAACTAATTAAACCATTTGTTGCATCAATACTCATGCCAGTAGGAGCTTGCAACAGACTGTAATTCAGGGAATGATTTTCTGCATCTGTTGCTGTTACTGCATAAGTGTAGAGTTTACCCACAGATGCAATTGTGTTAGCAGTACTCGTAATTACTGACGGCACATTTACAGGTTGTACGAAGAGCGTGAAAGTTTGAATGTTCGTACCGCCCAAACTAGAAAGCGCCCGTACAGTGATTTCATGATCTCCTAATTGCTCAATTGTAGGAGTCCACAATAAAGTACCTGTTTTTTGGTCAATGACCATACCTACAGGCGCTTTATCAAGAGCAAAGACCACCACATTGTTGTCTGGGTTGCTAATTTTTGGAGTGTAGCGATACTGTACGTCCACAACCGCATTAGTACTGGGTGGGGAACTTGTAATTACAGGTGGTTGCGTAATTAGGTTACTAGGATTAACAACTTGAAGTTGATAATTCTGGTTAACTGTACCGCCCTGTCCATCCTCTACTTTAATAGAGATGTTGTTAGTACCTAGTTGATTGGCACTTGGAGTCCATTCAATTTGACCCAAGTTATTAATGGTCATGCCACTAGGAGCATTTTCCAAGCTGTAGGTTATAAGGTTATTGTTGGGGTCGTTGGCTACGACTTGGTAAAGGTAGGGCTGTAAAGATGCCGTAGTGATGCGGGGATTGGAAGTAATGACAGGAGCCGCGTTGTCATTGTTAAGTGTAGGAATTAGTTCAAAAAACGTTGTTGACTTTCTGCCCAACTCATTTAATACAGTTACTCCAAAGTGAGCGATACCGTCGTATGAGGTAGGAGAAATAATTGCATTAGGAGTCCAAGAGAATAAACCTGTATTGGCATCAATAGTAGCATTGGGTTCTGTTGAATCTAATTGATAGCTAACAGGCGAACCCTGTGGATCTATAGCTTGAAATTGATATGTAAATGTTTTACCTACTACTGGGACTACAGCAAGATCATTAGTTGTAAATACAGGTGGATTGATTGTCGGTGTCACATTAACTGTGAAAGACTGTAACGCTACCCCACCATAGCTATCTTGTACTCGTAAAACTACCTGAAGCTGACCAACTTGCGTACTTGTTGGTCGCCATCTGACAAACCCAGTTACAGGATCTACTGTCATACCATCTGGCTTAACTGCCAAGTCGTAAATTAAACTATCTTCGTCATTATCGGTAGCTATTGATTGATATAAAAACTTTTGACCAGCTTCGGCATCAGTGAGCGGTTGGCTGTTAAAAACTGGTGCCGAGTTGCTATTAGTAGAGTGGGGCTTGGTTTGTGTTCTGCCGAAGTTGATTCCAGATTCACTTTCTCCGCTGTTTACAGTTACTTGATTATTATTGGTTGGGAAAAACTGGCTCCATCCAGATAAGTCCGCTAGTTTGACACTATAGCTACCTTCAGAGACAGTAAATGAGTAATTGCCTTGCACATCGGTTACAGTTGATGGCTCATTGAGATCAAGTTGGCTATTAGTATTAATGTCAAGGTAAACAGTCTGCCCCTCTAATCCTCGCTGGCTATGATTAACTAGATAAGTACCTACTGGAGTTGCACTTTTAAAAATCACATAGTGTTCGTCAGTGGGACTCGGTGCATAGAATGAGTCCGACCAAATAAATTCTGCTTCTTCTGATATTTGGTAGTTTTGTCCCCAGACCTGACCTGGTAAATTGGGTGCTGATTGCTGCGGTGTCAACCAAGTTCCTTGAGAGATGTCTTGGTTTAGTTGTGTTGTTGAAGGCAGCAAGTAAAAGGGGTTAATACCGCTCCCCACCTTGTTCACCCAATCGCTGTCATTGGACAAAAGTTTAACCCCATCCGGTAGGTCAAATTCTCCTAGCCACATCCGGGGTGAACCACCTGGCAGGTTCCAGGCTACAGCATATAAGTAGTCATCAGGCTTGAGATTAAAGTTATATTTGAAAGCACTTGGCCAGTTATCACCACCACCCACATAGGTTAGGTCACTTCCAGAAGCATTGCCATAGTAAAGAGAAAAATAATTATCAGCAGTAGTAATGGCTGTGACAGGAATATCTGCCCCTAATGGCAGGACATCGTTGGTGTATACCTTTCCCGAAATTTCTCCGGCTTCAGCATCCCAAAAGAGTTGATATTGCTGAGTGTCTATACCACCGCGACTATCCTGCACTTGCACAGCAATTTCCTTTTGAGTTGAACTGGTAACTGGAGTTGCCCAATTAATTAATCCGGTGCTTGAGTCAATCGTCATCCCATCAGGTGCAGTAACCAAACTATAGGTGAGAGTATCCAGATCTGGGTCAATTGCTTTAAGTTGATATGTATAGGCTTTATTTGGTCTTCCAAGTTCAACTGGATTACTGAGAATAATGGGCGCATAGTTCCCAGACTCCATTCTTGTTTGAACCTTAAAGGCTTGCTGTGCAGTCCAGGGCAAACGCATCAAAATTTGGTGCGATCGCCACCAAATCTGGATTTTCTTTCTTTGTTGTCGACAAAGCTTGCATTGTGGCAAGATCAAGTAAAAGGGAAGTTATTACTAAAAATTGCTAGTT
>JBARVL010000189.1:0-1666 GCA_049646245.1 Crinalium sp. | reverse complement strand
TAATGCACAGCTTCAACTTGAGGGTGGTTGTTTAAAAAATCAGCAACTTTAAGAGCATTTTCTGTGTGACCACGCATCCGATAAGGTAAAGTTTGAATACCCCGCATTACCAACCAACAATCGAAGGGGGAAGCAACCGCACCACCAATTTTTTGAATGTTCTTAATTTTCTTAAAAAACTCATCTTCAGATTTTGCAATTACCACACCACCTAACACATCACTGTGTCCACCTAAATACTTAGTTGTAGAATGAACAACTAAATCCGCACCTAGTTTTAAAGGGTTTTGTCCTATTGGTGTAGCCCAAGTATTATCACATACGCAGAGAGCATTTGCTTGATGTGCGATCGCACCAATTTTAACAATATCAGTAACTTTCAGTAGCGGATTTGAAGGCGTTTCTACCCAAATAAGTTTCGTATTCGCTTTGATAGCTTCCTGTACTTGACTAAGATTAGTTAAATCTACAAAACTAACTTCTAAACCCCAAGGCGCAACAAGTTCTCGCAGCAGTAACGAAGTTCCAGAGTAAGCATCATTAGGTGCAATGATATGGTTCCCTGGTTGTAAAGCCTGAAATACACTCATTGTGGCAGCAGAACCCGAAGAAAAAGCCGCCGCCGCCACTCCCCCTTCCAATTCACAAAGGCATCTTTCTAAAGCTTCTCGGTTGGGGTTATTACTACGAATATAATCATAGCCTTGAGGATAACTACCATCTTTTGAGCGTTCAAATGTAGTAGACAAATAAATTGGTAGTGCTACTGCACCTGTCGTAGGATCGATACCATGCCCAGCATGGACTGCCAAAGTTTCAATTTTCATAATCAGAGCGATTAACGATTAGATTAACAATTAACAAACTTCCCCTCCTCTCTCCTCCCTCCTCTCTCCTCCCCCCTCCCTCCTAAAAATGACCAATTATTGATAAATTGTGCTATCTTAAATTTTAGTGGTTAGGGTATTCAACCACTTAAAAAACCCAGGGCCCGAGAGGCATCGCACCTTGAAAACTAAAGATCTGGGGTTCTGTGCAGGAAGGCTTGCACAGGTAATATCTTTAAGCACCAAGTACCAGAAAACCAAAATTTTATGGTCTATACAGTACCGTGGGGCGCACGGAAACTGGCTTCTGTAATGGAGCGAAAGCTTGAGGAGAGTACCATCTCTGGCGTAGAAGGGAGACTAACTACGGTAAGTGGACTCGTTGAGACAAGAATCCTATTGGCTAAAAACCTGTAGGAGCGTCAAACTAGATTTTATTCCCCAAAAATATTTTCAGGTATGGTGTACTGCCTTAATCTTAGCTGTAACAATACCCTCAACCCTGACACGCATAAATTTTGTCACAACTGCGGCTTACCACTGTTACTCAGGAATCGCTACCGCGTAGTTAAACCGCTTGGTAGTGGTGGATTTGGCAGAACTTATCAAGCAGAAGATATAGATTGCATGAATGCTGCCTGTGTAGTCAAACAATTTTCACCATCTTCAGAAATTAAAGCAGATCAAGCGGCACTCAAGAAAGCTGAGGAATTGTTTAACCAAGAAGCAGAGAGACTGTTTCAACTTGGAGAACATCCTCAAGTACCCAGGCTTTTAGCGTACTTTGAACAAGATCGTAGTTTGTACCTAGTACAAGAGTTAATCGACGGACATGATTT
>JBARVL010000188.1:0-3022 GCA_049646245.1 Crinalium sp. | reverse complement strand
TTGAAGCCAAGTTTTGCTAAAGCATGAGCAGCCGCGAGTCCACCTGGTCCTGCTCCGATGATGGCAATATCTACAAAATTACCGCCCGAATTTGTTTGAGTCATTAGGTTCACCTGCCCAATTTGAGTAAATAACTGAATAGCTATGATCCTAAGACCAACAAGAGCGAGATCGTAAATATAATAGTGCTGTGATTAATCACAGTTTTCCAGTGAATGCCAAGTTAGAAAAGTTGAGTTTTCAATATTATCTCTAAAAAGGAGAAAATATAGTGAATTTTAGCGAACCTAATCTGACTGTTGATGTGATTGTAATTGGCTACGGTGCAGCCGGAGGCGCTGCCGCTATCACCGCCCACGATCACGGCGCAGAAACTATCATTTTAGAGAAAATGTCGCACGGTGGGGGAAATTCTTATGTCTCATCAGCTAATATGGTTTTTCCTAAAGATCCTGCGGATGCTGATAAATTCGCCAATTATTTAAATGAAGTTAATTTTGGCACGACAGAACCAGAAATTGTCGATACCTTTGTTAACGGGTTACTAGAAAATCCAGCTTGGCTAGAGTCTTTGGGTGGAGAGTTAGAAATTAATAATTACTTTAAAGAAGATCCTTCACTTTCCTACTATATTCCTAATAAAACCTTTCCAGGATTGCCCAGCGCTCAAGGTTTAGAAATTGTCGCCCAACATCTCAAGCAAACAGAAAATTGTCCCGAACCGACGGGCGGACATCGGATTTGGAATCTGTTAGATAAAAATATCAGGGCGCGGGGAATTAAAGTTATGGTTTCTACTGCCGTGAAAGAGTTGGTAAAAAACTCGCACGGTGAAATTATTGGGGTTATTGCTAACAGTGAAGGGCAAGAAATCTTTATTAAAGCTCGTCAGGGTGTAATTATTACCTGTGGAGGTTTTGAGAATAATCAAAAACTGAAATTGGATAATTTAAAACCAAATCAAATAGGATTTCTGGGAAGTCCAGGAAATACGGGCGACGGCATCAAAATGGTAGAAAAAATTGGTGCGGCACTTTGGCACATGAATGCCGAAGCAAGCTTGTTGGGGTTTAAACCTGCTGAATTTGATACGGGTTTTGCTATTACAATGCGTAAACCAGGATTTATATATGTGGATAAATATGGCAACCGTTTTGTAGATGAGACGCGACTGGAAGCGCACGAAGCAGCGATAGTAACAAGCGAATTTACTCCGAAAAATTACAGTTATTCTCGCTTACCTTGCTATCTAATTATGGATGAAGAAAATGCAAGAGGGAAAGCGATCGCTCTGCAAATTTTTTCCTATAATGTAGTCGTTCGCGATTATCAATGGAGTTCTGACAACAGTAAAGAAATTGAAAAAGGCTGGATTGTTAAGGCAGAAACTTTAAGCGAATTAAGCAAATTACTCAATCTTGATGAAACAACTTTAGCATTTACTATTGGCAAATACAATAACTTCTGTCGCAATGGTGTAGATTCTGACTTTGGACGGATGGCAGAAACTTTAAAAGCTATCTCGCCGCCCTATTATGCTATGCCACTGATGCCACTACTTTATAACACCCAAGGTGGTGCTAAACGCGACAAAGAAGCGCGGGTTTTAGATGCAAATGGACAACCAATACCCAGACTTTTTGCTGCGGGTGAATTTGGTTCTATTTGGGGTTTCAGATATCAAACATCAACTAACTACTCGGAATGTTTGGTTTTCGGGCGGATAGCAGGTAGAAATGTGGCGATGAGTGAACCTATAAAGTAGAATTATTGCAAAAATGCTACTCAGATGTTTTTTTAGAACGCAGATGTTGGCGAAGCCTGCGCGTTGGCGATAGCCTCGCGAAGCGATAGCGCATAAGCAGATAAACGCAGATAAACGCAGATGAAGTAAAAATTTGATCGACTGCGTGCAAGAGGTCTAGTAAACTATGGAAACTAACTACACATATACAACTGATATTGCCATTGTTGGGGGCGGTGTTTCGGGAATTTACACGGCTTGGCGACTTATACAAAACAATTTGAGTGAATCTGAAATTCTCAAAGCTTGGGCAGCAAAACGTCCTGATGGTAAATTAAAGATTGGTGTATTCGAGAGAAGTTCGCGCATCGGTGGACGTTTATTGTCGCTGACACCTCCAGGTATGCCGAATATGCGTGCGGAACTTGGGGCGATGCACTATACATCAAATCAGATCTTGTTGCGATCGCTAATCGAAAATAAATTCAACTTAAAAACCTACGACTTTCCAGGCAGTTACCCAGAAAACATCCTTTATTTACGCGGCGTACATCTGCGGGAACAAGATTTATCAGAACCCGAAAAAGTCCCCTACAATATGCAGTGGCACGAAAAAAGGAAATCTGCCAACGAACTTGTAGCTGCTGCGATTGAGCAAATTTTACCAGGTGCAAAGGATATACCCGCTTCCCAATGGCACGAAGTTAAACAAACTGCCCTCTTTGACGGCGTAAAGCTTTATAAACAAGGGTTTAGAAACGTCCTCAACCGAGTGATGAGCAACGAAGCTTACGAATTTATCCGTTATGCAGGTGGTTTCGACACAATTTTAAGTAACTGGAATGCTGCTGATGCTATAGCTTGGTATCTCGCTTATTTCGGACCTGATGCTGAATATAGGGGGATAGTCGATGGGTTTGAGTCTATAGCACTCAAGCTGAAAGATGAATTTGTGACAGCAGGCGGGGAAGTGCATTTGAATTGCGAGTTGCGATCGTTCCACAACTGCACTTTAGAAGATAATACCAACGGAATAGAGTTGCGTTTCCAGAATAATTCTACCGTGCGTTGTCGGCGGTTAATCTTAGCAATGCCGCGACGTTCCCTAGAACTTCTCGATCGCACAAATTCAATTCTCGATCCGAATAACCTAGAAGTACGCCAAATGATTGAGAGCGTTTCCCCTCAACCACTGCTCAAAATCTTTTTGTGTTATAACAACCCCTGGTGGCAAGCGACTTCCGTGCATTCCGGTAAATCAAATACCGATTTACCCGT
>JBARVL010000187.1:0-14932 GCA_049646245.1 Crinalium sp. | reverse complement strand
TAAATACAGGGGCAACCACAGGGGGATTGCCCCTACAGCTGAAACCCTTGGCGACAAATGCTTTTACAGGACTTACGCAGATACACTAAATACAGGGGCAACCACAGGGGGATTGCCCCTACAGATGGTGTTTATTTTCATAATTTGCGTAAGTCATGTTTTAAAAAAGCTGATAGCTAATAGCTGACTGCTGACTGCTATAAAGTTCCATCACTTTAGCTAGAGCAAGGCGAGATTGGGTTCCTAGTGTTAATGGGGATGTATGACCTCGGTTTAAATGTTCTGCGGCGGCACAGCCAATCATGGCGGCGTTATCGGTGCAGAATTTGAGGGGGGGGAATAGCACTTGCAAATTATGCTTGGTAGCGGCAAGTTGTAGCTGTTTGCGGAGTTCACTATTGGCGGCGACACCTCCACCAATAGCAATGGTGTTAAGACCGTAATCTAAGGCGCAGGCGATCGCACGTTTGGTGAGCGATCGCGCTACGCTTGCTTGAAAACTTGCTGCTATATCATTTACTGGTAGGGGTTGGCTACTATCCTGTTGTAGTTTTTGCACTAATCGCAGTACTGCTGTCTTTAAACCACTAAAACTAGAGTCATAAGGATGATAGCCGCCACCTGGTAAGGAAATATTACCTTCTGGTAAGGGAAAAGCCAGGGGATTTCCCTGTTGCGCTAGTTTGTCGATGATCGGACCACCTGGATAACTCAGATTTAATAACCGTGCCACTTTATCAAATGCTTCTCCCGCAGCATCGTCGCGGGTTTCTCCCAAGGTTTGATATTCGCCACAATCTTTGACATAAATCAAACTTGTATGACCGCCAGAAACCAACAGGCATAAAAAAGGTGGTGTTAATTCGGGGTCACTGAGATAAGACGCATAAATGTGTCCTTCGAGATGATGGACACCGATAAAGGGTTTCTTGTGGACGATCGCTAAGGTTTTAGCGGCGGTTAAACCAACTAATAATGCCCCGACTAATCCAGGCGCACAGGTGGCTGCGATGCCGTCAATTCCTGACCAATCTAGATTGGCTTCATCTAGTGCTTGAGCGATCGCCAAATTAATTGTTTCTAAATGTTTCCGCGATGCTACTTCCGGCACTACACCACCATATTGCTGATGGATTGAGATTTGAGATGCAACAATACTACTCAAAACTTGACGTTTCTTTACAACTGCTACCGCAGTTTCGTCACAACTTGTTTCAATTGCTAAAACGGTATCCATTCACTGCTACTTTTATTTATCGATACATAAAATTGCTGATGTACAAACACTGATTGTGTTTAGTATAAAAAGCATTGATCTCGTTACAAAAGGAAATAATCCGATGCGACGATTGTTGGCTGTAATTTTTGCCATTACTATATGGCTCAACTTTGCCCCAGCCGCTTCTGCTGATAATGTAGCTGGTTTAGTACCCTGTAGTGAGTCCCCTGCTTTCCAGCAGCGTGCGACAAACGCCCGTCAAACCAACTTTGACCCTGAGTCAGGAAAAAAACGCTTTGAGCGTTATTCTCAAGCCCTCTGTGGCCCTGAAGGGTTGCCCCACTTGGTTGTAGATGGTCGTCTTGATCGTGCTGGTGACTTTTTAATCCCTGGCATTCTGTTCCTATACATTGCTGGCTGGATTGGTTGGGTTGGTCGTGCTTACCTGCAATCAATTAAGAAAGAAGCTAACCCAGAAGAAAAAGAGATTCACATTGATGTGCCTCGCGCCGTCGGTTTTATGCTCTCTGGCTTCACTTGGCCTTTAGCTGCAATCAAAGAATTGCTTACAGGTGAATTGACCGCTAAAGAAAACGAGATCCCTGTCTCACCACGCTAGCTGGCTAGTATCCTTGATTTTGTAAGGAGAATAAATCATGTCAGATTTCCTCAAGTTTCTTTCTACTTCTTCCATCTTGGGAATAGTATGGTTATCCGTGCAAGCCGTTCTTTTGGCTTACTTTATCTACTATTTCCCAGACCTGCTATTCCATCCCCTACCGTAGAACTGTATAAGGTTTGGCATACTGAGAAAAAAGCCCCTAATTATCTATTGGGGCATTTCTAGTTTTAAACCTTTGATAGTACACAAGAATATTTCATCTAAGGGTGAAGAAAATTATGGTAAACGTACAAGCAATCAGCAACTCTAAAAATCGCCCAGGCGATCCCAGAAATCAAGAAGTTGTTCATGAAGCTGGTGACAACCAAGTTGGGAATTTAGCTACCCCAATTAATTCTTCAGATTTCACAAAATCTTTCATCAATAACTTACCTGCGTATCGCAAAGGTTTGTCTCCACAGCGCCGAGGGCTAGAAATTGGTATGGCTCATGGCTACTGGCTAATTGGCCCTTTTGCCAAGCTAGGTCCCCTGCGTGATACTGATGTAGCTAATCTAGCGGGTTTACTTGCCACCGTTGGTTTGTTGATCATTTTGACCATCGGTTTATCTCTCTACGCTAGTAGCAATCCACCACAACCCACTACGACTATCACCACCCCTAACCCTCCAAGTGTACTCTCCACCCAAGAAGGCTGGAACGAGTTTACAACTGGATTTTTGATTGGTGGAATTGGCGGCGCTGGGTTTGCTTATTTGCTAATTAGCAATTTACCACTGCTCCAAGGTCTCTAGTAATTAGTTGATTTAGAGCCAACAGGCAATTCCAACTATTCACCTGTTGAATGTTGTAATGCTAATCCCTAACCTTGCCCTAACTATTTGTCAGGGCAAGGTTAATTTTTTAAAGCTAGTATCTAGCTCTAAAGTGCGATCGCTTTTATTCTGAGAAAGGCTGATTGTTAATTTTTGTTATTTCTGGATAAGGGATTTTGAGTCATGGCGCGTTTGGCACTGCTGAGTGTATCTGATAAAACTGGGTTGATTGATTTAGCCCGTAAGTTGGTTGAAGAATTTGAGTTTGATTTAATCAGCAGTGGTGGAACTGCCCAAGCACTAAAAGATGCTGGTTTACCAGTTACAAAAGTTTCTGATTACACCGGATTTCCAGAAATTTTGGGTGGAAGAGTCAAAACGCTACATCCGCGAATTCATGGCGGTATTTTGGCAAGACGGGATTTACCGCAGGATGTTACAGATTTAGAACATCATCAAATTCGCCCGATTGATTTAGTTGTGGTAAATCTTTATCCCTTTGAACAAACAATTGCTAAATCAGGGGTAACTTTACCAGAAGCGATTGAGCAGATTGACATTGGTGGACCTGCTATGTTAAGGGCTTCAGCAAAGAATTACGCGCATTTAACTGTTTTATGCAATCCAAGTCAATATGATGCTTATTTAGAGGAATTGCGTCAGCGTGGTGGGGAAGCATCTTTAGAATTTAGGCAAGGTGCTGCTCTACAAGCATTTTCCCATACAGCTTCTTACGATCGCGCGATCGCAACTTATTTAAGCAACCAAGAAGCAACTACTGATTTACCACAAAAATTGACAATTTCCGGGCAACAGTTACAAACTCTACGCTATGGGGAAAATCCCCATCAACCCGCCGCATGGTATCAAACTGGTACAGTTCAAAGTGGTTGGGCGGCTGCTACGAAACTGCAAGGTAAAGAACTAAGTTATAACAACTTGGTTGATTTAGAAGCAGCAAGGCGGATTATTGCTGAATTTAACGACGATAGTCCAGCCGCAACAATTATTAAACACACTAATCCCTGTGGGACTGCTTTAGGAAATAGTTTGTCAGAAGCTTATCAAAAAGCTTTTAATGCTGACTCGGTTTCTGCTTTTGGTGGAATTGTTGCTTTAAACCGTCCCATAGATGCTTTGACAGCAACGGCTTTGACTAAAGTATTTTTGGAATGTGTGGTTGCACCAGGTTGTGAACCCGAAGCCCAAGAAATTTTAAGTGCTAAGTCTAATCTACGGGTTTTAATTTTGCCAGATTTAGCGACTGGGGCATCACAAACGGTTAAGGCGATCGCAGGTGGTTTTCTCGTTCAAGCTTCAGATGATGTAGTCGAAGATCCTAACCAATGGCAGGTGGTGAGTGAGAAGCAACCCACAGCAGATCAGTTAGGGGAATTAGCGTTTGCTTGGAAGGTTTGTAAGCACGTTAAATCGAATGCTATTGTCGTGAGTGGCGATCGCACTACATTAGGTGTTGGTGCTGGTCAAATGAATCGCGTCGGCTCAGTTAAAATCGCCTTAGAACAGGCTTCTGAGGAAGCTAAGGGCGCTATTCTTGCCAGTGATGGTTTTTTCCCATTTGATGATTCTGTACGCACTGCGGCGGCGGCTGGCATTGCTGCTATTGTTCAGCCTGGAGGTAGTTTGCGCGACCCAGATTCAATTAAGGCTGCTAATGAACTTGGTTTAGTGATGGTATTTACTGGTATTCGCCACTTTATGCACTAAGGCTATGGGAAAGGTTGTAGGTAAGGATTTAGTAGTCATCTATCCAATCTCTTGATACACCCTTTCCTAAAACAATAAAATTCAACTTCTTATTTATTGCAGCGATGGTGAGTATAATTACCAGGATTAGTTAAAGTTTCAGAATTAATATTTGTAGTTTTATAAAGGAAAATTAAACTAAGTTTTTATAAGAGCAAGCTAAATCAGGCATTTTCGGGGATCGCTACTTAATTTATTTCAAAATATTAAGAACACTTGCTCTTTGATTGTGAACTTTATTTGCAGTTTCGGGGATTTTTAAACGAGAGTGCTAAATTAGAAATTGAAGCTAACAAGCTTCTCTGACAGATTACTACAGCGACGATCAATGTTTAGTTAAGAGGTAAAAAACGCTGTTTAACATAACATCTGTCTCATTAAACAACAACAGCAGCATCGACAAGAAGGCTGATATTTTCTAAGCTAGTAGATAGGGAGCCATGCAAATCAACTGTTTAAGTTGGTGCAACTCTGCGTCTGATCAGCAAATTAGTGAAAATTCCTTAGCGAGTCTAGTTTATATGTTGCTGTTGTTTTAAAGAATTATGTTTAATTATCAGCGCCAAGATTTATTCTGCGCTTAAATCAGAAAAAATTTATGGGTGTGTCTTTCCCGAAAAAATAGAAAGCGATGTACACAACGGCATCGCTTTTTAGTGTGAGTAATGTTTTTAACTTTGCGGATCAAAAACTATTTGATTTTATGTTTTAGGGAGAGAGGAGAGAGGAGGGAGGAGAGAGGGGAAAAGTGTAGAGTAAGTTTTCTTCTTTATTAAAAATGTACAAGTTTATTTGCGCGTTAGCTTATTAAATTTAAATGCGTCTTAGCTGATCAACTTTTTCTCTTAACGTCTCTCTCCTGCGATCGCGCGGTAAATCCTGATGCTGTCCTGGGAAGGCGTAATTTATATAGACATAGCTCTAAGTCAACCTAATCGGCGTTTGCGCTTTATTGCTATTGCCTGATAGTCTTACCTTGATAAACTAGAACTTTTAAGCGTGATGTTTGATTGCATTATTGTTGGTGCTGGACCAGCAGGCGGAACTGCTGCGTATCATTTGGCGAAGCAGGGGCATTCTGTTGTAGTTATAGAAAAAGAAGCTTTACCTCGATATAAACCTTGTGGTGGTGGGGTATCTCCTCTTGTTGCTGAGTGGTTTGATTTTGACTTTAGCCCTGCTATTTCGGTGAAAGCAGATGTAATTCGCTACACATGGAATATGGAAGATCCAGTACAAGTAAAACTGGAAACCAAAGAACCGATTTGGATGGTACGGCGGGATATTTTTGACCACTTTATTATCCAACAAGCACAAAAGCAGGGCGCTGAACTGCGCGACAGTACAGAAGTCACAGGTATTGAGTTCAAAAGTGACCATTGGCAGGTAAATACAGCTAATGGTGCGATCGCAGGTCGCTATTTAATTGCCGCAGATGGCGCTAAGGGACCAATGGCAAAGTTGCTAGGCTTTAAGGAACGCAAACGCAGGCTAAGTGCAGCATTAGAGGTAGAAACACCATCGCCAGCAGGTATTAGCCCAGTTGTTCACTTTGAGTTTGGCATGGTGAAAAATGGCTATATCTGGAACTTTCCCAAAGCAGATGGCTATTCTATCGGTATTGGGACATTTAGAGGCAATGAAGGGCAAGATTTTAAAAAAATTCTCACTGAATACAGCAACAAGATGTTTGGTGTTGATATTAATACCAATAAGCAGTATGGGCATCCTCTGTGTTTGTGGGATGGTGAACAAAAACTGCATACACAAAACGCGGTTTTAGCTGGCGAAGCTGCTTGTGTGGTTGATCCGTTTACCGCAGAAGGCATTCGCCCTTCGATGTTTAGTGGTTTAAAGGCATCTGATGCAATTCATCAGGCTTTAAGTGGCGATCGCAATGCCCTAGAAAAATATACTGAAGTGATGAACAATGAATGGGGCGCTGATATGAAATGGGCGCAACGGATAGCTGGGGCATTCTACCAGTTTCCCAAAATTGGTTACAAAGTTGGTGTCAAAATGCCCCGCGCCACTAACACTATGGCTAAGATCCAGTGCGGAGAATTGCGTTACTCAGATGTTGCTGGGAAAGCAGTTAAGCGCCTCAGCAGTGGTTTAATTCCAGGTTTTGGTGGCTAAAAATTAGCAGTCATCGGTGATTGGTGATTGGTGATTGGTGATTGCTAATCGCTAATCGCTAATCGCTAATTGTTAATTGATAAGCCAGGTATACAGCTTCTAAAAATATTTCTGCCGTTAAAGCTGTGGGTAACTTTTCTAAAGAAATAATCGTTTTAATTTGACGAGCTAGTTGCAAACTCAAATCAGCTTTAGCTTGAGAAGTCATGCCCTGGCGACGCTGCAAAAACTCACGAATGGCAGCAAAGTCATCAGGTAACAACTGGGATAAGTTGGCTATTTCTGGTAACTGAGTTGCTAACTGTTGTGCTTGATCAGAAATTGGGAAGTTAGTAGCGGCGACTAGATATTCTTCTTGGATAACAAGAGTTCCTGCTGCCCAATCTCCTAAACGCTTTTCCTGTTTCCCCAACATAATTAAAAAAGCACCTATAAATAGGGTATCATCAATTAGTCTTAGCAGTGTTCTCAGCGTAGCTTGTTGAATACCAACTCTACGACCATCATCTCTAATTACCCGAATTTTGGCATAGCGTTTTCCAGGTGTTTGTCCTTGCCACAGTACCTCAAAAAATACAAAGTAGCCACTGTAAATAAAGAAGTTGAGCAGGATAGCGATCGCTATTAACCACAATCTCACACTACTACTATCGCCAAATTGTGTTGTTAATACATCAATTAACCCAACAGCAAATATTGCCCAAGCAATCCAGAATAGGATTATAGTTAAGCTTAAAACAATATAGTCAATTAGCAAGGCATAAGCACGATTACCAATACCTGCTAAGGTGAATTCAAGTTCTACACTTTCTGGAGTTTGAACGGTAACTCTATTAAAAAAATCCATTATTTCCAGTTATGAACTGATAATTGTTAATTGTTAATTGTTAAATAGTGCGATCGCGCAACTGTAAATCTAACCCCTCACGGCGACTGCGAAGATCGTAGTATAAGACAGCTTTGGTAGTTTGCCAAAAAGGCATTAAAAAAGCTCCTCCTACCAAACTTAACCCGATAGAAATCAAATAAACGAGCCAGTATAGTGGCGAACCTGCTTCAATAGTGACTAGAAATATTGAAGGTGCATAGCCAGTCAAAATAACCATTGGCAGCGTTACTAAAAAAGCAATCATCACTACACCTTGGATGCGAATCACAGATGATTTCGTTAAATCCCAGCTTCTTTGGACGCTTTGTTTACCATTTATTTTTTTTTCAACTGCTAAAGGCACTTCAGCTATTATCCACCTAGAAATAAACCAAGTCATCGCAAAAATAAAGCCAATAATGGCAGCAATAGTGAAAATGCTCACCAAAATTCCGGTCAAAACTGGATTATACAATAATGCTCCAAACATTAATCCTAATATTCCGCCCATCATTAAAACTGCTAAAGAGGCGACTAATAATAACCCTAAATAAATCAAAAATAATGAAATACTAACTTCCAAAGCAACTCTGAGAAATGACCAGAGGCGAGGTTTAAGACTATTTCGGGCATCACTAACACTTTCAGGTTGATTAATTAATTCTTTAAATGCTAAACGTGAAATTAGCCCAGACAGAGCAAAGTATTTTGCCCAACCGTAAATGGGAACTATAAACCATACAGAAGCTAATAAAGCTAACTGAAAATAAGTTTTCAGATGAGAGCGGTACAGGGCAATAGCTGTACTCACAACATTACCAATACTTAGTGGTCTGATTGGGTTTTGAGGATTTTGATCATACATACCTAAAACTAGCCTATATATTAAGAGCAATATGGTTGAAGATATCTTAAGTTATGTTTGGCAGATAACTCTAAAAATTTTATGAATATTCAACGTTGGATAGCGCGGCGGGAACCTAACTGGAAGCGCATTGATGCTTTATTAAAACAAGTTGAAAAAAAAGGCTTAAAGTCTCTGAGTGCGGTAGAGATTAAGGAATTAGCTAGTTTGTATCGCTCTGTATCGGCAGATTTGGCGCGTGGGCGCACTCAGAAAGTAGGTAATACTTTAATCCAAGATTTACAAATCTTGACATCTCGCGCCTATAACCAAATTTACCAAGGTTCACGCCGTCAGGAATGGGAAGCGATGGTAGAGTTTTATCGCTGGGGGTTTCCTGCAATAGTGCAAGAGACATTTAGTTATATTGCGGTGGCTACGATACTATTTTTATTAGGTGCGATCGCAGCTTGGTGGTATGCGTGGCGAGATCCAGTTTTTTTGTCACTGGTTGTACCAAAAGAATTAATTGTGATGGTGAGAGATGATCATAAATTGTGGATGGGGTCAATTGTTGGCATTGAACCTCTAGCATCCAGTAGCATTATGGTTAATAATTTATCTGTAGCCTTTGGTGCGATCGCAGGTGGCATTACGGCTGGAGCCTATACCATATTTTTATTAGTATACAACGGGCTAAGTATTGGTGCGATCGCTACCTTAGTTGGTCAAAATCATCTCGCTTATCCATTTTGGGCGTTTGTATTTCCTCACGGTTCCCTAGAATTACCAGCAATTTTTTTAGCAGGTGGCGCTGGTTTACTACTGGCTAAAGCTATTTTATTTCCTGGTCAATATCGCCGTGCAGACGCTCTAAAATTATATGGAACACAAGCATCTCAATTAGCATTTGGAATTGTACCAATGTTAGTTATCGCTGGTACAATCGAAGGTTTTTTATCACCTAGTCCTCTAATTCCTGAGATATTCAAATACATTGTAGGAATAGCTCTTTTTACTCTTTTAGTAGTGTATTGCAGTCGCAAGCAATCAAGGACTTTAACTAAAAATTGAGCTATTTGTTAATTTTTCCCTCTCCGAATATACGGAGAATTTTAGAAAAAGGTAAGCTGTTCAACAGGACTTACGCAGATACACTAAATACAGGGGCAACCACAGGGGGATTGCCCCTACAGATGGTGTTTATTTTCATAATTTGCGTAAGTTCTGTCAATTAACAATGACCAATTATCTATGACATTAACTTCAAATATTTGGAAATTAAACTCCTGGCAACTTCTTCCCATTATTATTTTTTAAATCAGCAAAATCGCTCCCCAAAATCACTGTAATATCAGAGTCAATATCTCCTGTTGATGTTACTTGAACTTCTCCAATCCCGATTGCATTTTTAACCGCATTGGCAGCTTTTAAATTACCTTTTTGAGCAATAATCAGAGTTTTTGAAATAGGTCGATTTGCAGCATCAATCCCAAATTTTGTGATAAAATAATTCTTGAATCCTTGATTTTCCAGTAGCGTTAAAGCTTGCTTTGTATGCTCCTTTCTATCTATAGTATTGGCAAGTGTTATCTTGATGTTTTTATTGGTAGGAGAATCTGCGATCGCATCAACTTTGCGGCTACGAATATCAAAATAATTTGCTAAAATAGAATCAATATTCTCCGTATCTGCAATCCAATAGCTGAGAGTATATTCATTAGGTCGGCTAAACCGACCAGGTAACATGAGTACATTAATATGTTGCTTATCAATATGGGTTAAAAACTGAGCAATGCCTAACATTTCACCCAGAGATATGTCAGTATCAACATTCTCTTGAATAACCTGTAGCAGCTTGGGTAACTTTCCCCAAGTTGTTGGCTGAACAAATTTTTCCAAAAGTGATTTTAAAACTACTTCTTGCCTCTGTACTCTGCCAATATCTCCTAAATCGTCATGGCGAAAGCGCACATACTCCTGTAAATGTTTGCCATTTAGTGTTTGAACTCCCGCAGCAAAGTTAATATCAAGCTTTTGTGTTTGGTCTACATAACGCATCGGTTTGGGAATATTAATTTCCACTCCGCCTAAAGCATCGGCAAAACTAATAAAACCTTGGGTATCAACTCTAACGTAGCGGTGAATAGGAATATCTGATAACAATTGACTAACGGCTTTTTGCGCTAAATCAATTCCTCCCTTAGCATTAGCATCATTAATTTTGTTAGTACTTTTTCCAGGTAGTTCTACTCTGGTATCTCGTGGAATGGATAAAACATTAATTTGGTGCGTAGCTGGAATTATACGCAATAGCAAGATAGTATCACTATTGCCAGATATTGCTTCTGATGGGGTAAAGTTCTTAGAGTGGGGATGCCCTGAATTATCAATACCTAAAACCAATACGTTAATTGGTTCTTGAAATGTAATTGGCGAATTAGAGCCACCATATAGGGAGGAAGACTGATTTTTTTGTAGGGGAGCAGCAGCAAGTAACAATGCTGACATCATACCCAGGGCGCTAGAAAAACTCGCAAGTCCACTAAAAAATACTACACATTTAAGTTTTTCCAGCTTACCTAATATGTATTGCTTTTTTATTAGAGGTTTTTTATATGAAAAAAAGTTATATTTTTTGATCTCACTCCCCATGTTCTAAAGCCTCTATACGCCAACCACCTATTTTAGTCTTTCGGACGATTAAAAAGATGATTGTTATTTTTGATCAGATCTAGCTTACTTGTATTTCCAGCCTAAAAATACAGCCATAGGGTTTAAAGGGGGCAGAGGGGCAGAGGGGCAGAGGGGCAGAGGGGCAGAGGAGCAGAGGGAGTTGAAAATTAACATCTTATATTTATAGCAGCCGCCAGGGAAGTTAGGGCATTTTTTATTTTGAAACCCTTGTAAGCATTGGCTTTAAAAAAAGCTGACAGAGGAACCGCTATAGATAAATTTTAGGGGCAAGGTATGGTATTCCCTGCCCCTGATAGCCATCTTTGAGATGATTAAAATTCCTATGAGGCTACAGGTTCTGCTGGTGTTTCAGTTTCCGCAGGGACAACAACTGGGTAAACGCTAATTTGTTTGCGCTTGTTAGCTTTTTTTTCAAAAGTCACAACGCCATCAATTAAAGCAAATATAGTATAGTCTTTGCCTAAACCAACGTTCTTCCCAGGGTGAAATGTAGTGCCACGTTGACGCACTAAAATATTGCCTGCTCTAACGACTTGACCACCATAGCGTTTAACGCCTAGTCTCTGGGCATTAGAATCACGACCGTTACGAGTACTACCTGTACCTTTCTTATGAGCCATAGTTCCCTCTATTTTTTCTTACTATTTCTATTCTGTCTCAGTTTGAGCAGTTGCCTCTGGTGCATCCTGTTCTTCATGGGAGGCAATTACTGCACCATTGAGACTAATGGAGTTAATCATCAAACGGGTAATTTCTTGGCGGTGTCCCCGTTTCTTGCGCGTTTTCTTCTTGGGTTGCATCTTGTAAACGATGACTTTACGACCCCTGAAGTGACGCAATACTGTACCTTCAACCGTAGCGCCTTCTACTAGCGGTTGACCTATATGTACGTTGTCGTCGTGTTTAACAAAAAATACTTTGTCAATGGAAACTTTCGTATCTGGTTCTACAGGCAGCAGTTCGATATCATAAAAGCGACCCGGTTCGACCCACAGTTGTTTGCCGCCAGTTTCAATAATTGCGTAACTCATTCGATAGTCCTTGAGGTTGCCGTACAGGTAGCTGAAAAGAAGGCTTGAAGTGTGAAGTCGGAAAGGGTTTAGCTTTCAGTCTTGATGCTCCAGTCTTTTTTCAACATTTGGAATGTCTTAACCTGATCCGAGTAGGAGTAGACAGACGATCTACTATTATTGTTTGTTATATAAGTAACTGTCAAGTCAGTGACCAGTGACCAGTGACCAGTGACCAGTGACCACCAGTGACCAGCCTTGATTTGAGGTTGATTTTTACCTAACTAATTAGCTGGTTTGTTAATTGTCGTTAGTCAGATAGATGTGTCCTAGTGTTTTATCTTTGTAGGTTCTTTTGGTGAAGCGCCAACCAGGTTCTAAGTTAATTTTGACAAAGCCATCAGTGATACCATTAGTCCTACCGATAAGCATAGGCGTTGCATCAGGATTTTGCACTGGAGTTGCTAATAACAGCAGTTCATCACCTTCTTTAACAATATCAATGTTATACTGCAAACCTAGATCTTCACCTGATTTGCGGATAGAGTAACCATTACTATCTGTACTACGTCCACAAATGCCAGTAAAGTCAAAGTTTAATAGTAAAGGTTCTACTTGGGTGGGGCTATTAGCATTTTCAATCCAGCAAGCTTGTTGATTAGACATCTGCTCTAAAATTAGCAGTTGGTAACGAGCAACGCTAAGAGGCATAGCTAAAGCGATAAAATTATTCTGTTCTACTTCTTTTTGCCCAAAAGTAGCAGAATTAGCTGAATTACAAGGGCTGATAGTAGAAATTAATACTGCTGTTAGCGTTAAAAGCGAATGCTTGATTTTGTTGCTAGAAGTTAACATAGATGGCGAAGGTATGGCTTTGAGGATTGAGGCTTTTTTGACTATTGATTCTTTACCCAGTTTACTATTAAAGTTGAAAATCAAGGTAGAAGGATTATTAGCTTCTTTTTATTTATAAATTAATTAACTGTTAATTGCTACCGAATAATTGCTAGATATTGTATACCTGTGTTTTTACTGACCCTGAGTAAATTTTTAATTTTTAATTAATATTTTTGTAAAGTTTTTTGTAAAAATACTTAATTAGCTGGATTTTGTATTAACTGATACAAATGATGCCTCAGTAAGGGTACTTAAGCTATCTTTTTTTATATAAATAAAATTTAATAAAATTAAGTTGTGAAACCCCACCCCCCCAACCCCATTCCCGAATTTAAGGTAGGGTGAGAAGGATTTTGATATAACAAAATTGAGCGACTATTGGAGGGATGGGGGCGATCGCACATAATAAACTTAAGGAGTAATCTCTGTGGCATCCGTAACATCTGAAGTTAAACAGCGAGTTGAACAACTCAGGAAAAATATCCAAGCAGCTAGTTATGCTTATTATGTTCTGGATGCTCCAACTATGGAGGATGCCGTTTATGATAGGCTGTATCGGGAATTACAAGATTTAGAAAATCAGTATCCAGAATTAATTACGCCAGATAGTCCGACGCAACGGGTGGGAGAAAAACCTGCTTCTGGGTTTAACTCGGTGCGGCATAATATTCCTTTGTATAGTTTAGAAAATGCCTTTAATATTGCTGAGTTTACCAAATGGCAGGAACGTTGGCAGCGAGTTTCGGGAGGTGGGGAAGTTTCACCGGATGCGCCACTATATATATGTGAGTTAAAAATTGATGGGAATGCGATCGCACTCACCTACGAGAATGGTATTTTAGTTAGAGGTACGACGCGGGGTGATGGTATTTCTGGGGAAGATATCACCCAAAATGTGCGGACAATTCGTAGTATTCCTTTACGCCTGAATTTAGAAACGCCACCAAAATTAGTCGAAGTAAGGGGAGAGGCGTTTTTAGCGTTAGATGTATTTGAACAAATTAATCAAGAAAGACAGCAAGCGGGAGAAACGCAATTTGCTAACCCTCGTAATGCCGCAGCAGGAACTCTGCGACAATTAGATTCTAAGGTTGTAGCAAAACGGCGGTTAGATTTCTTTGCTTATACTTTACAAATTCCTGGTAAAGATGATGTTGAGGTTGCACAGACGCAGTGGGAAGCGTTGGAATTATTGCAGAAAATGGGTTTTCGGGTAAATCCTAACCGTGTACTGTGTAAATCTTTAGAGGATGTGCAAGCTTATTATGATGAGTGGAATACTGGGAGATTAAATTTACCATACATGACTGATGGGGTAGTGGTAAAGATTAATTCTTTTAAGTTACAAGAACAATTAGGATTTACGCAAAAGTTTCCCCGTTGGGCGGTAGCGTTAAAATATCCTGCGGAAGAAGCACCAACGCGGGTAGAAAATATTATTGTAAATGTGGGACGTACTGGGGCGTTGACTCCGCTTGCACATTTACACCCAGTAGAGTTAGCAGGGACGACTGTACAAAGAGCTACTTTACATAATAGCGATCGCATTGCTCAATTAGATATCCGTATTGGGGATACTGTAATTGTGCGAAAAGCAGGGGAAATTATTCCCGAAGTGGTGCGCGTTTTACCAGAATTGCGCCCAGACGGAACACAACCTTTTTATATTCCTTCCCATTGTCCCGTATGCAGTCAACCTGTAATTAAACCTGTAAATGAGGCGGTAACTCGATGTGTAAATGTTTCTTGTCCCGCTATTTTAAAAGGTGCGTTGGAACATTGGGTAAGTCGGGATGCTTTAGATATTAATGGAATGGGTGAAAAACTGGTGCATCAGTTATTAGATAAAGGTGTGGTGCATTCAGTTGCAGATTTGTATGATTTAACTGTGGAAAAGCTTGGTGCTTTAGACAGGATGGGTACTAAGTTAGCACAGAAATTAGTGGATGCGATCGCACATTCTAAAACCCAACCTTGGTCAAGAGTATTATATGGCTTAGGTATTCGTCATGTTGGCAGTACAAATGCTCAATTATTAACAGACAAATTTAGTA
>JBARVL010000186.1:0-16475 GCA_049646245.1 Crinalium sp. | reverse complement strand
CATCGCGATTTGCATATTGATACACTTGGTATAGTGCGATCGCATTGCCGATTTTACATATTGAGGTAGTTGATCCAACGCCATTGAAAATTAGAGCTATTTGTAAAAAATTATTAAGTTAATTTAGCATGAACAGCTGCGATCGTTTTCATGCTCATCCTCAATATTTACTTAATCACCAGACTTTTTTAAGTATTTATACTTAAATCAGTTAGTTCTAATATACTTGTTATCCTACTTCTAGGGCGGAAGTATAACTTATCCAGCAGATAGAAATTTTAGCTCTGGTGTTGGGCATACTAAAATAGCTCTCATACTTATTAGAGTTACCATCGGATGGGGTGCAATATAAATTAGGCTACTACTACCGTAGTTAAGAGTTTTCTTAAAGGCAGCTTATAGCTAGCTAATCAAGACAGTAGCTTTAAAAGAAATTGTAGACTTAGCGGCTAATTATTAAGGAAAAATTATGATTTCTATCTCCGGTTACAAAGTTATAGAAAAAATTTACGACGGTTTAGAAACTGGTGTTTACCGCGCCCAGCCCGACCTTGAAGAAAATACAGTTATTCTTAAAATTCTTAAGGCTAAATATCCTACCTTAGAAGAAATTACTCAATTAAGGCACGAGTATGAGATTTCTAGAAATTTGAATTTAGCAGGAATTATTAAATCATATAAATTAGAAAATTATCAAAATGGTCTTGTCTTAGTAATGGAAGACCTAGGCGGACAAGATCTTAAAAAATATATTGATAATTTTCAACTTGAATTAAAAGAATTCTTACAGATTGCCCTTCAGATTACCGATGCGCTATCAGCGTTGCATGAAAATCACATCATTCATAAAGATATTAAACCACAGAATATAATTATTAATCCAGCAACTAAACAAGTTAAAATCACAGACTTTAGTATTGCATCGCGCTTATCCAGAGAAAATTCCACATTCGGCAACTCCAATAGTTTTGAAGGGACACTGGCGTATATGTCCCCAGAACAAACAGGTCGGATGAACAGATTAATTGACTATCGCACCGACTTTTATTCATTAGGTGTAACCTTCTATGAACTTTTGACAGGGACTTTACCTTTTATCTCTTTAGAACCATTAGAATTAGTTCATGCACATATTGCTAAACAACCAATTCCGCCCCATCAAGTAAATCCAGACATTCCGCAAGCAATTTCTGATCTGGTGATGAAATTGTTAGAGAAAACTGCTGAAGAAAGATATCAAAGTGCTTTGGGAATAAAAGCAGACTTAGAAAATTGCTTAAATCAATTAGAAACTACGGGAAATATTACTAGCTTTATTCCAGGGCAAAAAGACTTATTTGCTCAATTCATTATTCCGCAAAAACTTTATGGTAGGGAAGCGGAAGTAGCTACCTTGATGGATGCGTTTGAGCGAGTCAGTCAAGGTACTACAGAAATGATGCTGGTTAGTGGTTATTCAGGCATCGGAAAATCTTCTTTAGTTAATGAAGTGCATAAACCGATTGTTCGGCAACGTGGTTATTTTATCTCTGGGAAATTTGACCAATTTAAACGAAATATTCCTTATGCCTCAGTCATCCAAGCTTTCCAAGATTTAATCAGACAGCTACTAACAGAAAATGCCGAAAAAATTGTAGCATGGAAAGAAAAACTGCTTAAGGCTTTAGGTGAAAATGGTCAAGTAATTATTGAAGTTATTCCCGAAGTTCAACTAATTATTGGTAAACAACCAGAAGTCCCACAATTAGGAGCAAGTGAATCACAAAATCGCTTTAATCGCATTTTTAAAGAATTTATTCATGTTTTTACTAACCAAAACCACCCGCTAGTTTTATTTCTAGATGATTTACAATGGGCAGATTCAGCGTCGCTCAAGTTAATTCAACTGGTAATGACTGATCCTGATAGCGAATACTTGCTGTTTATGGGTGCTTACCGAGATAATGAAGTTAGTTCCACTCATCCTTTAATCATCACATTAGAAGAAATTGCCAAAGCTAACGCAAAAATTAATAATATAATTCTAGAACCTTTAGATAGATTTCATGTTAGTCAATTAGTTGCTGAGACTTTGCATGATGAAATCCAAGCATCTAAATCATTAGCAGAGTTAGCTTTTAATAAAACTCAAGGAAATCCATTTTTCTTAACGCAACTACTAGAAACCCTCTACCAAGAAAAATTGCTGAAATTTGACTTTAAGAGTGGTGCTTGGGAATGGAATTTTGAGGAAATTCAAGCTATTGGAATCACTGACTTAAATGTTGTGGCGTTAATAGCAAGGAATATTCAAAAATTACCAGAATCGACACAAAAAGTGTTAAAGTTAGCGGCTTGTGTGGGTAATCGGTTTAATTTAGAAGTTTTATCAATTATTAATCAAAAAAATCAGGCAGAAACGGCAGAAGATTTATGGTCAGCACTACAAGCAGGTTTAATTCTGCCTCTCAGCGAAGCTTATAAAGTTCCGTTGGTTTTTGATGGTAACAAGTCAGGCGCTTTAACATTACATGATTTAAAAGTTGCTTATAAGTTCTTACATGACCGAGTACAGCAAGCAGCTTATTCTTTGATTCCTGAAGAGAATAAAAAGGAAACTCACCTAAGAATTGGTAAGCTTTTATTAGAGAAAACAAGCTTAGAAGAACGAAAAGAGAATATTTTTGCTTTAGTAAATCAGTTGAATTTTGGCACTGATTTAATTAAGAGCGATGAAGAAAAGTATCAGCTAGCAGAATTAAATTTAATTGCTGGGGGAAAAGCGAAATTAGCTAATGCTTATGAAGCGGCACGGAAATATTTAAATGTCGGATTAGAACTGTTACCTGAGAAAAGTTGGGAGCAAGAATATCAACTGACGTTAGGTCTTTATATAGAAAGTGTAGAAGTTGAGTATCTTAATATTGATTTTGAGCAAGCAGAAAAACTTTCGGAAGTAGTTTTGAATAATGCAAAAACGCTTTTAGAAAAAATTAAGGTTTATGAGAATAAAATTCTTTTCCATATAGCTCAAAATCAAATGTTGGCGGCGATAGATATATCCCTACAAGTTTTAGAAATGTTAGGTGAACCTTTATCGCCATCACCACCGCCACCAGAACTAATAATTGAAGATTTCGCTGAGTTACCAGAGATGGTTGATCCGTATAAGTTAGCAACTATGCGGATCTTGATGACGCTTGCTTCTGCGGCGATCGCTGGTAATCCTTCCTTATTAGTACCGATCGCTTATTCAATGCTCAACCTTTGTATTAAATATGGCAATTCAGAGATCGCCGTTTATGCTTATGCCCTTTATGGGGTAATGTTGTGCGGCTTTTTAGGAGATATAGACTCTGGATACCGCTTTGGTAAATTAGCGTTGAAGCTCTTGGATCAGTTTAATATTAGAGAGCTAAAATCCAAAATTGGTAATCTGGTAAATGGATTTGTAATTCATTGGAAAGCTCATGCTAAAGAAACAATTGAACCAATGCGTGAGTCAATTCAAATTGGCTTAGAAACTGGGGATATAGAATATGCTTGTTATAATGCCACAACTTATAGTGCTTACATATTTTATGTAGGTGAACCTTTAGATTTTGTGCGTCAGCAGCAGTCCAAATATATTGATATGATGCTGAAGCTACAACAAGAAATTCAGTTATACTACGCACAAATATTTAGACAAATTGTTTTAAATTTTCAAGGAAAATCCGAAAATACTTTAGTCTTAGTTGGCAGTAGTTTTAATGAAGTAGAAATGCTGCCAATATTTCTAGAAAATAATCATTTAATTTTGAATTTCCTAGTATATTTTGGTAAATCAATTTTAGGTTATTTCTTTAAAGATTATCAGCAAGCTGTAGAGAATGCTATGTTAGCTGAAAAATATACTGCTGCCATAGCTGGATTTATTCACTTTACTGAGCATAACTTCTACTATTCATTAGCGCTTTTAGCTGCATATCCTCATGTGGATAGCACCTTGCAACAGCAGTATATGCGGCAAGTGGAGAAAAACCAGGAAGCTATGCAACTTTGGGCAGAGAAAGCCCCAATGAATTATCAGCATAAATATGATTTAATTAAAGCTGAAAGAGCGCGGGTATTTGGTAATGTTGGCGAAGCAATGGAATATTACGATCGCGCCGTGAAAGCTGCTAAGGAACAGCAATATATTCAGGAAGAAGCTTTAGCCAATGAATTAGCAGCAGAGTTTTACTTCTCGCGGGGTAAAGAAAAAGTTGCGACTACATATCTTACCGATGCTTATTATGCTTATATCCACTGGGGTGCTGCCGCCAAAGTCAAAGATTTAGAGTTCAGGTATCCTCAAACATTTGCGAGGATATTGACTCGCGAAAAATCTCAGTTCGATATAGATAAAACAACTTCATTAACCACCTCTGTAGGTTCAATCGCCTTTGATTTAACTACAGTTATGAAAGCATCACAAGCACTGAGTGGAGAAATCGTTTTCAGTAGTTTGATTGATAAATTAATGAAGATTGTGATGGAAAATGCGGGCGCTCAAGCTAGCTATCTTATTTTAGATAAAAAAGGTCAGCTATTCCTTGAGGCAGTATGTTCTGTTGAACAAAATGAAGTAATTTTCTCGGTATCACAACCAATTGAAAGCAACGATAACTTACCAGTTTCGTTAATAAATTATGTAGTGAGAACTCACGAAAATGTGGTTTTAAAAAATGCTAGTAAAGAAGGCAAGTTTATTACAGACCCTTATATTGCTAAAGCTAAACCTAAATCACTGTTGTGTGTGCCTATTCTCAACCAGGGCTTACTGGTAGGGATTTTATATTTAGAAAATAATTTAACTACGGGAGCATTTACCCCGGAAAGATTAGAAGTTCTAAGAATTCTTTCTACCCAAGCGGCTATTTCCCTAAAAAATGCTATTTTGTATGCAAATTTAGAAGCTGCTACCGCAGAACTAAAACAAGCAAATGCTAGTTTAGAGGATTACAGTCGGACTCTGGAACAAAAGGTAGAAACAAGAACTCAAGAAATCCAAGAAAAAAATCTGCATTTGCAACAAACATTACAAGAATTGCAACAAACGCAAACTCAATTGATTCAAAGTGAAAAAATGTCGAGTTTGGGACAGTTAGTTGCTGGTGTTGCTCACGAAATTAATAATCCTGTTAATTTTATTCACGGAAATTTATTACATGCAGGTGAATATATTGAAGACTTGCTTAATTTAGTTAGTCTTTACCAAGAGCATTATCCTAACCCTAAACCGGAAATTGAAGAGGAGATAGAAGCTATTGATTTAGAATTTTTAAGTGAAGATCTCCCGAAAGTACTTTCTTCTATGCAGGTAGGTTCGGAGCGTATTCGTCAAATTGTTTTGTCGCTGCGTAACTTCTCACGTTTAGACGAAGCGGAAATGAAGTATGTTGATATCCATGACGGTATTGATAGTACGTTGCTAATTTTGCAACATCGCTTGAAAGCTAAGTCAGATAGCTCTGCTATTGAAATTATTAAAGAATACGGCAATTTACCGCAAGTACAATGTTATGCGGGACAGCTAAATCAGGTATTTATGAATATCCTGAGTAATGCTATTGATATTCTGGAGGAATATAATCAGAAACGCTTACTGACTGAAACTCAGCAAAACCCTAGTACGATCCGCATTCGTACAGAGGTGTTAGGTAATAATCAAGTAGCTATTTCTATTGCTGATAATGGTGCTGGAATGCCAGAATCAGTACGCTCTAAAATTTTCGATCCCTTCTTTACTACCAAAGCTGTCGGATCTGGTACTGGTTTAGGTTTGTCAATTAGCTACCAAATCGTCGTAGAAAAACATCGCGGCAAGTTGGAATGTATCTCCGCCCCAGGTGAAGGCGCAGAGTTTATCATCACAATTCCTATTCAACAGGAGTAATCGGGAAACAAGCAGAACAACTATTCCTATTCCCTATTAATTCTTTAGGAAAGTAGTACATAAATATCACTTCTTCTACTATTTCTTTTTTCTGCCCTGCAATCAATTTTATCGCTCAATAATATTTGAATATTTTGTTTGTATAGCAACCGCCAAGGCGCTTAAGGCATCAGCCCGCGCAGGCTGGTTTTGTTTGTATGGTTCCCCACTATGTGCGGGTGCGGGATAAAAAGTTGCTTAACTGCCTAACTGCTATAGCTCAAAAAATAGCGCGATCGCAATTTATTTAAAGATACCTAATTTGGGGAATTTGGTGGAAAACTTAAGTTTTTTTTGAGTTGATTATAATTAAAACTAATGTATTAATTTTTTCATTAAACGGAGCGCAAATAAACTTAATCTCAAATAAATAGCCAATATCGCCGCACTTTTTCAGGGAAATATCACCAAATTTTTGGTAAGTTTTATTAATTTTATAATTTCTTTAATATCTGTTAGATTTGGGATCGTAGTGGGAATAATACTAATAAGCCAAAGTAGCAAGCTGTTTTGGCTATGAGATAGTGTTGCTGCTGTTAGTTAGTGTAACGAGTTATGGCGATCGCCACTCCTGGTAGTTACTTAAGTAAATATTACTAGCTAACTTATTCATTGATTGAATAGCATATTCAGGGTCATTATTACAAGCACTTAAGCATCAACCCGCCACGCCTGGAAATTTTCAACCGTCTGTTCCCTTTCTTCAATCCCTACGAGTGCTTGATTACAACTTACATATACATATAATCAAAGTGAGCGCTAATAGTGATGCAATTAACTCAAGAGCAATTTAATAGTTATCACGAACAAGGTTTCCTAGTTGTGCCGGAATGCTTTTCTAAATTGGAAGTAGAAAGCATGAAGGGGGAACTGCCTGGTTTATTCGCGGAAGATAGCCCAAGAAGAGTATTAGAAAAAGAAGGTGAAATAGTCAGATCTGTACATGGTTCCCATACCACTAACCAACTTTTTAAACGTTTAACTCGTCATCCGAAACTTGTCCAACCTGCTATGCAATTTTTAGGCAGTCAAGCGTATGTTTATCAATTTAAGATCAACGCCAAAGCAGCCTTTAGTGGAGATGTTTGGCAATGGCATCAAGATTTTATCTTTTGGCGTAAACAAGATGGACTCCTGACACCCAGAATTATGAATGCTATGATTTTGTTAGATGATATGAATGAGTTTAATGGCGCATTATTTGTCATTCCTGGTTCTCACAAAGAAGGCATGATTGATGTCAATTCACCACAATTTCAGGAAATAAACAATAACAATAATTTAACAGAGGAAAAGAAACAGGAATGGCTTTTGAGTTTTACGGCTAATCTGAAATATTCTCTTCCTCAAGAAATAGTAGAAGAATTAGCGTTAAAATATGGGATGTATGCCATTAAAGCTCCGGCTGGGTCAGTAGTATTTTTTGATAGTAATATTGCCCATGCTTCACCCAATAATATATCACCCTTCTCTCGGTCGATTGTCATAGTTACTTACAACAGTGTCGAAAATATTCCTGTACCTGTAGAAAATCCCAGACCAGAATTTATCGTCGGTCGGGATTATCGACCAGTAGAGGTTCTATCAGATGATGCGTTGTTGCTACCAAGCTTGATTTAGCTATCACAAGAAGGCGCTCCGTGTAGCATCTTACTGCCCAGACGGCGGGATACTGTCGTTCCAGATGTCAACATTAACTTTCCATACACCGTCATGTCGTTTCCACACAATCAAATAGGTTCCTATTTCAGTGATAAGTTGACCTTCTTCCAAAAAAATATTTGTAGCCTTACCAATTTCATAAGCTGTATCATCCTCTACTTTGAGATCTAAAGTCTCGCACTGCAAATCTTTGAAATCAGGCGTTAAGGCATCCGCCCAATAAGATTTTATTGCCTCGATACCCTGTACCCAGGCATGGCTTGATGGCAAAAGCAGCGCATTTTCACTGTAATATTTGGTAACTAAATCGTTTAATAAATCTGCATTATTTTGTTGGACTGATATGCTCAAACTTTTTTGAATTTTTCCAATGTGACTACGTAAATCTTCCATTTTTTATTAAAACTGAATTTCAATTAATTATAGGTAAAATAATGGAGCATAGCAAGGAGTAATAAGTAATATTACCAAGATCATAGCTAATATATAGCTCAATTAAATAAATCTATCAGATACACAATTTTTATTGACACAACATCTAGAAATCCCATGAATGATCTATCCCCAAAAATGAATATCTCCTCAGAGATGACAGCAGATGAGTCGCCAATATTAACTGGGGGGAAGCAAACTCAGGTTGAGTATGTTCAAAATCAATCTATCCACGAGTTATTTGAAGCGCAAGTGGAGCGATCGCCTGATGCTATAGCTGTAGTTTTTGAAGATCGCCAACTAACTTATCGACAGTTAAATCAAGAAGCTAACCAATTAGCTAATTATCTCAAAACTTTGGGCGTAAAGTCCGAAGTTTTGGTAGGGATTTGTGTAGAACGCTCTTTGGAGATGATTGTTGGGCTTTTAGGCATTCTCAAAGCTGGAGGGGCTTATGTGCCATTAGATCCCGCTTATCCCCAAGAGCGTTTAGCTTTTATGTTGGCAGATGCACAAGTCTCTGTGTTACTAACGCAGGAAAAGTTATTAGAGTATTTACCCAACAACACAGCGAAAGTCGTCTGTTTAGATAGCGATCGAGAAAATATTGCTCAATACAGCCAAGAAAATCTTATTTCTCAAGCAACAGAAGATAACTTAGCTTATGTTATTTATACATCAGGCTCTACAGGTACTCCAAAAGGAGTGATGATTCAACACAAATCTTTAGTGAATTATACTGAGGCGGTAAGTGTTGAATATCAGTTAAACCAAAACGATAAAATTCTGCAATTTGCCTCTATTAGTTTTGATATAAGTGTTGAAGAAATCTATCCCTGCCTAGCTGTTGGTGCAACACTGGTATTGCGGACAGATGCAATGTTAGCAACTGCCAAAACTTTTTGGGAAAAATGCCAGGAATGGCAAATAACGGTATTAGATTTACCAACCGCTTATTGGCATGAACTAACAGCAGCATTAGAGCGAGAAAAATCAACGTTACCATCATCAATACGCTTAGTAATTATTGGCGGAGAAAAAGCCTTACTAACACGCTTAAAAACTTGGTATAAGTATGTAGGAGAACAGGTCAGGCTGGTAAATACTTATGGACCCACAGAAACAACGGTGAGCGCATTGATGTGCGACTTACGCAAATCAATTTTAGAAAATGAGTTAACAGAATTACCTATTGGTAAACCTGTTAGTAATACTCAAGCATATATCTTAGATAGCGAACTAAAAATAGTTCCCGTTGGCACAGCAGGAGAACTTTACATCGGTGGTATTGGTTTAGCTAGAGGATACTTCAATCGTCCCGATCTGACTGCCGAAAAGTTTATTAGCAACTTTCATCGGGAAGCAGGGGAGAAAAACCTCGGCTTCAATTCAGAGCGGATTTATAAAACAGGGGATATAGTTCGCTGTTTAGCCGATGGAAATTTTGAATTTATCGGGCGCGTCGATCAACAGGTAAAAATTCGTGGCTTTCGGATTGAATTAGGAGAAATTGAATCTGTACTAAGTCAACATCCTGCTGTTCAAGAAGCAGTAGTTGTAGACCAAGAGAATATACCAGGACAGAAGCGTTTAGTTGCTTATATTGTTTCTAATTCTGGTTATGAATTGCCAGAGGACGTTAATAGTTGGAATACTGAACACGTTAGAGAAGCAGAAACACTGTATAACGAAATTTATAACGAGCAGGCTGCAAGTCAAGATCCAACTTTAAATTTTATCGGTTGGAATAGTAGCTATACAGATGTACTCATACCCGAAGTAGAAATGCGGGAATGGGTAAACAATACTGTAGAACGCATCCTTTCATTGCAACCACAACGTATCTTAGAACTTGGTTGCGGAACTGGGATGTTAATGTTTCGGATTGCGCCTCATTGTCAAAAATATGTAGCTACAGATTTCTCGCAAAAAGTTCTCCAAGAACTGCAATATAAGCTTGATGGTTTAGAGGATAAATTACCGCAGGTAATACTCAGTCACAGAACAGCAGATAACTTTGAGGGAATTGAGTCAAATGCTTTTGATACGGTAATTCTTAATTCAGTTAGTCAGCATTTTCCTAACATTGAGTATATGTTGGGTGTAATGGAAGGTGCGGTTAATGCAGTTAAACCAGGAGGTCGGATTTTTATTGGTGATGTCCGTAGTTTGCCTCTACTGGAAGCTTTCCATACTTCTATACAACTTTATAAAGCGTCAGATTCGTTGACTCGTCAACAGTTATTTACGCGTGTGCGATCGCGTTTATCTCAAGAAGGAGAACTGGTAATTGATCCTGCTTTCTTTTCTGCTTTAAAGCAACATCTCCCGAAAATCGGTAATGTATCTATTCAAGTTAAGCATGGTAGCTATCACAACGAGTTAACGAGATTTCGCTACGATGTAACTTTGCATATTGGAGATGAAAATCCTGCACCTACAGAAATTTCCTGGTTAGATTGGCAAGAACAACAATTAACTTTACCAAAATTACGTCAATTATTACTGGAAAATCAGCCAGGAATTTTGGGACTGCGAGGGATACCAAATGCTCGGTTAGTAAATGAAGCCTCTACATTAGAATGGCTCTATCAGGGAAGTCAACCTGAGACAGTTGGAGAATGGCGATCGCAACTTCTATCCCAACAGCATACAGCAATAGACCCAGAACAACTTTGGGATTTAACCGATAATTTACCTTATGTAATTGATATTAAACCTAGTCAAAATTATTGCTACGACGTAATTTTAAAACATGGTGATCGGCTAGGAAATCATATATTACAAGTTACTGACGATGTTTCAGTTCAGCCTTGGAATTACTATGCTAATCAACCACAGAAAATAAAAATTAGCAAAAATTTAATCCCACAAATTCGCAGTTTTTTAGCAGAAAAACTACCGAATTATATGGTTCCTGCAAGCTGGGTGATGCTAGAGGAGCTACCCATTAGCCCTAATGGAAAAGTTGATCGCAAAGCACTACCAGTACCCGATCAAACTAGAACCGAAGCAGAAGATTTTGTTGCCCCTCGTAACCCTTGTGAAGAAGTTTTAGGAGAAATGTGGGCAGAAATTCTAGCTGTAGAAACAATTAGCATTTACGACAACTTTTTCCAACTGGGAGGACATTCTTTATTAGCGACTCAGGTAATGTCGCGGGTACGAGAAATATTTAAAGTGGAATTGCCTTTAAAATCTTTATTTGATGCTCCTACGGTAGCTGGTTTGGCAGCAAATATTGAGCAATTACGCCGACAAGAACAAGGCTTGCAAATTCCACCAATTGAATTAATTTCACGTAGCCAAAACTTACCCCTTTCTTTTGCTCAAAAAAGGTTATGGTTCCTAGATCAGTTAATACCTAATAATCCTTTTTATAACATTCCCCAAGCACTGCGAATTACCGGGAATTTAAATATACTTGCGTTAGAACAAAGTCTCAGTAAAATAGTACAAAGGCATGAAGCTTTACGGACTACATTTCAACTTGTAGACAACCAACCAGTACAAGTAATCACAGAAAATGAAATACTAGCTTTACCTATAATTGATCTACGCCAAATCCCCGTTGAGCAACAGGAAAACGCCGCAATACAACAAGTAACTCAAGCAGCTAGTGAGCCATTTAATTTAGCAAAAGACCGATTAATTCGCTGCCAACTTTTCCAACTAAGCGAACAAGATTATATTCTCTTAGTAGTCATACACCACATCGTTTCTGATGGTTGGTCTATCGGAGTTTTTATTAAAGAACTAGGTGCAATCTACCAAGCCTTAGCAACAGGTACACCCCCGCACCTACCCGACTTAAGTATACAATATGCTGATTTTGCTCACTGGCAACAAAAGTATTTTAATAGTGAAGTTTTAGAAAAACAACTAGCTTATTGGAAACAACAATTAGCTGGCGCACCTGCTGTTTTAAATTTACCAACTGACAGACCCCGCCCCCAAATACAAACTTACCGAGGTGCAACGACATCATTTATCTTACCCCCCCAGATAGCAGAAGCAGTAAAACTGCTAAGTCAGCGCCAGGGAGTAAGTATATTTATGACATATCTGGCTGCATTTAAAACATTACTTTATCGCTACACGGGGCAACCAGAAATTGTGGTGGGTTCACCAATTGCTAACCGCCATTGGTCACAAATAGAAGAATTAATCGGCTTTTTTGTGAATACGTTAGCATTGCGGACTAACATAGAAGACCATCTAAGTTTTGAGGAATTATTAAGTAAAATTCGAGAAGTAGCATTAGGAGCGTATGCTCATCAAGACCTACCATTTGAGCAGTTAGTAGAAGCCTTGCAACCCGTCAGAGATTTAAGTTACACACCGTTATTTCAGGTGATGTTTGTTCTCCAAAATACACCCATGCCTTCTTTAGCACTAGGAGACTTAACTTTAGAACCATTAGTTGTAGAAACTAACATAGCGAGGTTTGATTTAGTTCTGTATTTAGAACAAACAAATCAAGGCTTAGTTGGGTCATGGGAATACAACAGTGATTTATTTGATGCCACTACTATTGCTCGGATGGCAAGTCATTTTCAAACTCTGCTAGAGGCAGTTGTAGCTAATCCTCACCAAAGACTAGCAGAGTTACCACTACTTACTGCATCTGAAGAGCAACAGTTACTTCAGGAATGGAATAATACCCAAGTTGATTATCCTCAAAATATTTGTATTCATCAGTTATTTGAAACTCAGGTAGAGAGAACGCCTGATGCTGTAGCAGTAGTATTTGGAGAACAGCAGTTAACATATCGAGAGTTAAATCATCGAGCTAATCAACTAGCACATTACTTACAAACTTTGGGTGTAGCACCAGATGTATTTGTGGGTATTTGCATTGAACGTTCTCTAGAAATGCTTGTGGGAATATTAGGAATCCTCAAAGCAGGGGGTGCTTACGTTCCCTTAGATCCCAGTTTTCCTAAAGAGCGTCTAGGATTCATGCTAGAAGATGCTCAGGTGCAGGTGTTACTAACTCAAGAAAAGTTATTAGCAGAATTAGCCCCAATCACCCTTCCTAATTCCCAAGTTATTTGTTTAGATACTGCTGAGAAAACTATTGCTCAAAACAGTCGCTCCAATTTAGTTAATGCGGTTCTAACCACTAACCTAGCTTATGTCATCTATACTTCGGGTTCTACAGGCAAGCCCAAGGGTGTACAAATTTGTCACCATTCTTTGGTTAATTTCATTAATGCTATGCAGCAGGAACTTGAGTTAGCTAATTCTGATAAGTTGCTCTCAGTTACTACAATTACATTTGATATTGCTGGCTTAGAAATGTTCTTGCCTTTAACTGTTGGCGCGTCTGTCGAAATAGTTAGTCGTGAAGTAGCTGCTGATGGCATTCAATTAGCAGAAAAACTGGCTGATGGTGTTACTATTATGCAAGCCACTCCTGCAACTTGGAAGATGTTGTTATTAGCAGGATGGCAAGGTAATAAACAACTCAAAATTCTTTGTGGTGGGGAAGCTTTATCTAAACAACTGGCTAATCAACTTTTAGATAAATGTCAGTGTTTATTTAACTTGTATGGACCGACAGAAACTACAATTTGGTCAACAATTTATCAAGTTAAGCCAGAAGATAAAATAGTTGCTATTGGTCGTCCTATTGCGAATACACAAGTCTATATATTAGACAAAAATTTACAACCTTTGCCAGTAGGAGTTCCAGGTGAATTACATATTGGTGGTGATGGTTTAGCGAAAGGTTATTTTAAACGTCCCGAATTGACAGCCGAGAAGTTTATTGAGAATCCGTTTAAACAGGACAGAGGGCAGGCGGTAGAAGGTAAGAATTTCCAAAAAATTTCAGATAATCGCCTTTATAAAACAGGAGATTTAGCTTGTTATTTACCAGATGGAAATATTGAGTACTTTGGTAGGATAGACCAACAAGTAAAACTTCGTGGTTTTCGCATTGAATTAGGAGAAATTGAAGCCGTAGTTAGTTTACATCCGGCAGTGCGAGAAGCCGTTGTGATAGTCAGAGAAGATTTTCCTGGTCAGAAACAACTTGTAGCTTATATTGTTAGCGATCGCCAAGCACAAAAAAATGAACTGCGTAGTTTTATCAAAGAAAAATTACCAGAATATATGGTGCCGACAATCTTTGTGATGCTCGATCGCTTACCCTTAACTCCTAACGGAAAAGTAGACCGTCGCTCCTTACCTGCACCCGATCAAACAGGCTCAGAATTAGCAGAAAATTTTGTAGCGGCACGCACTCCAATTGAAGAATTAGTAGCAGGTATTTGGGCAGAAGTTTTACGACTAGAACGAGTAGGTATTTATGATAATTTCTTTGAATTAGGTGGACATTCCTTACTTGGCGCTCAAATAATCTCCCTGATTCGCAACAACTTGCAAATGGAATTACCTTTAAGGAAGTTATTTGAATGTCCTACAGTTGCGAGTTTAGCGGAATTTTTAGCAACAGCTAGCCAAGAAGATAGTGAACAAGTTCCACCAATCTTACCTGTGTCTAGAGAGCAGCACTTGCCGATTTCTATTTCACAGCAACAGATGTGGCTATTTGCTCAACACCAACCAGATCTGCCTTGTTATAACAATTCTCTAATGTTGCGGTTCCCAGAGGTAATCAATGCGACAGCATTAGAACAAGCTCTCAATGAGATTATTAAACGTCATGAAATTTGGCGCACTAATTTTAGGATGGAGGATGGATTACCACTACAAATTATTCATCCGACAAGAAAGATAAAATTAGCAGTTATAGATTTAGACAACTTCCCACCACAACAACAAGAACAAGAAGCTATTCGCTTGGCTAAGTTGCAAACTATCCAACTTTTTGATTTAAGCCAAGATTTATTACTGCGGGCAACTTTGTTCCAATTTAATCCCACTAAAAATTGGTTGGTTTTGACTGTACACCACATTGTTTATGATGGTGTTTCTATCAATAATGTTTTTTATAAAGAATTACAAATTCTTTATAAAGCTGGTTGTGAAGGTCAACCTGCCCTACTTCCTGAATTAACTATTCAGTATGCTGATTATACAGTGTGGCAACGCCAATGGTTACAGCAAGAATGGAGTAAGCATCATTTAGAGTATTGGCAGCAAAAACTCGCTAATTTATCCTTATTACCATTACCGAGCGATCGCCCACGATTAGCAAATAATACCTATTTAGGTGCCAGCCAACCTCTAAAATTATCCCAAGATTTAACCGCCAAACTGAAGGCACTATCAGTGCGAGCAGGCGTGACTTTGTTCATGACCTTACTATCAGCATTCAAAACCTTACTTTACCGCTATACCTATCAGGAAGATATTCCTGTAGCTATAGTTATCTCTGACTCCAATAGACCTGGATTAAATAACTTAATTGGGTTATTTATCAACTTATTAGTGTTGCGGACAGACCTCAAAGGTAATCTGAGTTTTAGGGAACTTTTAAAACAAGTGTGGAATGTAACTTTAGAAGCTTATAACCACAAAGATTTACCCTTTGAAAAACTGATAGAAACACTACCGATAGAGCATCGCCGTCTTGGTCAAAATCCTTTGCTTCAAGTAATGTTTCTCCTCGATCCTCCTATACCAGCTTCGGAATTTGGCTGGGCATTGAGCCATCTGGATGTGGAGAACGGTACGGCTTTATCTGATTTAAGTTTAGAACTTTATGATGATTCCGAGGGATTACATGGATTACTAGAATACAGTACAGATTTATTTGATACTGCAACTATTGAGCGGATGGTGGGTCATTATTGCACTTTATTAGAAAGTATTGTTGCGAATCCAGATCGGGATCTTTTAGACCTACCTATATTAACAACAACAGAACAAGCGCAGTTACAACAGTGGAATAATACTGAGTTTGATTATCCAGAAGATTTATGTTTGCATCAGTTGTTTGAAATGCAGGTAGCAAAAACACCTGATGCCGTAGCAGTTACATTTGAAAGCGAACAATTAACTTATCAACAGTTAAATCAAAAAGCTAATCAATTAGCGCATTATTTGCAAGTATTGGGTGTGAAGCCTGATGTAATGGTAGGTATCTGTGTAGAACGTTCTTTAGATATGGCAGTGGGTATTTTAGGTATTCTCAAAGCTGGTGGTGCTTATGTACCTTTAGATCCCAATTATCCCGAAGAAAGATTAGCTTTTATGCTTGCAGATACGCAAGTATCTGTGTTATTAACTCAGCAATCACTGGTGAGTAAATTACCCGCTCATCAAGCAAAAGTTATTTGTTTAGATAGTGATTGGCAAGAGATTTCCCAATTAAATCAAGAAAATATTAGCAGTGGTGTCACCGTTGATAATTTAGCTTATGTAATTTACACATCTGGCTCTACAGGTACACCAAAAGGTATTTGTTTAGAACAGCGACCTTTATTAAATTTGTTGCATTGGCATTACTCATCGCTACTAACAGGAGCGC
>JBARVL010000185.1:0-14874 GCA_049646245.1 Crinalium sp. | reverse complement strand
CCACCCAATACATCACCTACCCCTGCTTAATCGTCGAAATACTCTCAAAAAGTACCGAAGCCTACGACAGAGGCGGCAAATTCAGAATGTATCGCAACAATCCAGCCTTACAAGATTACTTATTAGTAAGTTCCACTAGCATCGAAATGGACTTATATCATAAAAATGAAGTAGGTGACTGGTTGATTATCAACTACAAAGCAGGCGACACGATCAAACTCAAAAGCATTAACCTCAATTTTCCAATTGAGCAAGTCTATCGCGGTTTAACTCTTGAACCAGAGAATGAAGGGTAAAACAGATTGGATCATTGTCCTCAGCGCCTTGTCGGTTGCTATAAATCCCCAAAAAATAAGGGTTCTAACTTACCAAAAAGCTAAAACCCTTATCTTGTTTAAATGCGGATGAAAGGACTTGAACCTTCACTCCTCTCGGAACTAGAACCTAAATCTAGCGCGTCTGCCAATTCCGCCACATCCGCAAATATTCCTTTACTATCATAGCAAAACTTTTAAGATAATGGCAAGTATTATTGGCTTTATTTTCGAGATTTATTTTTAAATTAGTTTAACCAACCAGTAGCGATTGTCCTCCGTCAATCCAAACCTCAATTGATTTTTACATCAGGCTATATATAGTGCGGGCATCTTGCCCGCAAACCCACGAATACCTAAATTGATCGTTAAATACACTGAGCAAAAATTACATCCATCTTCTTTGGTAATTAGAATGCTGGTGGTTTTTCTGGAGGCGGTAACGGCTGGGCTGGAGGATCAGGTGGTCGCTCTTGTGAACGAGCAAATCCCCTAGAGACGTATGTATATCCCAAATATGCAGGCGCTATTAAAGTTAAAATGGCGGCTAACGTACCCAACCAATTAATAGTTGTCCAAGTGGGACCATAGAATGAACGGTAAGGATCGAAAGACAGGAATTCTGGATTAACAATCTCACGTAGGGCAACTGGTCGCTTAAACCGCGCCCGCCGATCATCAAGTTTTTCCAGTAAAATCCAACCAGCAGATCTTTCTTCTTCACATAGCTGCTGAAAAACCATCGGATCGCGGAATAAATCCCTTTTAGCTCGTACAATCTTAAATTCCCAGCCCATTAAGCGCGGATCTGGGTTTTTAGCAGGCTCGATCGCGGAACTATTGTTTTGTATTTCTAGTGGTTGGTGTACTATAGCAAGCTCTTCTTTTGATTCAAAGCTAGTCAAGATGTCCTCCTCCTCCTCCCATTCATTTTGTTTACGAATATTTTGCTGTCGCCAGTATAGCCAGCCACTTACGGAAAGCGTCTGTAGACCCAGACTCCCCACTAAGACGCTGCCAATTATGACTTCAAGCATATTTTTATTGCTATATCAATAACAAACTTAATAAATTTTTTGAAAACAGTGGTAAATCGCAGAGCAATAATCCTGCTAAAAACGCTACCTATAGTGGGCGGAATCCTCTGAGGATATCCCAGGTAAGTTAGTACAAAATGCTTTGTAATTACCATAAAAAGCTGACTAATAATACCTGATGGCTAACTGCTTTTATCTGGGTAGAAGTGGTAAATAACCTTCAAGCATACAATCTGAACCCACTGGTCGCCATGTAACTCTTTCTAGAGTTATAGCATCAGTCATCATTGCCAATCCCAAATCTCCCACAGGTGATGGTGCTGTTTTGCCGCCAACGATTTTGGGAGCAATAAAAGCCAGCACTTTTTGAACAGCGTTTTGTGCGATCGCACTAGCCGCTAATGTACCCCCACATTCCCATAATACAGACAGCAAGTTTCGCTGATATAAATATTCCATTACTTTTGTAGGAGTTAACGGCGTTAACTCTACCACTTCAACATTCTTTTTCAACAACATTTGCTGAAAATCTGGAGAGGAATTTGCTTGAGTTAATACCAGCGTTGGCGCATCTGTTGTTTCCCACAGATATGCGTCTCTTGGTAAGTCTAAATTTCGGCTCATCACTACCCGCAAGGGATTATGAGTATATGTCTGATGGCTAGTCAACTTAGGATTATCTAAACGTACTGTATTACCTCCAACAATTACGGCATCACAAGCCGCACGTAACTGATGCACTGTATGACGCGCATCAGGGCTAGTAATCCAAGCACTGTGTCCTGTGGTAGTGGCAATCTTACCATCCAGGGTCATCGCATATTTTAAAATTCCAAACGGGCGCTGGTAGAGAATACGATGAATAAAAGCTTCATTGAGTTGGCGACAAGCTTCTTCTTCTACACCTACTAATACTTCAATTCCAGCTTGCTGTAATCTTGCGATCCCTCCACCCGATACACGCGGATCGGGATCGACCATGCCTACTACTACCTTAGCCACCTTAGCCGCAACTAACGCTTCTGAACAAGGTGGTGTCCGTCCATAGTGATTGCAAGGCTCTAGATTTACATAAATAGTTGCGCCCTCAGCTAGATCGCCCGCTTCTCGCAAAGCAAATACTTCTGCATGGGGATTACCAGCGCCGGGATGAAATCCTTCGCCAATAATTTGCCCATCTTTAACAATTACAGCACCTACTAAGGGATTAGGTGCTGTTCGTCCCAAAGCACGACGAGCAAGTTCAATACATCGCTGCATCATTGCTCGATCTAATGGTGTTCCTAAAAAAGACGCGGATAATACTTGCTCTGAATTGGTTTGAGCGTCTACGGGAGAGTTTTCCATGAACTTGCTTAGGTTGCTGCCTACCCTGAGTTTAATCCTTGTGTACCAATAACTAAAACCTATCAGCTTAATTAGTAATTAACCATTAAGCTATGATCTATGTATATAAGTAGTTGTCAAGCTTTGGGCGATATACTTGTAATTAATATAATTTTTTTTAATCAAATTCAGCGATTAAAGTCCATGACAACTTATGTTTTTCTTGATAATGTAAAAAAATGTATCAAAAAGCAAATTTGAGTAACTTTTGATGACAGGAATGACAACTTCAAAATTGCAATCACCTTTTGATCAGTGTCGAGACTACCCGCATAGGTCAGGGATGACGGTGTTCTGTGACTTTGACGGTCCGATTGTTAATGTCTCGGAACGCTACTACAGCACGTATCAGATAGCACTAGGCGATCTAGTGGCATCATATCAAGCTCAAGGTATCATCCTGCCCATCCAAGTACTCAGTAAACAGCAGTTTTGGCAAATGAAGCAAGATCGAGTTCCCGATGTGGAAATCGCCATGCGTTCTGGTTTGCAGGGGGAACAGATTGATGCTTTTTTAAGGAATGTCTGTGAAATTGTCAATCAGCCTAATTTATTAAATAAAGACCAGATGCAGCCTGGAGTAAGTTGGGCATTGGCACTGCTGCATTCTCAGGGAGTCAAGTTAGTATTAGTGACATTGCGCGATCGCACTGAAGCTACACAAATATTAATAAATTACGGTTTAGCACGTTTATTTAGTGGCATTTACGGCACTGACGATAGCCAGATAGCTTATCAAAACTACTCGGAAGCAAAAACCCAACTGTTGTCACAAGCAATTAGGGAACACTCTCCCGGATCAGCTTGGATGGTTGGAGATACCGAAGCGGATATATTAGCAGGACAAGCGTTAGGAATTCCGACAATTGCTGTTACTTGTGGGATTCGTAGTTGCTATATGCTGAAAAAATTTCAACCTACTCGCATCCACAGCGACTTACTCTCTGTAGCCCATGATTTACTAGGTATAACCCAGCTAGTTCGGGTTTAAGATTGCTGTAACAAGTTCATCTGTACCCACCAGCGATTTAGCGGATAGTAAAGTACAGGAGCCCAGAGGCTAGTAACAATAGCAGAGGCTAAGGCAATTAGCTGATAGTCAGTCCAAATTTCCGCCCAGTTGCGATCGCCTTGCAACATATATTGTGCTGCTGTAATTGTTTCACCTACAATCGCCATACCAAAGACAATTAAAGCTATAGAAATAAAGTCTTCCTGAATAAATCTTTGTTTTTGAATCCTCGCGCTCAAGAATCCTACCACCATTAAACTGATGGTATGGCTAGGATGAGGAGATGTCATCCCATCTTGAATTAATCCTAATACTAACCCTGCAAACGCTCCTTGAAAAGGCGATCGCTTAATACTCCAAGTAACCACCCAAATTAATAACCAATTAGGACTAAATCCGAATATTTCCATCCCAGATAAGCGAGTTGGCAAAATCAATAAGCACAAAATTACCGAAAAAACAATCACAAAGCCGTTAAGAATTTGCCGAGTCCGTAGTGATAATTTAGAAATCTTGATCAACTTTCTAATGGTGGTTTAGGATAAACAATAACCCACTCCAAAAAACTCATTGGTGCGGTCAGTTCAATCACTGCTTCAGGAGCGGGATTTTTACTTAAATTTAAAGATTCTACACGCCCAACTGGTAAACCTGCGGGAAACAGTTGGCTCACAGATGAGGTAGCAACAGAGTCACCTACACGAACATCTGGAACTTTATCAAAAAATTGCATCACAGCACGATTGGAACCTTGACCACGAATATAACCCATTTGGCGGCTACGACTAATCAGCACCCCTACCCGACTGCTGGGGTCACTAATTAGCAAGATGCGGCTAGTACGGGGTGTAACACTCACAACCCGACCTACTAAACCGCCTACTCCCATCACACTAAAGCCTACTTTAATGCCATCTTGACTCCCGCGACCTAAAGTTATCTGTTGCCACCATTGATCGGCACTGCGACCAATAATTGGAGCAACGAAGCCTTTTTGTTTCTCAGCCCCAACATAACCTAACAGTTGTTGTAACTTTTGATTTTGGCTTTGCAACTCATTTAACTCTATTTCCAGTTCTCTAGTTCGGGCAGTTGTTAAGCGTTCCTCTGGAGTTGGTTTTGATTGAAAAGGACGGGTAAGTGACTGGTAAGCTTCAAACAAAACTCCTCCCTGGGTATATTGAAGCCCATAGGCAGTTCCTAAGCTCAGACTTACCAAAACAAATTGTAGCCAGTGTCGATCCCACCAGCGACGCAACGTATACATAAAAAGCTGTAAGTTATTTCTAGGGTGATGAGTTTTAAGTTATAGCGGTATCTCTGTCAGCAGTCAGCTATCAGCTTTTTTCCAAACCTTTGTTTCCAAAAGTTTCAGCAATTTATTTTGTCATAACTGCCTTGGCGGTTGCTATAAAACTCGTGATTAGGCATTATTTTCAACTACCGCTTAATGAAGACCTAGAACAAGAGGTTTTATTATTACACTCAAAACTTAGGGCTTATTTCAACACTAACTACATATTTCGAGAATGGGCGCTGAATACCCGTCCTAGCTGCTTAAAGTTCTCCAATACGCGCCCTGTACCCAAAACTACACAACTTAAGGGATCTGCTGCAATGTGTGTCACAATTCCCGTTTCGTGACTAATTAGAGTATCTAAACCCCTAAGTAATGCACCACCACCAGCTAACATAATTCCTCTATCAATGATGTCTGCTGCGAGTTCTGGAGGTGTCCGTTCCAAAGTACGCTTGACAGCTTCAATAATCACAGATAGCGGTTCAGACATACTTTCACGAATTTCTGGTCCTTTAATTGTGACTGTTCTGGGTAATCCAGAAAGCAAGTGTAAGCCACGAACTTCCATCATGGCATCGTCATCTTCATGGGTAGGATAGGCGGAACCCATTTGAATTTTAATTTCTTCTGCGGTGCGTTCCCCAATGACTAAATTATGCACCTTTTTCATGTATTGAATGATCGATTCACTCAATTCATCGCCAGCAACCCGTACAGATTCACTAATAACTGTTCCTTGCAAACTTAAAACTGCTACTTCGGTTGTACCGCCACCGATATCAATAATCATGTTTCCTGTGGCTTCTGCTACTGGTAAGCCAGCACCAATTGCTGCTGCTACTGGCTCATCAATTAAGAAAACCTCTCTCGCTCCAGCTTGAGATGCTGCTTCCATTACTGCGCGTCGCTCGACTCCAGTAACGCCACTGGGAATACCAATAACAATTCGAGGAGAAACTAGGGTTCTGCCTTCGTGTACTCGGCGGATAAATTGCTTGAGCATCATCTCGGCAATGTCAAAATCGGCGATCACACCATCACGGAGGGGACGCACGGCAATTACATTTCCAGGAGTCCTACCTAGCATTTTTTTAGCTTCCTCGCCAACTGCTAGGGGAATTCTGAGGTTTTGATCGATGGCAACAACAGAAGGTTCCTGCAAAACAATTCCTTTGCCGGATACATAAACTAAGGTGTTAGCAGTCCCCAGGTCAATTCCCATGTCCCGGGATAAGGAAAAGCGATTGAACAAACCCACGCGCTTCTTAGCCCCCAAATAAAAATGCCGTTATTGATGACGGAAATGTAACCTAAATATAACCGAGGTGGATTGTATTATGTTTTTGATCCTGAGTCTAGTTTAGGTGTTTGCGATCGCATCTTCGTGATCGCCATTTTGAGGAAAAATTCAATCCCATACCTAAATAACAGGGACAAGCAATTTCCACCTCAGATTCCCTGAATTTTGGGTAAATTTAAGATACACCACATACAAGTACACCAGTACTAATAAATATGATGAATCTCAATGTTGTCAATCTCGTCGGACGAGTCGGTGGAGAGCCTGAAGTTAAGTATTTTGAGTCAGGTAGTGTTAAGTGTAACCTGACCCTAGCAGTCAATCGTCGCACAAGCAAGAGCGACCAGCCGGACTGGTTTAATCTGGAACTGTGGGGCAAGACGGCGGAGATTGCTGGTAACTATGTACGCAAGGGTAGTTTAATTGGGGTTCAAGGTTCTTTAAAAATAGAGACTTGGAGCGATCGCACTACAGGCACTAACCGCTCAAAGCCTGTGATCAAAGTTGATCGCCTAGATCTACTAGGTTCTAAAAAAGACACAGATCCTGGTGCAGTAGACAACTATCGGGGTCAGGGTACGGAATTTTAACTTAAATAAGCTAAATTGTCAAGTGTTGAGTTATGAGTTGGGCAACTCGTAACTCAACACTAATGTTTTAGGGGGAGAGGAGGGAGGAGGGAGGAGGGAGGGGGAGAGGAGGGAGGAGAGAGGGTTATAGGGTTTGATAATTCTCTCAAGGAAAAATGTACAAATTAAATGCGTAGACGCTTAGTAGCTGAATTGTAAGGTGACAGAACCCTCTACCTGTTGCTCACCACCTACAACTGGTGTATAAGAGTCTGACTTAGCTAAACCACTGGCAACACGTGGCATGGGTATTGGCGGGGGTGGACTAGCACCATTAACTTGAATATTGACAATTTCCCGACGGGTGAGATTTAATGCCCCCAAAACGCTATCTGCTTGTCGTTGAGCGTCCTGAGTTGCTTTGCGTAAAGCAGTTTGTTGAGCCGCATCGATCGCGCTATCATTAGCCACAAAACTAATGCCATCAATGCGTGTCGCGCCAGCTTTCACCGCGTCATCTAATAAAGAGCCAACTCTTTGAGTATCTAAGCGAAAGCTAACCGTGTTAGTAGCTACATAGCCAGTAAGTCGCTGGACATTGTTTTCATAGCTATAGCTTGGGTTGAGCCTAATGCCAGTAGTTTCTAGTCTTTCAACATTGCGCGATCGCAGTAACTCTACTACGGCATTTGAGCGTCGTGCAACTTCCTGCTGCGCTGAGGAAGCAGTTTTTCCCGATACCTCAACACCTAGTTCCACTTGCGCCTTAGTGGTAGGAATCCTTTCCACCCCTCTACCAGTAACCGTAATCGTCTTCAACATCTTCTCTTGGGCAAAAGCAGGATGTGCAAAGGTCAAGCCGAAAATACCCAAAGACAACAATATAACTGGCAACCGATTCCAAGAACTAAGTTTAAGATCAGACATAGTTATTTTATTCATCATTAAATCAGAGATCTTCTAAAAGAAGATCAAAACGTCTATAAGTCTGTTATGGTGTAACTTGTTTTTAGTCTGCCACTGAAACTATCAAAAGTTTAAGCTGTTACAGTTTTAGCAACTCATCGCCGATCGAGGTTCCCAAAAGACTCAGGCACAGCCGTATACTTCCTAAAAATGCTATAGGTATAATTTATGGCACATTTTGTATAACCATAAAATTTCCAGCAGAAAACGCGATCTTCCACAACAGCTTATACTTCAAGCGCGATCGCTCAAGTTAAGTAGCAACTTGAGTTACTATAAACTTACTAATAATAGATCAGCTACTAATTAGTTTTTTCTGTCAGAGCATTTATTCCTATTACATTGCATCAATAGCTTTGTGCTAATTTATAGTAGCAGCATAGAGACTAATCTACATATTAGTTTGCTTACCTGATGCTCCATTGCTTAGTAATTGTGCTGCACTTGCCACTACTAAAATTTTTTTATGAGAGTTTTTGGATCTGATCGATCGGGAAATATGAACTTAGCAATGCCAATGTAGTAGATCAAATTTTACCAAATTATGGTTAAGTGTAATATGGGTGAATTTATACCGTCAAAGCATATTGTATATTTCTCCCCCTGACATCAACTGACAGCAAATCACCCTGATGTTTATTAGTCGTGCGGAATAGTACAGATGTAAACGGAGATTCTAAGAACGTTTGGCTGAAACATAATTCACTACATTTACGTCCCAGTGCTTAACTTCACGGCTGGGAAAGCCAAAATGCCAAATTACAAAAACATCAAGTATTTAGTTGTACGTACCCCTGTGATGCACAATTACCCACCTCATACTATTTTTGTCCCCAGTATGAAAAACTTTAAAAATGTCGTAAACAATTGCATCGACTATGTTCTGATTATCACCAATCGCTAAGAAGATTACTGCTAATTGCACTATTTCAGGAGAAAGGATTGTGAGACATTACTGGCTGTTACCCAGTTTTTTGAGCATTTTTCTGCTTTCATTACCAGCAACAGCTGGTAGAATTGTCAGATGGGATTTTAATGCCAATCAAAATAAACTTTCATTTACAACAGATTCAGGAGTTCAACCTCGTGCCATCCTGATTTCTAACCCTACCCGTCTGATCATTGATCTACCAAATACATCTTTAGGACGTGCAACTGTTAAGCAACCCCTCAGTGGCAGCATGAACTTTTTAAGAGTTGGTCAACTTGACGATCGCACTACTCGCTTAGTAATCGAATTAAAACCTGGTTATACTCTCGACCCTCAACAAGTAATTTTTCGTGGTGCTTCACCTATCAATTGGTCAGTACAACTTCCCAGACCACAGCGCATAGAACAGTTCCCTAACCTAACACCACCCCAATCTGCTCCTCGTCTCAATCAATCTCATCAAACAATGCCCAAAACTGTAGCTACGATTGTTGGGGATGCCAATCCCAAAATATAGCAACAAATTGTAAAAGCTTAGAGATTAATGCTTTGACTGCTGCCATTGGGAATAAATCTCCCTTGAAATATAGCTTGTTGGAGATTATGTTGCAGCCCTATTACTGTCAATATTTAGATAACTTCATCAAATTAGTCATCAGTTGATAGGGCGGCTGCAAAGGAATTAAAGAACATTTGAGCAGGAAGTAGGGGAGAAGACAACCTTACAGGTGTAGGTTTTTTACATTTTCCCGTAAGCAGGAGAAGCAGAGGAAGTAAGAATGAAGAAATTTCGTTGCCCTATTGTCAATAACTCGTTTTTATTGAGGATACTTCTGCGGAATTATTAAAAGCCTACACCTGTGACGATAAGACCACCCCACAAGGGATAGGATTTCGAGCGCGTAAAAACAAATAGTTGGCGAGATCTTACCCAAAAAAGGCGAAGTTTTTACCTGCTAACCGCGTCTTGTAACAACTACAGCAGATTTTTAAATGAAGTTCATAAATACCCCACCCGCGCTCTTTGGTTGGGGAGGGGTGTATTAAATTTAGATGCTTAGATGCAAAGAACCTGTATTTTTGGTGCGCCCTACCCCTAGTCCCTGCCTCTAATTCATCTTTGAGTTATATCATCTCCAAATTATGTGCATCTGAGGAGTGATAATCGCGCCTCGACTTGGGTGCTGAAATTATGTATTTATGTTGACAGTTTAGAATAATGTCTGAAATAGTTTCATCATCCAGCATGGTTGGCATCACCATTTTTTTAAAACTATTTTGCGCCCGTCGCGTCTCAGGAGCAAGGATTGTGAGATTTTACTGGTTACTACCCAGTTTTTTGAGTATTTTTCTGTTTTCACTACCAGCTTCAGCCGCTAAATTGCTATCTTGGCGCTTTGATGCTAATCAGAATCGGCTGGACTTTAAAACAGATTTTGGAGTACAGCCTAGAGCGCAATTGCTGACGAACCCTACTCGTCTGATTATCGACTTGCCAAGTACCACTCTGGCACGCCCAACTGTGAATCAACCCTTGGGCGGTGCAATTCGCTCTCTCCGGGTTGGGCAATTTGATAACCGGACAACTCGCTTAGTTCTGGAACTTAACCCTGGATACACTATAGATCCCCAAGAAGTGCTATTTAGGGGAACAACTACTGCACAGTGGTCGGTAAAACTTCCTCAACCTGAGCGGATAGGAGATTTACCGGATTTGACACCTGTTACTAACTTGCCAGTCAGTGTAGACAACAATCCAGCACCCCCGGTATCTCCTGCACCTATATCTCAACAGTTAGGGACTCAAATTCAAAATCTCCAAATCACACGAGATGGTTTTTTTATCCGTACCAATGGCGGAAACCCCACGTTGAGAGTAGGTCGGAGTGAAGATCGCCGCACGATTAATATTGACTTAGACGGTGCTACTCTTGCCCCAAACTTGGCGAGAGATTTTCCCATCAATACCTATGGTGTGAGTCGTATCCAATTTTCTCAACCATCTGCTAGGGTTGCTCGTGTCACGTTGAATGTCAGCGAAAATAGCCCTGATTGGCAAGCAAGTTTAAGTAGGTTAGATGGCATCGTGCTACTACCGCAAGGGATTTATGCGGCGCAAATACAAAATCCGCGCTCTACACCTCCTAACTCCAATCAGTTAGCTACTATTAGCTCAGTTGAACTGGATTATAGTAGTCCACAGCTATTAATTAGGTCTGATCTGCCAGTAAAACCGATTACCACTTGGGACGGTTCATCCCGTTTATACCGGATTACTATTCCTAATGCTCAGTTGTCTACTTCATACCGAGAGCCACAGCTAACGCCTAACAGCCCTCTGTTGAGAGTGCGACTATTGCCTGTAGGTTCTCGTAATGTAGAGATTCAAGTTATCCCATCGGCTGGTGTAGAAATTGGACAAGTTAATCAGATTAGTAACCAGTTAGTAGCAATACAACTCAAACAAAATCGAGGAGTTACTAACCCAATCACTACGATTCCCATACCACCACCTATTCAAAATAATCCGTCTGTAGGCTTACCTAGTATTCCTAATAGCAGGCTAGTTGTGATAGTTGACCCTGGACATGGTGGAAAAGATCCAGGCGCGATTGGTTATGGGGGGTTGCGAGAGGTAGATGTAATTTTACCTATTGCTAAACAGGTGACAGCTTTATTAGAGCAACGGGGAATTAAAGTAGTGATGACACGAAGTGCTGACTACTTTGTAGATTTGGCTCCGCGAGTAGACTTGGCGGCGCGAGTGGGGGCTGATTTATTTGTCAGTATCCATGCCAATTCTATTAGTAAACGCCCAGATGTCAATGGTTTAGAAACCTATTACTACGGTAGTGGGCAACGTCTGGCTCAGACAATTCACAATAGTATTCGGCAAAGCATATATATTAACAATCGAGGTGTCCGCTCTGCCCGTTTTTATGTCTTGAGGAGGTCGTCTATGCCTGCAACTTTGGTGGAAGTTGGATATCTGACGAGTCCACAGGAATCTCAAAAATTGGCAGATCCTAATTATCAAAGGCAAATGGCTGAAGCGATCGCTCGTGGTGTTCTACAGTATATACAACAAAATTTTTAGCTGAAACAAAGCGCCATTGTTTCAGTTGCAACGCTCAACCAATAGATGACAAACAAATAAATGACAAAGCACAACAGCCAAAAAAGAATTGGTATTTTTGATAGCGGGGTTGGAGGTCTGACTGTTCTCAAGGAACTCTACAACCAGTTACCTAACGAATCAATTCTTTACTTTGGGGATACAGCCCGCCTGCCCTACGGAACCCGCAAGCCAGCAGAAATTTTGCAGTTTGTCCGCGAAATTATTAGCTGGATGGTGGAACAAGATGCCAAAATGGTAATTATGGCTTGTAATACCAGTTCTGCCCTGGCATTAGAAGCTGTGCAATCAGAATTTGATCTACCTATCTTAGGATTGATTTTGCCTGGGGCGCGTGCTGCTGTACAACAGGGGCAGAAAATTGGCGTAATTTCTACTCCTGCTACTGCCTTAAGCAATGCCTACCGCAACGCAGTTTTAGAAATTGATGCCACTGCCGAAGTCTGGCAAGTTGGCTGCCCTGAGTTTGTGCCACTAATCGAGCAAAATCGTATCCATGATCCTTATACGACTGAGGTAGCGAGAGAGTATTTAGCGCCTTTGCTAGAAGTTGGGATAGATACACTGATTTACGGCTGTACTCACTACCCTCACTTAGCACCTGTTATTCGTAATATTCTGCCAAGCACAGTTAAGTTAGTTAACCCTGCCGTGTCTGTTGCTGCTGCTACTGCCCAGGAACTTGAGTTATTAGGACTGCAAAATACTTCTGGTGTACCAACTCGCTTTTGTGTAAGTGGTTGTCCTGAGCAATTTGCTAAATTATCTGTTCAGTGGCTGGGATATACGCCAGAAGTTGAAAAAATTTACTTACCAGCTTTACAACAGCCGTCTGTACCGTTGGAATCCTTCGATTAACAGATACCGGAGACTGCACCTTTTGGGTGATGCGAATATAAAGTAGATGTGCGTAAGGATACAAAACTTACGCACACTTACTAGGTGAGCAAGGGTTGTTACTAACCTTGAGCTACTTCTTCTCTAATTTCCGTGCTAAGATAGCCCTTAGACTCTAGCCCTTCGCTAAAACTTCCTTCAGCTAAATTAGCGTATACATTAGGCTGTAAGCCAGAAGATAATTTGTAACTTGTCGGTCGAATCCTACTTATAGTTACATTAGGTAAATTAAGGTTTTCTTCAACAAGTTTTCCCTTTAATGAGGGTAATCTAGAGTAAGGTAAGCTACGGTTTTGACCATTAAGATCTTGCCCACGCTTTACAGTTCGCTGTGCCAAAATCAACAGAAAATAAATGGTTAACAAATACCCCGTAGCTAACAGGGGTATGATCACAGGCATATCAGCGTAAGCCATAGGATAAACGCAAGCTGTAAACAGAAATTATATTTAAATACCAAGTACTAGCATTTCTGATCTGACCAAATCAGAATGCCACAATAGTAGCCGCTTAGGAAACAATGTTTTGCTCCGTTGCGGTTGTTATATTGCCTTTAATAACGACAGACGCATACCAGGCAATATGAGTTTCACCTAGCATATTGACTAGGTTGAAAGTTCTTGATGTTACTTGAGCAATCAGGAATGATTTACCCACCCCTAACTAGATGAGACGGCATTATGATATAGGCAGATTACGCCTCTCACAAAAACCACCTGAATTAGCTACGGGTATCTAACCTTGACCCTGCATCTCTCACTCAAGCCGTGTATGAATTTTTTGAAACCCTTATTATTAGACTAACATAAGATTCACGGGTATAAACGTTATTTTTTTAATATCCTTAACAAGTCGTTACAATTGATTAAGCAGCCATCTACACGCTCTTTTGAGGAACAAAACTTTCTTGTAGGGATGGCTTGGCTTAAAATATATGTAAACTTTCGTAACTCTCTCATCTGAGCTAGCCGATCCATGACCTCAGTGACCTCCCTTTTTGCTCCTGTTGAAGCTGATTTGCTAGTTTTAACGGAAAATTTAAAAAATCTTGTGGGGGCAAGGCATCCCATACTGTATGCGGCGGCTGAACATTTATTTGGGGCGCAGGGCAAGCGAGTCCGACCTGCGATCGTGCTTTTGATTGCGCGGGCAACTATGCTAGATCAGGAGATTACTCCGCGTCATCGCCGACTAGCAGAAATTACGGAGATGATTCATACCGCTAGTTTGGTACATGATGATGTGGTAGATGAATCAGAGGTGCGCCGAGGTATCCCTACTGTTCATAGTCGCTTTGGCAACCGGATAGCAGTTTTGGCAGGAGATTTCTTGTTTGCTCAATCTTCGTGGTATTTGGCGAACTTGGATAATCTAGAGGTTGTCAAGCTGCTGTCGGAAGTAATTATGGATTTGGCAGAAGGAGAAATTCAGCAAGGGCTGAATGGATTTGACACCAGTTTATCTATAGAAGCTTATTTGGAGAAAAGTTACTATAAAACTGCTTCGTTAATTGCCAATAGTTCTAAGGCGGCTGGGGTACTGAGTGAGGTATCACCCCAAATGGCTGAGAATTTGTATGGCTATGGGCGACATATTGGGTTAGCTTTCCAGATTGTCGATGATATTTTGGATTTTACTGGTTCTACAGAAACCTTGGGCAAACCAGCCGCATCTGATCTGCGAAGTGGTAACTTGACAGCGCCTACTTTATATGCTATGGAGGAGAAGCCTTATTTAGTGGGTTTAATTGAGGGTGAGTTTGTTGAAGAAGAGGATTTAGAACAAGCGATCGTACTGATTAAGGAAAGTCAGGGAATTGAGCGATCGCGTGAATTAGCTAAACATCATGCTCAATTAGCTGTGGAGCATTTGGCAGATTTATCACATTGTCCGTCGCGCCAAGCTTTGATTGATTTAGCGGACTATGTTTTGCGCCGTATTTACTAAAATAAACCCAGATATGATATTAGGAGCGCATATTTAAAAAATCAGTGAGGAATTAGCTATTAGTACAAGCTAATTCAAT
>JBARVL010000184.1:0-23611 GCA_049646245.1 Crinalium sp. | reverse complement strand
GCACCCAATCTCGACCTCAGAGATATAAATCTGGAGGCGACGGGATGAGAAAAGTTTGCCGCGTCGATAACAACCAGACAGCCATCGTTGCAGCACTCCGGCAACACGGCTGCTCAGTCCAGCATCTCCACCAACTCGGTCAAGGTGTGCCTGATTTGCTTGTCGGGTTCGAGGGTATCAATTACCTGCTTGAGGTTAAGGATGGCGCAAAGTCACCATCAAGGCGACAGCTAACACAGGATGAGGTGGAGTGGCATCAAAGCTGGGAGGGTAAGGTGTGGGTTGTCTCGTCAGTGGCGCAAGCATTAAATGTTTGCGGGTGTGGATGATGAGCGATCGCATTTACTCGCTGTCTACTTCCATTAATCTGAAGCTTAATTCACTTAACTCAAAATTAAGCATAAATACTCACACAAATATGGTGGAGTATTGGTGGAATATTAGTGGCTACTTGTGTAGAAAAACGTTGTTAACGGGGAACATTGTGGAACTAAATTTCAGCATTTTTAAATTAGTCGCAATTAACAATCATAATTGACAATCAAAAATCCCTAATTTTCCACTTTTATTCCCCCACAAAACCCCATAACTCCACCATGTTCCACCCCATCAATCAATTTTTTGATTGTACAAATGTACCTGGTTTCAGTGACCCCAATATAGGAAGTAAAGCATGGGTAGCACTATATATTATTGGTGAGATGAAAGTTTTGGTCGGTAAGATGACAACGAGTGATGGAGCGATCGCACTTACTTACTGCGTCTGTAATTCCAGGGCGCTACAAACTTTGAATCACTCCAAACACCAGCTTTTCGTTGCTTGGCTTGTGCCTCGGCTTGCTTGACAACGTTGGCAGTAGGGCAGCTATTAATGTATTGGTTATAAACCTGTGCCAAACCTTCACGGGCTAAAACTTGCTGAACAAACACACCGTTGGATAAACGAACTTCAGCAACTTTTCTACCATAGCGATCGGTGTCAGTTGTTTTAAGTTGAACAGATTTACCAACAGGTAAAATTTGCTTGAGCCTACTTATCACAAACAAAATCAGCTACTTTTGAAAAACTGGTGTCAGATAATGCGATGTTAATGTCACCTTGTTCTCCGTCGATCTGTCTGCCAATTACTTTACCTTTTCGATCAAGCGCAGTGACACTTCTTATACGGTACACTTGGGTTAGACAATCAATGGATTTATAAGATATGTGGCTATAGGCTAGCTTGTTATTGGTTACTAACTTATAAGGTTTTGCAAAAACAACTTTCCCCCAAAAATAGCGAAATTCTCCATTTCTTTTAATACTTGATTTGTCAACATAAAAGACATCGTTGTTTTCATTTGTGCTAACTCTAACCCATTTAGGTTTAGCTGCAATAGCAGATGAATTAAGGCTAAATTCTGTTATTGGAAACAAGGCAGTAGTGAGAGCTAGTGTTAAGCCTAAAAATCCCCGCATTTATTTGTATAAAATAAGTGGCTTTAATATTGCTTCGTAATAATTTTAATTTCATTAGATAAATATTGATAAGTTGTGGATACTAAATCATCAATATTCTCATCATCCCCTACAGTCGAAGCCGTTATAAACAACCCTGTTCTATTTACCCGATCAAATTTTGAACAAAATATCCACAGGAAATCATCGTCACTGTATTTAATTTCCCATCTAAATTCCTTTGAGGTACGACTAAGCCTAGTTTGTGGCTTTATCGTTTCGTGTGAAGAAATAGCCTTCCTAGCTGTTTGAACACAGGCATTAAGCGTGAGGAAAGTTCCGAGATGTTTAGTAGGTAAATCTATCTCAGCTTTAACTGGCTTAGGAGATTGCAATATTAATATTGTTGGTAACAAAAGCAAGCGTAGAAATTTATTCATTTATTTAGCAAATTTACTTACTAAGTATTTGGCACGTTTTAAGTTTAGTTAAACAGTGAGAAAAAAAATAGAAACAATTAGAAAGCCAATCAAGTATTTAGTTACTTACCTAAATACTTAGACAACATTCATTTTGTTTGGTTTTTAAGGTTTTTACCTTAGAGGAATTTTAGCTCAGTGCTTAGATACTTAACTTCAGTAAAAATACTGTTATTATTTGGTAGATATTTTTTAACTAAGTATTTTTAGCATAAAACCCAACATGAGGGAATAGCGATCGCACAAAGTGCAACTAATTTAATGCGCCACTAACGCGGCGCTTACCGAAAAATAACATCACTACTGCATATTGATTTACTACTGCACTACACTACCGTAGAGAAGCCCAATTTGTAGCACAGATTGGCACAGGAAGTACCGGAAAACCGTGCTACACGACAGCTAAGGGAAGTTTTACCCTATAAAATAGCTGTGCCAAACTGTGCTACAGTAAAAAGCCTGTAAAGTCGCTACTCGCAAGGGTTACAAGGATAGCTGAACTGTTAGAACTGTTTCATGTCCCAATTTGTGGAAAAAATGTGGACTCATTCCACAATTTACCCATCTGACAGGAGGAAGGTTTCACGTTTTGTACTTCTATGCGAATTTTCACTCTGACTTTCTGCCAAATTTTAATCAATAGTAGATGCAGAAGTTAGAAAACCAAAAAAATTTTTATGACCATCATCGGCTCTTATTTAGTCCCTATTAAAGTTTTAGAAGCAGGTATGCAAACTGCTGTACTAGCTCCTGCTACCAAAGAGGATATGCCAACGGACTGGAGTTGTAGCTGGATAGATTTATGGAATCAGGCTGACTTTGAATGTGAAGCTATCATCAAACTCTCTTACCAGCAACAAACACTAGGGTTAATCAAATTTGGGCTGTACCCCTATCTAGGAAATGATTTTCCAGAACCTGAATATCTCGAAATATTAAATCTTGAAGCTGCACCTAAAAGCGCCAGATCTGTTAATCCTGTAGGTTTTTGGCTGATTTGGTACGCTGTCGATATTGCTTTAAAAGTTTGCTCCTGTGAATCGGACGGAACACTGATTAGGTTAGATGCTTTTGAAGATAAAATTCCTTACTATAGGGATAAGGTACAAATGGACTCGGTAGGTTGGGCTACTATAGCTCCAGGAGAAGAAGGTTATGCTTTTAGGTTTACAAGGCAAGGGGCAGAAGAGTTTTTTGAAAGACAAACAAGTTTCTACGGTTCCCCCACGCGAACCTTCTGATCAGTCCTGGATGGAAACAGTTGACGACGAAATAACTGCTGGCTCTAAGCAGTGTATGAGCCATAAAGAAAGATACGAATTTGTCAAAAATAGAACCTATTCAAAAAATAAGCATGGTCAACCAGAGGTAAAACCAAGATCTACAAATGGTTAACCTTTTGTAAATTTCGTGATGAGTTTTTGATAGTCCTAACCAGCGATCGCAGTCCCAATATTATTAAACTAAATCTGCCAAAATACTTGTAACATTACCTTGAGCATTCTGCCTATTATCGTCATAAATCATCAGTGTATCCAATTTTTTATGACGGCTCAACTTCTGCACCGTTCTTACATCTCCCCCAGTGGCTTCAAGTGCTGCTGTGACTGAACTGTGGCGGATTCTATGGGGTGATAACTGCTTGCTAATACCTGCTTTCTTAGCACTACTCGAAACCACATCATAAACAGCAGTTCCCGTTAATCTATGCCCTTTGTGAGCGCGGTCTAAAGCAATAAATAAAGGTGCATTAATATTAGTTTCCCTACGTGCTAACAGCCATTCATGCAGCGCCTTAACCGTTTGATTTGACAGAGTAACAACTACCTTCTGTGTACCTCTACCTTTACCTAAAATCCACAAAGTTTTACTTTCTAAATCTAAATCTTTAATGTCACAACTGAACACTTCAGCACGACGTAGGGCGTTATCCCAAAGTAACCTTAAGATGGCATAATCCCGAATACCTTTAAGAGTCGAGAGATCGCACGTTGCCAGCATCGCCTTAAACGCATCTGGTTCAATACCCGTCGTGTCTCTGTAAGATTGAATAGCTTCTCCCTTCACATCAGCCAGCGTCCAGTCGCACTTTCCTACGGTTCTAGCATAGTTTACTAAACTCCTAAGTGCTGCTAATCTACGGTTGACAGTGTTCTCAGCGAGTCCCTTCTCCATCAAATGCTGCTTGTACCGCAACACTAGGGCAACAGCATCAAACCTATCCATCCCTAGAAACTGAGCGACTAACTCCGGTGTTGGCTCACGTCCGGCAACAGCTTCAAAGAAATATTTCAAGTCCCTAGCATAAGCGCGACGAGTCCCTGCACTGCGTTTATCCGCCAGCAGTTCACCGATTAAGTCACGACTGAAGCCAAGAGCGAAATTAGACTGAGTAATATTGCCCATAAAAGAGCTTGTGAGAATCGCCGTTTTCGCAAGCTTACCGCTTTCTGTGTCCTCTGTTACCATTGTCGTTTACCTTTCTTAATATTTGGGTGGTAGGCGATACCTTTAATGCGTCGGAGTGGGCGATCGCCTATTTGATTTGGTTGTTTCTTCTCGTATTCGGAGTAATTTGCCTTTAACTGCTGTTAGGCTACCCTTTGGTATGTTTCCTTATTAATTCGGTTTTGTAAGGGTTGTAGGTCAATCTCACGGGAGTTTTTCAGGTAGGGTGAGGGATTTAATACGATCGCCTCACCCTGAAACCTAAAAAAGTATTTCCGCCGTAACTGGTGTTACCCGTTCTGCAATATCGTCTAAGTCCTGCGAGAAAAATTCCGAAGCATTACAGGCAATTAACACAGCACCAACAAATGCTCGTTTCTGTGCCATTTTTTGAAGGGTATTAACTTGATCGAATATTTCAGTATTAGGAACTAACCCAATCTTCTGAGATGCGATCGCTTCAAAGTTAAGTGCAAATTTAGCACCACAGCCGCCTTGCTTGCTCCAACAATAAAATTCCTTATCACTGCTTCTAATTGTTGGTTGCTGACAGCGTGGACAAGTGCGCTTTGCTTCTCTGTATCTATACTTTCGTTCCCAAGAATTACAACTGCCATCACCCTCTGCTACCAACTCATTACCTTTCCACAATTGAGCGCGATAGTGATAATAAAAGAAGGGTTCATTATTGTGTTCACTGCCCGTAAAATCCTCAACTGATTTTATTAGCTGTAACCTTTGGGTAAGGTGGAATAAACTACACAGCTTCTCAGCACCAGCCTTTAATAATGTTGGCTTCTGAGTGCCTGGAATAACGCCGTAGTCTACATCCTGCTGCATGATTGACTTAACAAAGCGCACCATAACACCGTATCGTTCTAATGCCTCGCTAACAGCATCAACATGATTATTGGCAAGCTGAATTGATGAATTATTATTCATTGTTGTTATTCAAAAGTGAGGGAGGTTAGACCCACTTACCAGAGGGAGTAAGTGGGGTATATTGGCTGATTAATTAAGCACTTAAGAAGCGATTTAGCATTGCTTTGTTAGTCTCATCATGCAATCGCTTATCGGCTTCTAGCTTGGCTTTTAGGGCAGTTGCGGCGGTTTCTCTGCTGTCAAATTCTCGTCTATCATGCTTGATAATCCACTTGCCGGATATGGGGAGTTGGTCAATTTTGCCTATGTAGTGACTACCTTCGTAGCAGTGGTATTGTTGGCTAAGATTGTTGTTACCAGATGCAGCGATAAATGAGAATGTTGGCTTAGGCTCTGGTGCGAATAAGCTATCTTTAATTGGCGCTACTTCATCGTTGAGGAAGTAATATTTATTGCCGTCCAGTTCTACAGTTACACCTACTGAATCCGTCGCTGTAACTGTTAGCAGTTCCCAGATTAAGCTGTCGCCATGCTTACCACTGCCAATCTCTACCACGTCGCCAATTAGATATATATCATTGGTTTCTGTTGGTGCGATCGCTTGCACTTCTTCCGCTACTGATTCAGCTTGTTGAGCTAATACCACACTATCGTCGCTTTGTAAAGTTGCTTGCTCTTGTACTTCTTCTTGTACTTCTTCTTGTACTTCTTCCGGTATTGTTTCCGGTTCAACTTTCACAATCCAATCAGGTTGTAGGCTTAATGAGTAAGGAGAGTTATCAAGGGTGATGTCGATGCGGTTAACCTTAGTATCAACTCGTTTAACCGTTCCCCGTTCCCCAACTCTCCAATCATCTGAACCTAATCCAGTCCACCGAATTTGTACTCTGTCGCCTATCTTGTAATTACTGGCAACTGCTACTGAGTTCTTAGTTGGTGGCTCAGTTGATACTTCTAGCTCTAGCAGCTTCCCGAATTGCTCAAAAGTTAACCCGCTTACCTTTAACTCCCATTTTCCACGCTTAACCTTCTCTCCAGGTAGATCACTGTTGAAGCGGTTAATTTTGCGTAATTCGGTGTCAATATCGCCAAAGCGCAAGTATAAGTACTTCTGCCAATTCTCAGCCAGTGGCTTGTTAGCAAAGGCGATGTAAGTTACGAATCCCTCTGTTTGATGTTGGTGGTATTGGGTTAAGGTGTCGCCACAAGTAAAGGTGCTGATTGTGCCGATACGCTCAGACCAACGTGCATAGAATAGGCTGAAACTATACTTGCCAGTAGTGCGGTTGTAGATATTTTGCTGACGTACTTTGACGCGGGGTTTTGTTGTTAACATTGGTATTGCTCCTATTTGATACGTGGGGGCATTAGGCGATCGCAGCCCGTCCAAAGATTGCGATCGCCTTTAAGCTTTTGTACAATTCCGTTCTCACTGAAACTGGTATTCATCCAGTAGTGCAGGTATTCAGAATCCTTTCTCGCTGTGTACCTTAGCTTTAGCATCTTTGACTATCCAATGCTGCACTACTCTCAAGCGGTTATGGGGATTCGGTTTTCTAGGTTCTGTGCGGGCTGCTTCTCTCAACCGCCCATATATATAATATAACACCAGTCTGTTACCAGTGCAATACTCAGTAATTCACTATTTCTTATAGGTCTGTTACCAGTGTTATACTATTTACTTATGAGTCTGTTATTGGTGTTGCACCAGTATGTTATTAAGGTATGGTATTAAGTAAGTGACTAGGTAACAGACTATGGCAACAGATAAAAAACATATAGCGGTATATCTGGATAAGGAAAATCAAACAGCATTAGAGGAATACATAGAACGGCATGGCGGTATTAAGTACAGTGCAGCCGTAAATCAAATTCTTGCTGCATTCTTTGGTAACTCTCCTAGTGCAATACCTGGTAACATACCCACACCAGACGATATAGAGGCTACTGTAAAAAAGCTTTTTGAGGAGTACTTAAGTAAAATACCTAGTAACACACTTAGCAACATACCTATTGATGAAATACTAGAACGGCTGAGTAGTCTAGAACGGAAGTTAGAAGATTTAAGTAACATACCAGAAGCAATACCAGATAACATACTTAATCAGTCAGTGGTAGAGACTGAGCAAATACTTAGTAACATACCAGGTATTGCACCGGATGAAGTGACTGCTATTAGTGTCGAGGTTGAACCCGCGATCGCATCCATCCCCCAAACCTCAGAATCGGCGTAAATAGAAGGTTCGTGCAACCAGGGGCAACCAGTAGTTAAAGCCCTTGCCCTGTTTAGGTTTCAGCCCTTACCTATTTCTGATAAATACTACCAGTTTTGATGACATTTTGATAAGTTATGCTGATGTGCCTGCCCAAGTTAATTTGACAAAAAATCTTAAATGTGCATCCAGGTATTTTAGGAATGATAACAACTAATTCATTTATGCTTTTCTCTAACTGGTATTACCTAAGCGGGGAAGATAATGAATGGTTAAACCATATGAGGATACAGAGGAACTGGTCGAAAATTGGACTTTGATTCCCCAAGAATTAGAACTGGTTAAGAAAAAAGTTGGTGCAGGACAAGTTGGTTTTGCTATTTTATTAAAATATTTTCAACTAATGGCTCGTTTCCCCGACTCGGAAGCGGAAATAGCATCCACTGTAATCAAATACATATCATCACAATTAAAAGCCGACCCATCAATATATTCTCAATATAAGTGGCAAGGGCGTTCTATCAAAAATCATCGTGCCGAAATTCGGGAGTTGTTTGGATTTCGGGTAGCTACTGTTTCTGATTCCGAGGAGATATCTAGTTGGTTAATTGCTTGTATTTTACCCAACGAACAAAGGTTTGAATCACTGCTTGAACAAATCTATCAAAAGTTTCGTTCATTACAAATTGAACCGCCAACTACAAAACAAGTTGAACGTTTAATTCGGAGTGCCATTAACAGGCATGAAACCACCTTTTGTACTCAAATTTTCGCTCAACTCACCCCAACCATAATCGAGCAAATAGATCTTCTCATTGACACAGATTCAACCAGCAATCTAGAAAATACGGAATCAAATAATACAGAGGAAAAAACCACTTCTAACCACCTCAGAACTTCCGAATTTGCCTTTCTCAAAACAGATCCAGGCCCTGTAGGATTAGAAAGCTTCTTAACTGAGATTGAGAAACTCAAGTGTATTCGCAATATTGGCTTACCCCCTAATTTGTTTGAAGGAATATCACCAAAACAGATCAAAACCTACCGTTATCGGGCTGCGACAGAAACTCCTTACCATTTACGGCAACATCCACCGGAGATTCGCTATACTCTGATGGCTGCTTTCTGCATCCAACGCTCTCAAGAGATTACCGATAATCTTATTGAGTTACTAATGTCAATTATTCAACGCATTGGTACAAGGGCTGAAAGGCGCATCAACAAAGAATTAGTTTCGGATTTCAAAGAAGTAACCGGAAAAAACAATATTTTATTTCGTCTAGCTGAAGTAGCTGTAGCTGAACCAGATGGAATCATTGCTCATGTGATCTATCCCGTAGTATCTCAAAAAACTCTTCGAGATTTGGTAGCTGAATATAAAACTACTGGTATAGCTTACCGTCAAAGAGTTCATACTGTAATGCGTTCATCCTTTGCTAGTCACTATCGCCGGATGATTCCGACTCTGCTATCGGTCTTAGAATTTCGCTCTAATAATGACATTCATCGTCCCGTAATTCAAGCATTAGAGTTACTAAAAAAATACGCCCAAAGTAAAGCTAGATATTATCATGCAGGGGAAGATATTCCGATTAATGGAGTCCTCAAAAGTGGTTGGAAAGAAATTCTCTTTGAAAAAGACCCTGATGGGAATGAACGGATTAACTGTATCAACTACGAAATCAGCGTTTTACAAGCCCTCCGAGAAAGACTCAGTTGTAAAGAAATTTGGGTAGTAGGAGCTAATCGCTATGGTAATCCAGATCATGATTTACCCACTGATTTTGACCAACATCGTCAAATTTACTACCAGGCTTTAACCCTTCCATTAGATGTAGAAACCTTGATTTCTAACTTACAACAACAAATGGCACAGGGGCTAGAGAATTTAGATCAAGGAATGCCTAAGAACAAAGATGTCACTATTATCGGTAAGTCATGTCAAGGTTTAATCAAACTTAGCCCCATAGAGCCTGCTCCCGAACCAATCAATCTTAAACAACTCAAGGGAGAAATTAACAGGAATTGGGAGCATACCAGTCTATTAGACATTCTCAAGGAAACAGATTTGAGAGTAGATTTTACCCAAAACTTCACAAGTATGGGTACAAGAGAGATTATAGACAAAGAAACACTACAAAAGCGATTATTACTGTGTCTTTATGGCATGGGAACTAATACTGGATTAAAGAGAATTAATACGGGGATCAATGGCGAAAATTATCAAGATTTACTCTATGTACGCCGTCGTTATATCCATAAAGACCAGTTACGTAGTGCCATTGCTGACGTTATTAATGCCATCTTCGAGATTCGCTTACCTCACATTTGGGGAGAAGGAACTACTACCTGTGCCAGTGATAGTAAGCATTTTGGAGCATGGAATCAAAATCTAATGACCCAGTACCATCTACGTTATGGTGGTCGAGGAGTGATGATTTATTGGCACGTTGAAAAGAAATCTACCTGCATCTATTCCCAACTAAAAACTTGTTCTAGTAGTGAAGTCGCAGCCATGATTGAAGGGGTTTTACGCCACTGTACCAATATGGATGTGCAGAAAAACTATGTTGATAGTCATGGTCAAAGTGAGGTGGCTTTTGCCTTTACGCACCTGTTGGGATTTCAGTTAATGCCCAGATTGAAACGGATTAAGGTACAAAAGTTATATCGTCCTTATACTGGGCAAAGTGATGATTACCCTAATCTACAGCCGATTTTAACTCGTCCGATTAATTGGGATTTGATTCGCCAGCAATATGACCAAATGGTGAAGTTTGCTACTGCTTTAAGGTTAGGAACGGCAGAAACTGAAGCCATCTTAAAACGTTTTAGTAAAAATCCTTTCAAACATCCTACTTATTTAGCACTAATGGAATTAGGAAGGGTGATTAAAACGATTTTCCTGTGTCAATATCTTCATTCAGAGGAAGTCCGACGGGAAGTGAATGAGGGATTAAATGTGGTAGAAAGATGGAATGGAGTTAATGATTTTATCTTCTACGGTAAGGGTGGTGAGTTTGCTTCTAATCGCTTGGAGAGCCAGGAGTTATCTGTGTTATCTTTGCACCTATTACAAATCTGTTTAGTGTATGTGAACACTTTGATGATTCAGAGTGTTTTAGAACAGAATCATTGGCAACAAAAGCTAACAGAATTTGATAAAAGGGCGATGACTCCTTTAATTTTTAGTCATGTTAATCCTTATGGTACGTTCACATTAGATCTCCAACAGAGAATTGCTGGGTTAACACAACTATATGTAGCTTAGTCTCTCCAGAAATTTTCAAATCTTTGAGGTGACATTTGAGTATAGCGAACCGTATGGTGTATATTCTTATGTCCTAAATAGTCTTGAATTGCTCTAGTATCGTGACCACTTGAGGCTAAATAATAACCACAAGCATGACGTAGTTGATGGGGATGAACTGGAAATGGGATTTTGGCTAATAATCCTGCTCGTGCGATAATATGACGGACAGATCTTGTGGATAAAGGAGCTTTGCGCTCGGACACAAATACATAGGGAGCGTCGGGATAATCCCGTTTCAATTGCCGCAATGCTCTTAATTCTGGAGCGCGTAGCGGATGGACAGTATCATGCCCGTGTTTGACGCGACGAATTTCAATATATCCACCTGAAAAGTCCACTTGTGACCACTTAAGTGCAACTAACTCAGCCGTGCGAAGCCCATGCCGGAACATGAGTAAAATCATTGCTGCATCCCTTACTCCATGACGACCGACAGAGCGAGCCGCGCTGATCATTGCTTCCACTTCTGATTGTCGCAAATATTCTCGTTCACGTGCGGATGAGCGTTTGACAGGGGGAGTCGAACGAGATTGCGACTTTGCCGAAAATGGAAGTTGAGTAGTGTCGGCAGACATGGGTGCAATCCTCATGCCTTGGTTGCTATCTCCAGTATACTTTGCCTAAAAGGAGTCAAACTAGGCAAAGTTATGATTTGTATTACTTATCAATCAAGCTCGAAAATCGGGGTGTGAGTAGTACCTATGTATTAGGTTGCCCCTGGTTGCACGAACCTTCTATTTACGCCGAATCCGAAGTACAGCCCGAAGTGGTGGAAGCAGAGGAACCGGAACAACCCGAAGCCGTTCAGCCAGTGGCGGTTGACGATGCTGCAACTATCCCTGATGATTCAGCAATATTAGACGCGGGGGAAACTAGCCCGACAACTGGTGACAATGTGGAAACAGTGGATGCGATCGCAGATGACCCCAAGCCTACAGCCCAATTCAGCGACGGGCTAACTGGCGCTGCACTTGCTGAAAGATTGGGCAGAGACGCGGGGAGCATTAGCAAGCATTCAAAAAAAGGTGATTTGCCTCAGTGGAGTAAAGAATTAGACCCTGATGGTATTTCTTGGGAAAGAAGGGGGGCGCGGTATTTTCCTGTAGATTAAATGCAAAAATCCCCCAAACTTCGGGGGATTTAATTATGCTTTGATGGTGTGCGATCGCTAACTAATTCTTGCTAATTAATCACCATTGCTGAGAGGCTCCAAGCTGCAACAGAGCGTCTAACATTTTTCTACCATTCTGATAGTTTGCCCCTCCAATTTTCAGCGTATCTTTGATGATGTCGCTATCTGCTACGCCTTGCTGTTGCAGTGCCGTTACAGCGAGATACATAGGTCTATATCCCTCCATTGCGTCATCCGTTGCAGAGTGCGTTGCAGTAGCCGTTGCAGTCGTTAGAGAGTCCGTTACAGGTTCGTTACTAACTTCGTTATCCCTTGCTACTGCGTCGTTACGCTCGTTATAACTATTTGCCTGTTGCAGTGTAACGGGAGGGCGTGACGAGGGTTGCAACGCTGTAACGGCTTCTGACTGATAGCGTTGTTCCTGCACCCATTGCGAGGTGGCAAGCTGACTAATAAAATCTGCTTTCTCTGCCTGTTCAACTGCTTTTAAAAGTGGTGTGATGCGCTGTAGCTGATGCCCCGTTGCAACGGCTGTTACACCGCAACAGGTAGTAATAAACAAGGAAAGATACCGCAGTGAAACGCTAAACTTATCTTTTGGATTGGGGAACAGAAATGGTGATGCGCTCCAAAGTAACAGTCCTATTACAGTTGATGAACCGCCAACTAGAGCGAGTAAATTTCTATTGCTTCTGAGTTGGTTTTCTGGGCTACTAATTTTTATCATTGTACGTGGCTCCAAGTTCTACCTTCTGCTATTTTTTGAATAGTTCCTTTAGCTACTTTGTACATTTTTCCGATTTCTCCATAGCTAATCATCTTTTCTTTTAACAAAGCTTTAATTTCTCTTACTTGAGATTCTGACAGTTTGGCGTTTGGGTGTTTGCAGCCTTTAGGAACATTGTTCCTTCCTTTCCTTGTTTTGTCTTGGTTGTTGTCGCTAATAGTCCCTATAGATAAATGATCAGGGTTAATACATTTAGGGTTATCGCAACTGTGCATAACAATTAATCCATTAGGTATTCTCCCATTGAAAAACTCGTAAGATATTCGATGAGCTAAATACGCTGTTTTTGTCTTACTTAGTTGAAACCTTCCATATTTACCTTTACCCACACATTTTTGTAGCTCACGGCAACCCGATTCTGTTACTGAAAATAAATTAAACTCTAGAAGCCTGTTAGTTAATTTTATTTGTTCCTCTCTTGGAAGGTCGTACAAACTAGAACGTGAAACTTCAACCATTATTCTTATCTCACCCACTGAATAAGACTTGATACAATAATCATCGCAATACAAACAATCAAACCGCCGATATAGGATTGATAATCTACGCCTAGCAGTTCAGCAAAAAAATCATCGGCTAATCCAGCAATTACAAAGCATAAAGAGACTATTACCACTAGCCAAAATGCGTAACTTTGAAATCTAGGGACTACAAAAGCCGTGTAGCTAAATAAACCTACGCATCCTGTTCCTATAAGAAAATAACCGCCTAATTGGATAACCTTGCCCATAACTTACCTGTAATAGTTAAAGTTGTTTGTGATACCTTCACAAAGTTGAAGAATGAGGGGAAAATATTCCCCTCACAAAATTAGCTGTTAACAACCATAGGAAGCTTTAATCGAAGCGATCGCATTTGCAGCGTTAGTTTCTGCGGATTTAACTTCACTGTGAAGTTCTGCATAAGCAGGTCTTAACCCGTGCAGATCCTTTGCTAGTTGAGCGTTGCTTTGTTGTTTTTCTAGCTCAGTACGGGCTACTTTTGATTGATATCGGCGATGTGTACAATGTACGGTTGTGTCGCTATCCTCAAGTGATTTCAGACTTTTATAAGCCTTGATAGCTGCATCAGCTTCAACCCGTTTCTGTTTGGCTAGAATTGCTAATGCGTCCGCTTCACTCTTAGAAAAATAGCGTGGTGCTGGAACAATTGGCGCACTACGAACTGAGGAAAAATCAGCATTAGTGGGACTGATTACAGCTTTGTCAGTTGCAGCTAATACTTTACTGGTAGCTAAATCATGCTCAGTACCATTGTTAGCTGCAAGCTCTCCACCTTTTTCAGTTGCGCCGTTGAATTTGCCCTTGGTGATAAATTTCAGTAATCCCATGATGTTTGTTTCCTGTTAATTTGATTGTGGTAATGCTTGAACCTTGCTTCCTGTAAGAAGGGCAGCAGGATTCGCTGGTTTTAATCCGAGTTGCTGTAAAATGCTCACGCACTCAGTAGCGGTAAGCGGTTCAGCCTTTTTTCCAAAGTTTTGAACCTTGCCCATAATCTTCTGATCAAGTTGCTGCTGTAACCTTGGGGCAACTGCATCTGCGATCGCGTCAAGCAATGGTTCATATCGGCTGAGTAACGGAATGTCGGGCGGTTCAGGTTCTAGTTCTGTTTGAACCTCTGAACCTTCGGGCGGTTCAACTCCTGAACCTTCGGGCGGTTCAGTACCGCTTTGAAGTTGTGCTAATACCTGAACGCCAAGCTCAGTCCACATCAGAGCGTTGTTCTGGTCTTTTAGCCAGTGACTACCCTCTGTCAATTTGTCAGGGTTCCGTTTCTTCCAAGTGCGTACTGTATCGCCTGAAACGCCCATCAGTTCTGCTAGTTGGGTTGTGGTGTAAACGTTACTCATTAGCGCCTCCCCGCAACGTAACCGTCAAACCTTGCCTCTGACTGCGTTAGCTGTTGTTTTAAGGTTTCAATCTGCTGACTCTGGCTACTGATGATTGACTGCTGATACCCAACCTGCGATGTGAAATGATTGTATCCAGCGACACAAATGCCAGCAGTGCAGAAAAATAGCATCAGGGGGATTGAGGTATCGCCTTTAGTTTGGGAATCCTGCATTGTTACAGCCCCTCCTTTTCCAAAGCTTCGATTAATCGCTCAAATTCAAGTCCTGTAAAGGCTTGCGGGTGTTCGTCACGGAATATCCCATGTAATGTGTCGAGTATTGTTGCGAATCCGTGTTTTTCGGTCAGAACTCGAATCTGGTATCTGAGCGATCGCTGATGCAGTGGAACCTCAAAAACAGGCACACTGTCAGGGATTACGGGCTTTTGGTCGTCTTGATCGGGCATACTGAAAAGTATCTCCATATATAGATGTGGGGTTTGGCGGACGCTTTGCTGTGGAAGGCTGGAGCGTCCGCTTTGTTGGTCATGTATCTATGTTAATATCTAAATGTATATTTATGGAATTATGGAAACATTATCTTTTGTTGCTGTTGCCCCATGTCAAAATGTGGACAGGGGAAAAGAAACTATGCACGTTGTACTACCTTCGGATTTAAAAAAGCAATTCAAAGCCGCCTGTGTAATGGAGGGGGTCAATATGAGCGATGTTGTTGTGGAGCTTCTGAAGGAATGGATGGAGAAGCGAAAAGCCAAAGCTGTTGAGGAATTGGAGAGCGATCGCAAATGAGCATATTTATTGATTGCATCCCCGCAGACAAATTATCTCCAGAACAGTTTTTTCTGCTGTGCCACGCTGGTATGCCATACAAGCTAAAAGGCACAATTGGCACACCTCCAGAAAATCTCATTGCCTCTATCAATATTGATTGGGGTTTGTGCATCCATTGGATGTATAAGGAGCAGTGGAATCGAAAACACAAACTACCCTACATGAAGAAGCCCAAAAGCGAGGGTCTCAAGGTACAGTCCGAGCCTTGGCTTCATCTACTGCGTATTTGTTGGCAGTTGTACGGCATGGGTGGGAAAAATGAGTCCGATTCAGGTTTGCGACGATGGACTGCGATTTTTTTAGAGCATAGATTGAATGAGTTACTAACCCTCTACGAGCCAACGATTGTAGAAAAGTTGCCACGCAAGTCCGAGGTTAGATCGGCTGCTAGGGCAAAGCTTAATAAACTGAGGATGGCGGACGGCGCTGAAAATCCCTATTGCGAGAAGCGATCGCCTTTTCTCTACAGACTTATTGAGGATGCTACATCAAAAGCTAATGATAAGGTTAACAACGAGAGCAACCATTCATTTAGCAGAGATTTCTGGAATCCTTTTATAAAATCCCTGCGTAGAGAAATTGACAATATTCAGCATGAGGGGTTGTCAATCGCTGGCTTCGTTGATAATCAATGGATGACCCGCAGTAACATCAGTGACAAAACTACAATCCCAATAAAAAGCAGTCCTGAGTCGTCGATGTTAAACGCTAGAACCCTTACACCGCAATCATTCCATGACTTGGTATCCGGAATTTCAAAAGGCTCGGATTTGAGATTATTATCTTATTAATTGATTAGGAAATTAATTTTATGATGGGTCTAGTCGCCGCTATGAATTGGGATAGCTTTATTGAGGAATATCAAGCCAAAGCTAGGAAAGCAGAAAGTATCAAAAATCAAAAGAACAAACCAGAAAAAAAATAGCCTCTTGCAGAATTTCAAAAACTGGCAAGAAGCAAAAACAAATAAAAACTTAAACCCAGACTAACATTCTCTATTCGGCAAATAAAGCCGTACTGCCCCTCAGCCAGTTTTTTGAAATTTCAATAAGAGGTTGCATTCCTACCAGAGAATCAACCCATGCCTCATTATACCCTGACGGGGGATACGATACAACCCCCTACACATCAAGCTTTTCAAGCACATCCCCCCGCACAAAATCAAACGGTCTGCCCTGGATGTGGGGTTCTAAATCCGCAAAAAAATATTGTGGTGATGCCGCCGAATTCCAAGCACTTTGCAGCAGTCAGATGTGCTGATTGCGATCGCTTTCTGGGCTGGCAGTCTAAGCCAGAGAATGTAGCGAAATGGGAGTTGCGATCACGGCTCATAGCATCTTGGCTCGGTAATCCCCGATTGAGCATTAATGATTGGGAGAGAACATTTCTAAGCGGCATCGCTACAGCCCAAAACATTAGCCCTAAACAGCAAGGAATCTTTGATAAGATTCAATCACGGCTTGGGGGCGCAGTATGATAGACCTCCAGCATTTACAGGAATGGAGAGCTAGTGGCGTAGATGACGATATCACTTATCTCAACGTGCGATCGCTCAGTGGCAATGAAGCCTACGAAGCTATCCTTTACGCCTTGCCTGATACCGAGCGCCGCAACGATGGCAGGTTAAGAGATGGTCGGCTAAGGCAGTATAGTCACCTTTATGATGGCGGTTGGTTCTGTGGGGGTGTGGATGCTATTACCTTTGAAGATACTCCTTGGGGATGCCTTAAATCCAATAAGCCAAGAGTTCAGGAGTTTAAGGGTTTTGGCGATGTCCCAAAAATCAAAACAGTAAAATATGAGCATCCGGTCAAGGTAGCCACTGAAATATTCTGTTTACGGGTTACTTGGAAAATTGGATTATTAATAGCTAAAAATCAAGGAGTTGAGGATTTATATGTTGAGAGATTTCAAAGACTTGTTGCCGAAGAAAACAAGGGAAGCCACGCCACAGGAGAAGGAGAGCTTTATTCAGGAATTGATCAACAGCGGATGCCCCCCAGAGACGGCGAAGGAGATAGCCGAGTCACGCCCCTATGTGAAGATGACCAAGAAAGGTATTCAATTCCAGAGTCAGCCCTAGAGCTAGAGGATGAAGGGTTTTGGCAGTGGGTTATTAGCACTCCTCAAATTAAAGTCATTGTTACAGAAGGGTGTAAAAAAGCTGGCTCTCTCCTCACTGCTGGCTACTGTGCGATCGCACTACCAGGAATTTACGGCGGCTATCGCCAGCCTAAAGATGACCTTGGCAACAAAACTGGACTGAAACATTTAATCCCCCAACTAGAAGTATTTGCAGTTGAAGGTCGAGAATTTTACTTCTGCTTTGATAACGATAAGAATCGTAAAACAATTCAGAATGTCAGAACTGCCATTGCTAACACATCTAAGCTACTCATCAAGCGTAAATGTACAGTAAAAATAATTGAGTGGAGATTCCCAGAGAAGGGAGTTGATGACCTCATATTTGCTAGAGGTAGAGACTGTTTTGATTTGCTGTATGAGACTGCTTTAAGCTTTGGAGCTTGGCAGAATAAGGGCTTAGTTGATATCAGTCCTTATGTGTCTAAAACTGTCTGTAAGCAGTATCTAGATGCTAGTGATATCAATCCCCCTGACGATGCCGTGATAGTAGGAATTAAGGCATTTAAGGGTGCTAACAAGACTGGTTCTCTCGCTGAGTATCTACAGAAGTTTATTGATGCTGGTAATCGTTTATTGGGAGTTGTTCACCGTCAGCAGTTAGCCGGAGTTAATGCTGATAGATTCGGTGTTGACTTCCTTAATGATATGAAGAAATCCTTAACCAAAGGATTACTAGGATACTTCCTTTGTCATCACTCATTACACGCTTATAGTCAAGCTAAGTTTGATGTTGAGTCTTGGGATAAAGGTATTGCTGTATTTGATGAGATTGAGCAGGTAATCTGGGATTTATTAGACAGCAGTTTGATTAGAGAGTTTAGAATTTTAATCATTGAAACCCTTCAAGAAGTCTTACAAAACATTGTTAAGTCTGGGGGGAAAATTTATGTAATGGATGCTGACTTAAGCCCAATCAGTTTGAATTTTCTCTATTACTTGTTAGGCGAAAAGGTCAAAACTTGGGTACTGCATAACACATACATTCCTACTGAGAGGAAGCGACATTTATATGTATATGGCAATCCTAACCAGTTGGTTAGTAAGGCTATAGACGCTGTTAAAAAGGGTCAGAAAGTAATTATTCACACCTCTGGACAGCGACATAAGAGTAAATTTGGGACTACCAATTTAGAAGCACTATTTAATAAAGAATGTTTTGGGAAAAACATTCTACGCATTGATGGTAAAACAATCCGTGACCCTCATCATGCTGCTTTTGGATGTATTGGCGATGACCTTAACAAACAGCTTCAAATGTATGATGTTGTTATCTGCTCTCCGTCCCTTGAAACTGGCGTGAGTATTGATATCCGAGGTCATTTTAACGCCGTCTTTGGGATTGCTTTGGGCGTGCAAACTGTTAATAGTTTTTGTCAAACTATAGAGCGAGTTCGGGAAGATGTACCCCGCCATATATTTGTTGCTGATAGAGGATTGCCTAGCTGTTTTGTTGGCAATGGTTCAACTGATATTAAAGGACTATTAGCAAGCCAACATCAAGCCGCTAAAGCTAACATTAATGTCCTTACACAATTAGGTGGCGAAATAGAATCAGAGTGCTTTGATTCTCCCCTGCTTACCTGGGCTAAGTTTGGCGTGTTAATCAACGAAGGAATGAGGAACTATAAGCAATCTATTCTTGACAAACTAGAAAATGATGGATACGAAATTTTAGAGCCTATTGATGATGATGAAATATTAAACCTAACAGAAACCATCACAGATTCTAGAGATAAGATTTATGAGGAGCATTGCCACGCCATCCCTGCTGCAATTGAATTATCCTCTAATGAATTTGAACAGTTACAGAACAAACAATCCAGGACTGAGCAAGAGTCACTGGCAGAGAAGAAATATCAACTAAAACGGAATTATGGGATACAGGTCACGGCTCAATTGGTCATGGCTGACGATGACGGTCTAAGCTCTCAATTGAAGCTGCTTTACTATTCCACTGTTGGCAGGGAGCATCTACCAGCACGGGATAAAAAAGCTTTAGCCAAGTTGACCGAGTACAGCGATGGGAAGCTGTGGAAACCTGACTTAAATAAGCGGGTACTGGGTACTAAGGTTAAGTTTGTCGAGTTGTTCCTGTCTCAATTCCTAGAGAGCGATCGCACCTTCGTTCCTTCAGAATTACAAGATTGGCAATCAAAGCTTATGCCCCAACGATTCGCTGTCAAGGCACTGGTAGGCGTGACCATCAAAGAGGATTCATCACCCATTAGAACCGCTAACGCTCTACTACAGCCGCTAGGACTGAAGCTTTCCCCCACAGGAGAGAAGCGGGGAGCCAAGGGACAGCAGGAGAAAGTATATAAGCTTGTCTCTGATATTAAGCAATGGTCTGAGCAAATTTTCCCGGTGTGGCTTGAGCGTGATGCCTCTCAAAATGTATCAAGCTCTGATACGGTAGTACAAAAACCCTATATTAATATAACTACGGAAGTTTGTACTACCAACACTGTTTGTACTACCAGCCAGATAACTACCAATCAGGAAACAGAAAGCCAAACACCCGAATATTTAACAGTAGGGGAGGTCGAGCAGTGCGCCGAATCCTTAAGGGGTGTGGATGGCGTGGGGAGACTGCTAGAAACCATTGAGAGATACGGGCGTAAGATTTGCACAGAGGCAGAAACCCTTTTAGAGAAGGTGTGGAGCCGTCAAGTAAGAGAACTGTTGAAGCAACTCAAAAAGCAAATAGGCGATGAGTATCAGGAGTTACCAGCATGAGGAGAGTTTGTCGCACAGATGCCAATCAGCGTCAGATTGTCGAGGCTCTACGCTCGCTTGGTTGTTCAGTCCAGCATTTGCACGTCATCGGTCGAGGCTGTCCAGATGCGATTGTTGGTCACGCTGGGGTTAATTATCTAATCGAGATTAAAGATAGTTCCCAACCACCATCAAAGCGACGGCTAACGCCTGATGAGGTCGAATGGCATCAAAACTGGCGCGGTAAGGTTGATGTTGTTTGCTCAATTGAGGAAGCGATCGCAATCCTAACCCCACCAACTAATTAGCTACCCACCATGCACCAAGCAGACGTAAAACCTTTTTTTGTTTAAGAAACCAAATACGCGAAAAATTTGTAAGTCTCTGTAAAATTTCTGGTACATTTTCAGCTTCAAAAAGTTTTGAAGGTAACATAAAAGAATAGATTCATAGAGAACATGGATAAATTTTGGAAGCGTTGGCATAAACCCTGGACTAAGCAGCAGTGTGAACAAGTGTATATTCAGGGTGGCATCAGTACCCGTCAGATAGCGGCAGAATCAGGCGTATCTGAAAGGACTGTAGCTAGATGGTCTACGGCTGGTGGCTGGGTAAAAAAGCGACAACAGTTTGATGAAAACGTGACGGCAAAAACAACCCAAAAAGTTATTGAAAAAGTTAGCGAGAATAGGGCAACTAAATTAATAGAACTATCTGATGAACACGCTGCAACAGCAAGGGAACTTAGGCAGTTAGCAAGGTTTATTGTTCAGGCTAAAACCAGGGAATTAACCGAAGCTAAAGCAGCAGGTCAAACTGAATTTTCTAAAATGATAGATAACTTTTATTCCAACTCAAACAACCTTAACTACCTCAGTTTGTGCGTTAGTCGCGCATTGCAGGATGAAGCGAGAGCAACTGGGTTAAACTATGCCGTCAACGCTGATGCTGCTGCTGCTTATCTTGAATCTTTGGGGTATCAAGTAATTGACCCAAGCGAGGAACCTGAAGCTGTAGCACCTAGTTCTGGGAATGTTCTTTATCTTTGATGTTTTGCAGAGATATGAAGTTTTGTAAAGTGTTTGGGCTGTTGGCATGGTCAACTGCGATCGCGTACCAGACCCAGTACTTTCTAGTACTGGGTTTATTAATATTTGATTTGAAAATATTAAGATTTTGGAAATCCTCTACCTAATGGAGTAGAAGTAAGAAATAAGTCTCTATATTTTTGCATGAAAAAAATTCTAATTTCAATTGCTGCTATTGGGCTGTGTAGTTCTCCTGTTCTAGCTCAATCAACTCCTCAACCATCAGGAAGTTGGACGCTTGCTGAACAAACTTCAGGAAGCAATTTCTACGTTGACAGTGAAATGCTTGCTTATCCAAACGCTTTGAGCGGCTGGATAAACTTCAACTCGGCACAGGGAAACCAAATTGGACACATTGATGTTGATTGCGCCGCACAAACAATAAAGTTACAAAACGTCACTGATTTCGACAGCGAGTGGCGCGTCGTCAAAAAGACAAGCACCCCTAAAATCATACAATCTTCATTGCCTAGCAGCATTCGCCAGCTTTGCAGCATGACCACTGAATACTCTGGATATAATGTTGGCGGCTTAATTAATATAAGGCAGCATGAGGCACAACAGGCACAACAGGCACAGCAGGAAGCACGACAAGAGCAGCGACAGGCACGACAAGAATACTATGATGCACAACAGCTAGAAAGGGAACGAATCAATGCAGAAATAGTTAAGGCGCACTTAGACGCACTTTCACGCGCACGTCAAACAAATACAGAAGCCATTCTAGGCGCTTTCGAGGCAGGGATAAGGTCAACGAATAGATGATTTTAATAATATTTGGATGAAGGTTTATTAAATTTATTACCCTAAAAAAATGAGACTAAAAGCGTTAGTTCTTATCTGCTCAATTTCCCTCATTAGCACCCCAGCACTGGCGCAGAACAGCACAATAGATTTGCTTCAAGCCCTAGACGGGAATGCTCAAATATACGCAATAGATGGTCAGTATCTGGGGATTATTTCCAGTCAAAAGTATGACGGGGACTCTACCTGCAATCGATTTGGGCAATACGGGAGTTCTTTTTCAAGCACCAGTGCCAGCAATAAATTTTCAACGTATGGCAGTGCCTACTCTATTTTGGGTGCTTACAATCCTAATGCGACAAAGCCTCCTGTAATAATTTATCAAGGGAGAGTTGTTGGCGTTCTCACCAAAAATCGTCGCATGAGTGATGGAATTGACCCTGATTTGATTTACGGCGTTTTATGTAGCAATTAACTTTGTAGAAGCTAATTGTAAAACTATAAATGCGATCGCACAAAGTCCAAACTACTCTAATGCGCCACTAACGCGGCGCTTACTGAAAAATAACATCGTTGCTGTATATTGATTTACTGCTGACTGCACTACCTTAGAGAAGCCCAATTTGTAGCACAGTTTGGCACAGGAAGTACCGGAAAACTGTGCTACACAACAGCAAAGTGAAGTTTTACCCTATAAAATAGCTGTGCGAAACTGTGCTACAGTAAAAAACCTGTAAAGCTACTACTCGCAAGGGTTACAGGGATAGCTGAACTGTAAGCAGTAATTATTCGCCAATATTGTTGAAAAATTGTGTACTTATTCCACAATTTCGCCCCCTTCACTAGAACTATTAGCCGCATAAGCGCAACAATAACATGGGGTGAATAAGCACAAAGCTGTCACTATGGGCAAGATAATCAATTTATGACAGAAACCACAACGCAACCAGAAAACGAGTATATTCCGAGAGAGTATATAGAGGTAGAACCAGCTACAGCTTACTGCAACTGGGTTTTAGGTAAGCCGTTTAAGGATAGTATTGCCAAGTTAGATACTGCTGGTATAGTTGCATACGTTGATCAGATCAAGTCTCTGAAACCAGAAAAATCAAATGAGAGGCGTTTCTGGGAGGGATATAAAGCTGGACTTTTAGGCACCGAGTTAAATTCAACCGATGAAATATTTATCATTGGTTACAACGCTGCTACTGGGAAAGTAAAACCTCCAGCACCAAAACGTAAACCAAAAGCTTGAACAAATGAGGCATTTTTAACCTTTCATCTGTTCAAGCTGTTATGAGTTTATTTAATTGTCTAACTAACTAATTCTGCTACTTTTTGGGCTGCTACTTTTTTTGTTGCTCTCTTTCTGAGCATACCCAATCCGATGAATAAAGGTAGTCCAAGTGCGGCTCCTCTGGCGGGGTTGAAGTTCTCGGAGACCTCGACTGGAGTAACTGACAAACCTGTCAAAGGATCATAAATATCACCTTCCCCCATCCCCTCATCAAAAATTTCAAAATTATTTATTTCCCCCCCTAG
>JBARVL010000183.1:0-2923 GCA_049646245.1 Crinalium sp. | reverse complement strand
TACTAGCGCGATGGAATGTCTCAAATAAATGTTTCTGATCTTCTAGAGGTATCCCAATTCCCTCGTCTCGCACCTCAAAAACTACTATTTCCTCTTGGCAATCACACAATAAATGTACGGTACTACTGGGAGAAGAGTACTTAACTGCATTCGTCATCAAGTTATTTAAAATCTGCCGGAGAAGTTTCTCGTCTAAGTAAGCATTATTACCATCGCCTTTACTCACGAAGTTAATTTTATGAGTAAGGGCGACGGTAAGCTGAATTTCACTGACTAATTCTTCACAAAATAAGATGGGATTAAGTAAAACTGGATTTAATTCTTGTTTACCAGCTTCGCTTTTGCCAATAACTAAGACATCTTCCAGCAGTTGGCTCATGGTTTTAACTGAAGACTGAATGCGTTTGTAAGCTTTATTTTTTTTATCTTGATCCCATTTATGGCTGTAATGTTGCAGCAGTTCGCTAGACAAAAGGATTGTGCTTAATGGTGTGCGAAATTCATGGGAAACCATTGAGATAAAGCGCGATTTAAGTTCATTAAGTTCTTTTTCTTGTTCTAGGGATTTATTAATTTCTTCTTCGACTTGTTTACGATCAGTGATGTCTTCTGCAATTCCAGCAATCCGGTAGATTTCGCCAAATTCATTCAGAATGGGAAATTCCCGCGCCCAAATCCAACGGAAGAAACCGTCAGTGCTGATAATTCGATACTCTTGGTTAAAAAATTCTTGACCTTGATGACTTTTTTCAACTGCTGCGATCACGACTTCGCGATCTTCTTGATATACAGCATCTAACCATGATTGAGGATGTTTGTACAAACTTTGACAAGAGTAACCCCACAATCTTTCATAAGCTGCGCTGATATAAAGTATTTGGTTTTTATCTGGATCAAATAGCCAAAAGACTTCGTTAATATTTTCTGTGAGTTGACGGAATTGTTTCTCACTTTCTTGTACTGCTTGTAGCAGTTGAGACTGAGAAATTGTAATGGCGGCTTGATTTGCTAGTTGTTGCAACAGTTCAATTTCAAAATTATCCCAGGTGCGTTGACTATTGCATTGATGAGCTATCAACAAGCCCCAAAGTTCATCGGCATAGATAATCGGTACTACTAGCTTGGATTGTATGCCTAAATCTTCTAAAAATTGAGCGTGGCAAGGAGAAATCTGAGCATTTTCTAGCGCCTCGATTGCCTGAATTCTTCCTTTTCGGTACATCTGATGGTACTCAACGGGGAAAATTTCTGGTAAAAATTGGCGATTTAAAAGGCTAGGTAGGTGTGGGAGAACGGATTCTGTAACGACGGCGCTACCAGTACCATCAGGAAAAACTCTCAAAATTAACACTCGATCTACTTGCAAAAGAGATCGAACTTCATTTACGGTGGTTTGTAGGATTTCTTCTAGGTGTAATGATTGGCGGATTTTAAGGGTAATTGTGGCTAAAAGTTGCGATCGCTGATTTTGTCTTCGCAATTCTAATTCGGATCGCTTGCGTTCCGTGATATCTCGACCGACATAGATAAAGTTATATAAACCTTCTACTTCTGATTTAATTGCTGAACAAGAAAATGCTACAAAAATTTCTTCCTGATTTTTGGTATAACAAAGTGCTTCTATATTTTGTAAATGTTGTGATTCAGATAGCAAGCAAAGTTGGTGTTCTTGGGGTAAGAAATTTGTATTTTTAATAAATTGCGAAATATGCTTACCAATTATTTCTTCTACCCTATAGCCTAGTAGAGATTGTGTTGCTTGATTAATTGTTTCGATGATTCCTGATTTGCTTGTTACCAGCAAGGCATCACCCATTGCAGCAATAATTATATTAATATAATTTCGCTCCCCTACTACAGAACTTAATAAAATATTTGTTTCTTTTGTTTGTTGCTTGAGTTGCTGTTGCAATAGCGTTTTTTCGGTGACATCTTCTAAAAAAATTATTAAGTGCTTTTCTAGGGAAGCTTCTGTTTGTAGTGGGCTAGTATAGAGATCAAAATATAGTGGGGTTTTCTCTTCTAAAAAACGGCAAATCCCTTTAACTTCAAAGCTAATATTATGCCCTTGCATAATTAAATTTAAACGATCTTCAGCACCGATTAGCTCAGGAAAACAGCATCGAGCATCTTGACCAATTATCGGTTCATTAGGGCAATCAGCAAAGGGTAGTATTCCCTCAGAAAAATCCAATATTTTGAGATTTTCACCTAGCCGCAAGTACTGATGATTTCGAGGTAGGAATATTGTTTTTAATGTAGAATTCATGTAGGCTCAACGGTGGCGATCGCTTCCACGACTTGATTTGTAGATTTAGCTATCTTAAAACTTACAATTTAAGCAAGTCAGGGTAGTAATAAGTTTTATTAATTTCGTGGATTCATCTTGACGTTCGATTTGGGCAGACAATGCGATCGCGCATCTGTTGTGTTGTCACTTCAGCCATAGAAATCATCCTTGAGCAAAACTCATAATAATCTATTATTAACCAAAACTATAAATTTGTTTTGATACCGACAGTTTAACATTCAGCATCAAGGATAAATAAGGTGAATAGCGTAAATAACATGAAAAAATATTGAACTAGAACCCCTATCCGCATCTTGAGGTAGGGGTTGAAAAAATAGCGCGTCTCTAATTATGATGATCGGGTATGATTTTTAACATCTTGTACTAAACGATCTAATTCCAGTTGCATAAGCTCTTCAACTTTTTGATAACAAGCGTCTACATAATCGCGATCGCCTGCCGCCTCACGTCCCCAACGCTCGAATATAATCGGCTTACAGATGCGAGTATGAATTTTTGCAGGTAAAGGAAAGTCTGGTAGTGGACCAATTCCTAAACCCCAAGGCAGTCCTAAGTAAACAGGAAATACTACTGGATCAATCCCAAATAACCAAGGCATACCTTGTTGATGTA
>JBARVL010000182.1:0-11972 GCA_049646245.1 Crinalium sp. | reverse complement strand
TGCTTGGATTACTTTTTGGCGTAGGTCATAACTATAGGGTTTGGGCATCGGTTTCGCTCCGGCAACGCCGGAGCCTTTGTCAAGGTCTACTTTAGTTTATGCCTCAACCGCCTTGGCGGTTGCTATACTATTGATGCTATGGGATGTCAGAAAGATATTGCCAAGCTAATTATTGAGCGTGAAGCTGACTATATCTTAACAGTTAAACAAAACCAAGGCTACTTACAGCAGTTCCTTCTGTTATGAGGTACGGTCAGAAATTACCAACATTATTTCTTACAGTCGCTACCACTATATTGGGTGTACCTCACTACTGCGGGAACTGCTGTATATAAAGATATAGAACAGTTATTTAAGCAAGGTCTAAAAAACCAATTTAAAGGCATTGACCACAGCTACCATGAAACCATAAATAAACATCACGGTCGCCTTGAAATTCGTCGTTGTTGGCTACTCTCTAATGTGGCTGAATTAATAGATACTGAAAATAATTGGTCAAAATTTTATAGCGTAGGCGTTGTAGAATCAGAACGACGAATAAGAGGAAAAATTGAGCAGGAAACTCGTTATTATATTAGCAGTATACAGCATCAGAATGCCAAGTTATTTGGACAGGCAGTTCGTAGTCATTGGGAAGTAGAAAACCGACTTCATTGGGTATTAGACGTAACGTTTAATGAAGATAATTCCTGTATTCGTTCCGATAATGCTCCTCAAAATTTTGCTGTGATACGTCACATTGCCGTCAATCTATTAAACCAGGAAAAAAGTCGAAAATTAAGTCTAAATAATAAACGTTATTTAGCTTCAATGGATGACGATTACCTACTCCTCATTTTATCTAATTAGCGATAAGCATGCAGAGATTTTCCCGTCACAGAGAAATTTATCATCTTATTGTGAGCGTAACTCCCACATAAATTCTCGATCGCGTACTTATTGCTCTAAGTACAATTCCAGCTATAACTTACTGTTCACAAGCTAGCTATTACACAAGAAAAAAGATTACCACAATATGGCTAAAACGACAACTTACCGTTTTTAGCAATAAGTTCCCATTTTACTTTATATTGCCATAGCGATCGATCAATTGACAACTTCATCGCAGAACACGAAAAAATGGCGATATTTAGCCAAATTTTGATGCGTTTGCCCTGGACATTAACCAGAACAAACAGGAGCAGTGAGCGATCGCGAAACGCCACAACAAACCCTTGCAGCGTCTCCGAGTTTTCCAGATGCTCTTGCCGCGTTTCTGTGACAGCTATCCAAATCAAGACTAGAAACACCATGAGGATGAGGCTACCAACAAAGAAGAGGAATTGCACCTGATGGATGATAGAGAGTAACATCCCTCCGCCACAAATCCCCAGTCCCCCTCCGAGACTATCCGCCAAAACCAAGATTGCAAATGCCTTGTGACGATGCTCTGAGGTTGTTACATCGATCACCGCCGCATCTGCCGCTGTCCAGTAGCACCCTGCACTTAACCCCATGAGAAGATTAGCGATGATTAGCATTGGCAAACTCTGAGTCAGCGCTAATGCTAATCATCGCTAGTATCGATAGCCCAGCAGAGAACAACAGCGCCCGTTTACGCCCATAAGCTGGAGAATCCGCCAAATATCCACCCAGGAAATGTCCGACAATTCCTGCCAGCGAACCACTGCCAATCCCAATGCCAACAGATGTTGCTGATAGCCCCACTTGATTGACAAAAATCAGCGGAATAAAGAACTGAATCGAACCGTATCCCGCTTGATAAAGCGATCGCGCGATCGCCTGCACCCAAACTTTATGACTCGCAGGTTGCAGTAAAAATGGCAGATGCTCTATAGATCTATCAGTCGAATTGCTTGTCTTCACCCCTTCCCTGCTTGGCGCTTGTAAACCTGACATGCTCCCTGTCTGAATCTTCAAACCCTTTATTTATTTTGGTTTTGGGGCGCTTGTCGCCCCCTGAAGAGTTTTCCTCAACTGTTTGCCTTTGCCCTGTTATAAGTAATTTCTCCAAGGGCGACCGCTTCAAGCATAGGCTAAATGGCTTTAGCATCGGCTCCATAAACTGACATTGCTTAGACAGCTTTTTTGGCAACTTCAAGCCAACTATCAACCAGCTGTTGATGGTTCTTCACCCACAAAGAGGCATGCCGACGGATATCTTTTGGGCTATTTTGACCCAAATGGGCAAGTTTTGATTCGGTAGCAATATCCTCATAAGGAATACGAAGCAGTTCAAACCAACGTTTTGCAGCTCGGTTAGCCTGCAAAAATTGCCTGTTTGCCACAATGCGAGGGTGATCCACAACGTATCCAATATTTTTACCATTGACTTTGGTGTCTTTTTCTGTGACTTGTTTTCCCAAATCTCCTGGTAAAGAGGTGAAGGGAACTTCTAACCAAACCACATTTTGACCCGGTTGTAACACTGAAGTCAGCCAATCTAGAGTCAAAATATAGTATAGTACGGGTTTTCCTTGCTGATAACGAGCAATAATATCTGCCTTAAGAAGTTCCGATTCTCCTTTAACTTGTTTAACAGTATTCTCTAATCCATAAACTTTCAAGTGATGATCGATAATCAGTTCGCAAGCCGAACCCGGACTACAACCGATTAAACTTGCCTTACCATCCCCGGATGAATCAAATAATTCGGCAATTTTTGGATCTTTAAGTTGCACAATATTTGTAATTTTATATTGGTCGGCAGTCTTTTTGTCAATAAAATAACCTTGAAGGATATCACTTGTAAATATCCCAACATTTTCAAGTTTTTTTTGGCCCCCAGCTTTTTCAAAAAAGTTGCTATATAGCTTTTCTACGGTTGGCGCAAAATCTATTTCTTCATTGCCGATAGAAAGAAATAGAGTTGCTGGAGTAAATTGCTTTAGTTCTTCAACATCATAACCGAGCTTTTCTAACCCAATCCGAAGGATTTCTGAAACAAATTGTGCCTCTGCAACAGCAACAGAGCCAGGGCGTACTTTGACCCCCTTCTCTGGCCGCGTTACTTCTGATTGACTGCTGTTACGGGATTTTGTAGTCGTTTGGGGAGTCGGTTGGCAGGCAATTAAACAGAAAAGCAAGGCAAAGGCTGTGGCCAAGATTAGTTTTTTTGCGTTTTTTTTCATTATTGACTTTGGGCACTATTGGGACACTGGTTTAGATGAAGTCGAGTAGGATATTACCCCTTGACCCCCTCCGTTTAATCAATATGTGCAATAGGGTAGGTAGCCAGCAAGTTACCAGTATTGACACTTTTCCAACCACCCCCTGTCGAGTAAGGAGGCACACGTCGCCGTGTCCCCTTCCGTATCACTTTACAATGTCGCTTCGCAGATTCCACCATCCACCAGCAAGGTGGCTCCATTTACATAACCAGCTACTGGAGAACAGAGGAAAACAGCCACATTGGCAAACTCTTCTAGAGTTCCCATCCGCCCTAATGGGATACCAGTATTGACAGCAGCCAGTTCAGCTTCTGGAGTGGTGCCATTTTTAGCAGCAAGAGCAACAAGCAGTTGTTGGGCACGTTCGGTCGCCACCCAACCTGGCAGGATGCTGTTGACCCGAATGCGATCGCCACCCAACTCCTGGCTTAAACATTTAGTTAATCCAAGCACTGCTAGTCGAATAGAAGTAGATAGGAGCAAAGTCTTCACGGGTTGTTTGGTAATGAATGAAGTAACGGTGAGAATTGCAGGAGTAGTAGATTGGCGCAAATAGGGCAGGGTACCCCTAATTAGGTGTACAGTGCTGTAGAGTAACAGATTAACCGAACTTTCCCACACGCTAAAATCAATTTGATCAAAGGTACAAGACGGTGGACCACCGGAATTAGTGACTAAGATATCCAGTCCTCCAAACCGCTCCACTGTTTGATAAATTGCCCGCTCAATATCACCTGCTTGGGTGATATCAGCTCGAATTGCCAATGCCTCAACTCCTGTTTCAGCTTCAATTTCTCTTGCCACTTTCTCTAGCAATTCACCACGACGGGCACAGATAGCCACTCTAGCACCTTCGCGACAAAACTGTTGGGCAGTGGCTTTACCTATACCTGAACTTGCACCCGTTATTAGAGCAACTTTGTCCTTTAGTTGTAAATCCATATATAGACTTCCTTATAACGAAAATAAAATAAGTTCAATATTTTGTAGGAGCAAAGCCAGTACGTTTTGGTTAAGTTCTAAATGTTATTTGGTACAGAAAAGGAGAGTGTTTCAAGTTAGTATAGTTACCGATACAAAATTGTAGAGCAAATCAATTAAAAGCTCGCTCAATAAATATTCTTATTTATTGAGTTGTCACTATAAAAATGCCTAATTATGAGGATATAGCGTTTCCCAGCCAGATGAGGTACGGCAATCAATATTATGGGTAGGGGCGAAGCATTTGCACTTTAAGCTATCGGTAATATCAAAGTTTTTATGTGCAAATGCTTCGCCCATCGAGGTGTACCTCACTAGATTAGGAAATGCTATAAGCGTCCACTAATTACATTCCAAGTCTCGTTCTAAGCCCAAAATTAAAGGATTTTAACCTTCCGCTGGAAATTCTCATCATAATCTTGTAAAGAGGGATAGGCGATCTCCTGGGTTTGATTAATCTTCAACAACCTTTGCTTGTACTCTTCCAAATAAGCTTGGCGTTGCTCATAATCGAGGTGTTTCACACCCCAAATGATAAAAGGTGGCAATACATCGAAACCCACATAGCGGAAAGTTCCGTGGTTAATCCCAAACAAAATATGGTCAATGTTGCCATATAAACCAGTTTCGCCATACATGGTTGCTCGACCACCCGTGGTGAAAGACAGCATAGCTTTTTTGCCTTGTAAAATGCCATTGTCATACCATTTACCACTGCCATAAATTCGCCCTGCGGCAAACACCCTGTCAACCCAACCTTTTAGGATAGCCGGAAGTGCAAACCACCATAGAGGAAACTGAAAAATTAGCACATCGCACCATTCCAGCTTTTCAATTTCCGCTTTGATATCTGGGGCAAAACCATCAATTTCGGTAGCGTATATTTCTTCAATTTGCTGCTTATAATAATCGGAATCTTTCTCATAAATGAAGTTGCGTCTGTCAGAGACTGGATCGAATCGCATTGCATAAAGGTCGGAAATAATCAATTCATGTCCTGCTATTTCAAGAAATTCTTTGGCGTGGCGTGTTAATGCACCATTAAAGCTTTTTGGTTCTGGATGTGCATGTACAATAAAGAATTTCATGTTTTTTATGGTTCTTGTACAGTATTTTTATTTTTTTTGCCTACTATGGTATCTATTTATAAAATAGATTATGTTTCTCTCAATCGTGCATATTCTTGAAGATGCGATTGTAGAATGCAGGGGTTGTCACGGCGAACAAAATAATTGTCATTTCATACTTGAAGAGTAATCTTTAAAGTTTGTAGTCTTCACGCACCGGATTAAAAATATCGATACATTTACAATCAGTTCGGGCGAATCCATTATGTGGTATGTTAGAAGGAACAATCGCTACATCACCAGCTTTCATTAATCGAGTCTCCTCTCCAACAGTAAATTCAAATTCACCTTCAAGGCAGTTGACAATCATCTCATGAGGGTGGCTGTGTCTCGGAATTTTATGACCAGCTTGGATATTCCAGTAGGCAACGGACATATTATGGGAATGAATAAATCGACCAAAATAACCCGGAATCAGTTGGCGTGGTTCAAGATCATTGATAGAAATAAAGGGCACGGGAATTCCTCCAAATTTAGTTTTAAGTGATGCGATAAACAGCAGCCATCATGAAAATTCATAATTTTGTATGATCTGCCCATGAACTAGGGATGTTAGTGTAGATGGTCTTATAAGTTAGTACTAAATCCTCCCTGCTTTTTCAATGATTGTGAATAGATTCTCCCCGTTCTTAAGTTGAGACATGATCTTCTCTTCAGCAGCCTCGATCTCTAAGCCTTGATCAAGGACTAAGCCTAATAAATCTTTGGGGATAATAACGCAACCGGACTCGTCCGCAAATATCCAATCTCCGGTGTGAACAACCAAATTGTTAATTGTACAACTCTTACCTACCTCAACGACGCGATAACAACCTTGAGTATCAGCAGGGATAAAGTTAGTTGCCATAACTGGAATTTTAAGTTGGCGAAGCACATGAGCATCCCGCACGGCTCCACCAAGGATTACACCTTCAAACCCGATCATTTCAAAATGAGTGCAACTCATGCCGCCAGCTAAAGCCATATCGGTCAGTAAAGAACCTGCGCCAGCCACATAAATTTTACCACAACCATTGTTGACATCAGGGACTAAGAAATCTTTGACCTGATCCCACGTTGGAGAAACCGATGCCTTGATGTCCTGAGATTTTCTGTTGAATTGCCAAGCAACAGTATACGCTTCGCCAAATACGATGCCTTCTTGTCCGGCGAGTCGCTGAATTTTGCAATCGAGCCAACCTAAAATGCCGCGGCTATCTAGGACATCCGCGATAGTACTAGAGTGGAGCTTTCTGACTTTTGCTAACAGTTCGGCGGTTATCATATTTTTTGTTGACGTAACAAGTGGTACGGTAACGAAATTTTTGGCCAGTTAAGTTTAAATTGCCACTACAGCCGTGCTTTCCTGACGAAAAAGCATGGCTTTTCGTCCAACGTCATAGGCAACATGAATAGTAAACCCCATAGGGATTTGTCCATAATTTTTTATGACGTATAAACCATATTTTTCAGCGCAAGGAAGTGTTGTAATACATCCATCCGTCTTGTTTGTAGCGCAATCAGCAGCGGCTTGTGCGTTACTATTTACAAACACGCGTTCACACTCAGGTGGAACTAGCATTTGAGGTGCTGGATGAGTTGAGACAGTTTTAGGCATTTTGCCGTCGTGCGACGCAAGTAACATGCTAAATGTTGACATGATAAAGCAATCGGCAAGGCAAAGTTGGTGAAGATTTGAAAAAACCAAAGTATGCAGATTGGGATAAACTACACAACCTAGCAATGCATTATTCGCGTCTAAAGGCATTTGTTCTAATGCCTCCTCGAGTGTGGTATATAGAATTACTTGGCCTTTTCGTCCCTGTCTTGCAAACCAATCATAAGCAGCCGCTTCGCAATTTGTTCCAAATGGACCAAGTGTATGTAAAGTATTTATCTGGAATAAATGGTTGTTTTCCATTACTATTGCTCATCTATAACTAAATAAATGGAATTGGACAATTAAATCCTAGACAGATTCTCAATCATTCTTTTGTTTCTCTATCTATTTTAGGACTGCCCCTGTTTATTCCGTAGACTGAGGGGTTTCATGTCCAGCCACACTTTCTTAATATATTCTAGACATTCTGTCTTGGTTCCACTAAAGCCTGTATCTTGCCAACCAAGAGGATTATCCTGGTCGGCCAACCATATTGAATACTGTTCCTCGTGATTCACAACGACTTTGTAAATTGTAGTATATTCATCTGTATTCATATTTGTTCCTCAGCTACTGCTTATAGTTCTTTTGAAGAAATTTTATTTCCTCATATAATGGCATTGTCATCTCCTTAATACTTAATTAACTGCCTTGCCTCATCAAGATACAGTTGTAGGTTTTGAGCTAAAACTTGCACGTGAGGTGGATGATTCATAGTAATATGATTTCCTGGCACTTCTATGACCTTTATCTCTGAAGCTACCACCTCAAGCCAAGGCAACTCTGGATTTTGGGGATTGTATGCATCCCGTTCATGGGCACGGAAAAAAATAACTTTACCTGAATAAGTTTGCAGTATATAATTTCGCATAGCTTGAACATGTACCTGGAACAGCTTAAGTACATCGCGCAACTCTGAGAGTCCAAAATTAGGAAACATTGCTATATTAGTCATCTTCATCTGCTCTAAAAAGTAGAGTAGTTGCTCGTCAGAATTCATAAGCCGCAAGCGATCTACATTTATAGAAATGTTTAAACCAACACTCAATATGTAAACTAGAATTGCAGTTTCATCTTCTTCCAATAGCACTGGCATTTGACCAGGACCAGGGGTATCTATCAAGGTCAATAGTGCTACTTTTTGACCTAGGGCATTAAGCTGCTGTGCCATTTCAAAGGCAACTGTACCTCCAAAAGAAGAACCTCCTAGAAAATATGGTCCTTCAGGTTGGAGAACACGTAACTGTTGAATGTACTGAGTAGCCATGTCCTCTATACTGATCGAAAGATTTGTTTCTCCATCCACTGCCGATGATTGTATGCCGTAAACAGTTTGGTCTGAACCGAGATAACGTGCCAAATCGCGGTATATATAGACATGTCCACCTACAGGATGCACCAGGAACAATGGTTGCTCAGAGCGACCCTGCTGAATCTTCACAAGCAACGAAGGAACCGACGCTGTTTGTGGATTGCTGGAAATGTCAGACTTTGATGGAGTTTGTTGAATTATTTGAGCTAACCCTGCGATGGTAGGAGCCTGTAACAAACTATGAGGAGACAACGACTTTTGAAAGGTTTGACCTAACTTGGAAACAAGCTGAACTGCTTGTAAGGAGTCTCCACCCAATTCAAAGAAGTCATCGTAGATTCCTACCTGTTTAATACCAAAGAATTCTTGCCAAATATAAGCAAGGCTTTGCTGCACTTTATTTATGGGAGCAACATAAGCATTGTGTAAATTTGGTCGCACATGAATTGGTTCTACTTTTTGAGTAATTTTTGTATCTTCTAAGGATGACAATTGCGTCGGTTGGTTAACGCCTAAGGCGTCAATCCAATAACGCTGACGCTCAAATGGATACGTTGGTAAAGGAATACGTTGGCGTTGCTCAGGGACATAAAATTCAGACCAATCAACTTGTACGCCAGCGAGCCAGAGTTTGCCTAAGGTTGCCAACACAAAAGCTACATCTGACTGTTCATCTCGCAGATGCCGTAATGAAGAGAGTACAATCTGCTGTGGAGCTTTATTAGGATGTTGTTTTACTAATGTACTTAATGTTCGACCAGGCCCAATTTCTAACAATATTTGCTCTGGCTGTTTTAACAACTGTTGCAGGCCATCTGCAAAGCGTACCTCATGTCGTAGATGCTGCGCCCAATAGTTGGGATTTGTTGCTTGCTCTGCTGTAATCCAGGTGCCAGTGGTGTTGGACACGTAAGGAATTTTGGGCGGCTTTAGATTGACTTTTTCCACCGCAAGAGCAAATGGCTTCAAAATTGGTTCCATCATGTGGGAATGGAACGCATGGGAAGTGTGCAAAAGGCAACACTTAATGCCTTGTTCCATCAACTGTAATTGCAATGCATCTACCGCCTCTCTAGTGCCTGCAACTACACAATTAGAAAATCCATTAGTAACAGCCAAGGAGAGTTGATCGCCCAAAAGAGGTTGCAGGTGCTTTTTTTCTAGAGAAACAGCAAGCATAGCACCTGTAGGTAATTGCTGCATTAGTTGCCCTCGTTTTGCCACTAACGACAAAGCATCTTCTAGAGAGAAGACGCCAGCCAGACATGCGGCGACATATTCGCCAATACTGTGACCAATCATCGTTTGAGGATGTATTCCCCAGGACATCCACAACTGCGCTAAGGCGTACTCGATTGTAAACAGTGCTGGTTGCGTGAGAGCAGTCTGCTTCAGTTGCTCTGTAGCTTCTTTAATGTGTTCATTAGGGTACAATATATGGCGCAAGTCACATTCCATATGAGGCTTGAGGATTTCTGAGCAGATATCAATATGATGCCGAAACGTAGGCTCAAATTGGTAAAGTTCTAACGCCATATTTACGTACTGCGACCCCTGTCCAGAAAACATAAATGCGATATGTCGCTCTTTGGATTCTTGAAAGTTGGTAAAAACTCGTTTAGGCTCTAATGTCGAGAGTGCATCTACAGTATCTTCTACACTGCGGCAAACCAACATACGTCTTTGTTCAAAAGCTTTTCGACCTATACTAAGGGTGTAAGCTGCATCAGCAAGGTAAAGCTTGGGATGCTGCTTGAAGTGTTCAACAAGATTTACAGTTGCAGTATTGAGTGCAGAATGGGTTTTTGCTGAGAGGACTAGCAATTGCCAAGGTCTGCATTCTTCAAAGGTTTGAACAACAGGAGCTTCTTCGAGAATAACATGGGCATTTGTGCCACCGACGCCAAAAGAACTCACCCCAGCACGGCGTAGACTTCCATTAGTTTTCCATTCGGAAAGTTTGGCGTTGACATAAAAAGGACTGTTGGCGAAATCAATTTCAGGATTAGGCTCCTCAAAATGCAGGCTAGGTGGTAGCAACTTATGTTTAATTGCACAAACCGTTTTAATCAAACCTGCAACACCAGCAGCAGAATCCAAATGTCCGATATTGGTTTTTACTGAGCCAAGCGCACAGAAGCCTTTTTTTTGAGTATAGTGTGAGAAAACCTGCGTTAGGGCAGCAATTTCTATTGGGTCTCCCAAAGGGGTTCCTGTACCATGAGTTTCTATATAAGTGATGGTTTCTGGTTCAACTTCGGCGAAAGCCAGAGCTTGTGAAATCACTGCTGCTTGACCATCCACACTTGGTGCTGTTAAGCCAACTTTCTTTGAACCGTCATTATTGATAGCACAGCCTTTAACCACAGCATGAATGTAGTCTCTATCGGCGATCGCGTCCTCTAATCTTTTCAGCACCACAATTCCCACACCGCTACCATCAACAGTTCCTTGTGCCTTAGCATCAAAGGCTCGACAATGACCATCAGGAGAAAGAATCATTCCCTCTCGATAGAGATATCCAGTCTTTTGAGGAATTTTGATGGAAACACCACCTGCCAAAGCCATATCACATTCATAATTTAATACGCTTCGGCAAGCCATAGAAATAGCTACTAGTGAAGTTGAGCAGGCAGTTTGAATCGTAAGACTTGGCCCGGTCAGGTTTAACTTGTAAGAAACTCGTGTAGATAAAAGATTGCTATCATTAGCAATCTTCATTTGATAATCACCTACAGATTCTCTTAAGTGATGATTGATATAAAGGTTATTCAAAAAGTAACTACTTAATCCCCCAGTACCAGCATAAACCCCAATGGAACCAGAGTAGGTTTGAGAGTCATAACCAGCTTGCTCTAATGCCTCCCATGCACATTCCAAAAAAAGACGCTGTTGTGGATCTGTAATTTCTGCTTCTCTAGGGTTCAAGCCAAAGAATGCAGCATCAAATAGCTCTATATTTCCGAGTACACCCTTAGCTTTTACATAATGAGAGTTACGAATAACTTCTTTTGCAACACCTACTGACTCTAACTCCTCCTCACTAAAGAACGAAATAGATTCTACACCATTTTGTAGGTTATACCAAAATTCATCAACATTTTTTGCCCCAGGAAATCGACCAGACATTCCAACAATAGCAATCGCTTCTTCAGAGTTTGACATCTCAATTTTATCCACTATTTATGCTTTTGACGTAGCAGGCGTTCCTTATGTCGATTAATAGCATCTTTTTGCTTATTAACTTGCTGGTGGCTTTGCTCAAAGAATGTTTTTTTTCGTTGTTCTGAACTTAAATAATTAGCTAAAGAATTGATTGTTGAATACTGAAACAGTTCAACAATTAATAATTTTTCGTCAAGAAGCTTTTGCAGTTGACTATAAACTTGAGCTATGAGTAATGAATGGCCTCCTAAATCAAAAAAATTGTCATGTACTCCCACCTTTTCTAAGCGTAATGCCTGCTGCCAAACTGTAGCAATTGTTTGTTCTATCTCAGTATGAGGTGCGACATAATTTTGTGCCATCTCCTCATTTTGAAAACCTGTTGGTGCTGGCAGAGCTTTCCGGTCTATTTTGCCATTAGGTGTTAAAGGCAAGGCAGATAGCATCACAGTTGCTGAAGGCACCATATATTCGGGCAATCTCTCTTTTAAGAAGCGCCGCAATTCACTAATTGTGGCTATACTCTCCGGCTGTAGAACAATATAAGCGACTAAATATTTTTCCCCAGGAACGTCTTG
>JBARVL010000181.1:0-17872 GCA_049646245.1 Crinalium sp. | reverse complement strand
TACCGTTAGTCCCTGTAATTGCTACCCAAGGACAAGATTGGAGACTTCGCCAAGCAAGTTCCATCTCCCCAATTGTTTCAATTCCCATGTCCCTTGCTGCAACTAAAGCAGGGATATCCCAAGGAACGCCGGGACTAACTACTATTAAATCTATTGATGATGTTGGAGCAAAAGAATAGCCCAGTTTAACCGCAATTCCCTCAGCTTCTAATTGTTGTTGCTGATTAAGTAAAGATTCAGAGGAATTGCGATCGCTCAGTGTCACTTCCCAACCATCCCGCTTTAATAATCGGGCGGCAGCAATCCCTGATTTTCCTATTCCGATGACATGAGCGCTGGGCATAAGTAATTAATCTGGCAAAAGTCCCTGGTTTAGCACTAGATTATATTACCTCAAGATTTAGGTATTTTTAAGAAAATTTAACCGCAGATAAACGCAGATAAACGCAGATATTTTTTTTAGGTTAATTATTTTTTGGATAGATTTTTAAATAAGCAAGCGTCCCGCTTGCACTACATAGCTGCGCTTAATACCAAATCCGCTACGATAACCCCTCTTATCTTCTTTTTCTTCCTTAGCGTCCTTAGCGTCTTGGCGGTTCATTTAAAAAGGGGGTAACTAAGCCGGATTTGGTATAATTAAGTGTTTTATAACGCTATATGTCTGTAGTACGGACATCTTGCCCGCGTACTACGAAGGCGTAAGTCTTGAGTATGCTTTTGTGTTTATCTATCGCCATACTCCCCTCCCCGTTGACGGGGAGGGGTTGGGGGTGGGGTTCTAACTTTTTACGATCGCACCAAAATCTGCTAAAACACGGGCATGATTACGCAATAATCCCAGTAAATTCAAACGATTACGCTTAATTTCGGGATTTTCATCCATTACCAACACACTATCAGCACCATCAAAGAAGTTAGTAACAGTAGGAGCAATTTTACTTAATCCTTCTACTAATTGTTGATAATCTCTTGATTTCTGAGAAGCTTGAGTTTGTGGCAGCAATTCTACCAGCGCGTCATAAAAAGCTTGCTCTGATGATTTTTGAAACAATTCTGGACGTACTAAATTAGTCGGATCGAGTTGGATAGTATCTAAATCACCTTGTCCAGCTAAACGAGTAGAACGGTTAACGGTTTCGTAAATTTCGTTGAGCTTACCGTTATTCCTAATTGATTGCAAGAATAAAGCGCGATCGCGTACATCTAATAAATTTTGTAACGCTCTTTGTGTATACTCTGGATCGTTTTCTCCTAATACTGCATTCACTAAATCGTAGTCAATTCCTCGGTCTTCTTGCAATAAGTTACGCAGACGTTGCAAGAAGAAGTCTTGTAGCTGTTGTGATAATTCCTGGGAATTATTCTTGGCATAAATAGCAGCGAAATCAGCAACAATCTTTTCTAGTAGTTGCTGTAAATTAATTGTTAAATTTGCTGTCCAAGTAATATTTGTAATGGCATTAGCAGCACGACGCAAAGCGAAAGGATCGGAAGAACCTGTAGGTAGCATTCCTAAACCGAAAATGCTGACTAAGGTATCTAATCTATCTGCTAAACCAACAACTTGACCTGTTATAGTTTGAGGTAAACTATCCCCTGCGCCTCTTGGTAAATAATGCTCAAAAATTGCCGTTGATACTGCTTCAGGTTCCTTGCTGGCGATCGCATATTTCTGACCCATCACCCCCTGCAATTCTGGGAATTCTCCCACCATTTGGGTAACTAAGTCGGCTTTACACAACAAGGCAGCGCGTTGAATTAAGTTGCTATCATCGGCTGCTAATTGCAATTGTTCAGAAATGTAACTAGCAATCTTAACTATTCTTTCTACCTTAGCTTTTACTGAGCCTAAATCTTCTTGGAAAGTAACGGTTTCTAGTTGTGGTAGATAACTTTCTAAGGGATGCGCTAAATCAGCTTTATAGAAATATTGCCCATCAGCTAATCGAGCGCGGATTACCCGTTCATTACCTCTAGCAATAATTTCTGATTTAGCTGGATCTCCGTTAGAAATTGTGATAAAATAGGGTAGTAATTCTGTAGCTGCTTCAGTTTTAAATACTGGGAAATAACGCTGATGAGTTACCATCACTGTAGTAATTACTTCTGCGGGCAGGTTTAAAAACTCTGGTTCAAAATTACCTAATACAGCAGTAGGATATTCTACTAAATTAGTTACTTCTTCTAATAAATCAGGGTAAATATCAGCCCAACCCCCGACTTGTTTAGCAGACTCTTGTACCTGTTGAAGAATGTTAGCTTTCCGCGCCTCTGGATCTACATCTACATAAGCTGATTTGAGGAATTCGACGTAGCCTGCTGCCAGACTTGGAATTTCACACTCTGCTTGTAACCAATCTGAAATTTCATCAGCTTTATTTTGTAATGGACTGCCTTTTCCCCTCCATATTTCCTCTGCTTTGTATCTGATAGCTTCCTGTCTAAATTCTGGAGTAAGGTAAATTAAAGGATGCAATACGCGATGACCTTGGGAAATGCGATCGCTCTTTATTGTCTCTGAAGCATTAACCCACCCTACAGGTAACACCGCATCATCTAATAAAGTTACTAACCAACGAATCGGGCGGGGAAACTTCAAATCGCCATCTGCCCAACGCATTAACCGCTTACCTTCTAGCCCAAAAATCCACTGAGGAACTACAGAAGTTAGAATTTCCGCCGTTGGTTGTCCTGTAAATTTTTTGCGAACAAAGACAAAATCACCTTTATCTGTAGGGCGAATTTCCAAAGCAGCTAATTCTACACCTTGTTTACGGGCAAAACCTTCTGCTGCTTTGGTGGGTTGCCCATCTTTAAATGCTGCTTGCGCTGGTGGTCCCTTAATTTCTTCTTCCCTGTCAGGTTGCTGAGTCGGCAAACCTGTAATAACTACAGCCAAGCGTCGAGGCGTACCGTAAACATTTATTGCCTCAGTTGTGAGGGAATATTCGCCCAGGGTTTGAGGAATGCGAGATTTCCACTGTGCGATCGCATCCGCAACGAATGCAGCAGGTAATTCTTCTGTACCAACTTCTAATAGAAAATTCGCCATAATGCAATCTGTATAAATTAGACAGCCTAGAAATTTTAACAGAATGTAGAGACGCGAAATTTCGCGTCTCTATTTTTGAAAATTGGTATTAACTGGTAAATATTTTTGTTGATATTGACTTGTAAAATGGGCAATCTATTAACAAAAGCATTATGGCTTACGTTTACGAGACTGGAGCGTAAATTCATTACGTGACCTCTCCCCAACCCCTCTCCTACAAGGAGAGGGGCTTCTAACTCCCCCTTCCCTTGCAGGGAAGGGGGCTGGGGGGTTAGGTTTTTATTTCGCGCTCCAGTATCAGTTTACGAGTAATATTTATGAATTATTGTGTTAATCCCGCTTGCGGATACCCAGAAAATCCAGCAAGAGCAAAAGTATGTCATTTTTGTGAGTCTACTTTATTGCTGCGCGATCGCTATCGTGTTACTAAAGCACTAGGACAAGGTGGTTTTGGCGCTACATTTCTAGCAACAGATTTAACTTTGCCTAATAAACCAAATTGTGTTCTTAAGCAACTGCGACCAACCCTGCATACTCCTAGCTTTCTGGAGATGGCGCAGGTACTTTTTGAAAGAGAAGCACTAACCCTTAAAAAGATTGGCAACCATTCCCAAATTCCCCAATTATTAGATTATTTTGAAGAAAGTCAGCGATTTTATCTGGTCTTAGAATATATACCAGGATTAACAATCCAGCAAAAAATTAAGCAAGGCGGTGTATTTAAGGAAGTTCAAGTTAAGCAGTTTTTAAACAAAATGCTGCCTCTGTTGGAATATATCCACAGCCAACAGGTAATTCATCGAGATATTAAACCTGCAAATATTATTTACCGCCAATCAGATCAACAATGGATATTAATTGATTTTGGCAGTGTTAAAGATAAAATTATTCATCCCAGAACAGATAGTAGTTCAGGACAGACAGCACTAACTGCTTATTCTGTAGGTACACCAGGATACGCGCCACCAGAACAAATAGCCATGCGCCCTGTATATGCTAGTGATATATATGCTTTAGGCGCAACTTGTATTTATCTATTCACAGGAAAATCAGCAATTGATTTTCGCAACTATTCCTCTACAGGGGAAAGGATTTGGTATCAGGATTTAGTGATTAGTGAAGCTTTTACCAAAATTATACAGAAAATGATGGCTAATTCGATGCGCGATCGCTATCACTCTGCTACTGAAGTAATGCAAGCACTTTCAGTAATACCTGATGCGGATATCTCAACGCCAGCAAAAAACAATTCTTCCTCAAAGCCATTATGGAAAAACATTTTACCTAATGGTAAGCGCCATTTTTGGAATTAATTTTACAGTAATCTAGGGCGTGTTTTCAAACCATTCGATCCCCCCCTGCCCCCCTTGAAAAGGGGGGAGAATCCCATCAAAGTCCTGCTTTTTAAGGGGGAATAACCCCTTCAAAGTCCCCCTTTTTAAGAGGGAATAACCCCTTCAAAGTCCCCCTTATTAAGGGGGATTTAGGGGGATCTCACCGACAGAAACAAAGCCAATAAAGTTTGAAAACACAGCCTAGAAAGAGGAGTCACACACCCGCCTATATAATCCCGTATCAACTGCAACCGCGCAGCAATAAATTATCTAAATCTAAATTCCACAGTTTCACCGTATTGTCCCAACTTGCCGAAGCAAGAGTTTGACCGTCAGGACTGAAACTCACACTCTCTACCTCATCTTCATGCCCAATGAAAGTAGTAATTAAACTGCCATCAGTGCGCCACAGTTTCACCGTACTGTCGGCACTTGCCGAAGCAAGAGTTTGACCGTCGGGACTGAAACTCACACTCATTACTGCATCTTCATGCCCAATGAAAGTAGTAATTAAACTGCCATCAGTGCGCCGCAGTTTCACTGTCAAGTCGTCACTTGCCGAAGCAAGAGTTTGACCGTCAGGACTGAAACTCACACTCCCTACCCCAGATTTATGCCCAATGAAAGTAGTAATTAAACTGCCATCAGTGTGCCACAGTTTCACCGTTTTGTCGCCACTTGCCGAAGCAAGAATTTGACCGTCAGGACTGAAACTCACACTCCCTACCCCAGATTCATGCCCAATGAAATTAGTAATTAAACTGCCATCAGTGTGCCACAGTTTCACCGTTTTGTCTAAACTTGCCGAAGCAAGAGTTTGACCGTCAGGACTGAAACTCACACTCATTACCACATCTTCATGCCCAATGAAAGTAGTAATTAAACTGCCATTAGTGCGCCACAGTTTCACCGTTTTGTCGCCACTTGCCGAAGCAAGAGTTTGACCGTCAGGACTGAAACTCACACTCATTACCCCAAATTCATGCCCAATGAAAGTAGTAATTAAACTGCCATCAGTGCGCCACAGTTTCACCGTATTGTCGGAACTTGCCGAAGCAAGAGTTTGACCGTCGGGACTGAAACTCGCACTCCATACCACGTCTTCATGCCCTTGTAAGCTGTTACGTTCTTTCATAGGAGCAAAGATGCTATTATAACCTGCCATATATAGCAGTCAGCATAGAGTAAAGTCGATGACACTATTTTGTCACCGACGACATTTAATTAGTCACTGTAAAAATTCAGGGCGAACGATGGGACTTGAACCCACGAGTGGAGGTACCACAAACCTCTGCCTTAACCACTTGGCTACGCCCGCCATTGCGTAAACTCAATATAACATAAACTTGATTAATAGGTCTAGTATTTATGAAAAATTTAGTACCTCTTAAATCTAGCCACCAGTAGCGGTAATCTTAGATAGGACTTACGCATTCGCCCCCCTAGCCCCCCAAATCTGGGGGGAACTAGGAGCTACTCCCCCCAAAGTTGGGGGGTTGGGGGGGCAAAACGATGATGTTTGCGTAAGTCCTATTAGATAAAACATCTAGAGCCAAGCTAATGAAGGGTTTGCAAGCTGTCAGTGCGATTGTGGGAGTGGCTTTAGTTGGGATAGGCGCAGCGATGGCGCTGACGAATCCCAATCAGGATACTTATGAGGAGTATGCAGTAGAGCAACTTACACGCTACTTGCAAAAAGATATTTGTCCAAAAGCACCATCAATTTTAGGTGTTTCGTTGCAGAGTCAGTGTAATTCAATAATTCAATCTAATCAGCCTCAAATTAAACAGCTTATTTCTCGGACTACCCAGCGCCAAAATTTTATTATTTTTAGTGTGTATAAAACTGATTTATCCGCTCAAACAATTGTACCATTTTTGCCCCAAAATGTATTGCCTGAATATCATTTTGAGACAGTCGGCGCTTTTGATAATTTTTACACTTATCAAGCACAGGAAAGGTAAGAGCAATTAACAATTATCAATTAACAATGGGATTAAGTACAATGTAGGTTGGGTTGAGTGATAACGAAACCCAATATTTATAATCTTTGTTGGGTTGCGCTGCGCTTAACCCAACCTACTAATCTGATTTATTGAGGATTATATTAATTTTAATATTTTTTGTAAAAATAAAGTATTACACTTTGCTTAAATGACTTACTGTTTAAACCATCAATGTCTATATCCAGTAAATAGTGCCAGTGACAAATTTTGTCATAGTTGTGGCTTTCATTTGGTGCTTAAAGATAGATATAGGGCAATTAACCCTCTGGGGAAGGGAGGGTTTGGGAGAACTTTTTTGGCAGTAGATCAAGATATTCCTTCTCAACCCAGGTGTGTAATTAAGCAATTACATTTTTCTCATAGCGATCCTGATACTTTTAAGAAAGTAGTTGATTTATTTAATCAAGAAGCAATTAGGTTAGATGAGTTAGGTAAACACCCTCAGATTACGGCTTTATTAGCTAATTTTGAACAAGAACAAAATCTTTATTTAGTTCAAGATTTTATTGATGGCAATACTTTAGAAGCTGAACTAGAAAAAAATGGTGTTTATAATGAAAGTCAGATTTGGGAACTGTTAAAAAGTTTGTTACCAGTTTTACAATTTATCCACAAGCAGAAGGTTGTGCATCGGGATATTAAACCTAGTAATATTATTCGTCGCCAAACTGATAATCAGTTAGTTTTGATTGATTTTGGAGTTGCTAAACTTTTAACAAATAGCGCCATGTTAAAAACGGGTACAATTATTGGTAGCCCAGAATATATGGCTCCTGAACAAACCAGGGGTAAAGCGTTACCAGCAAGTGATTTATATAGTTTAGGGGTAACTTGTATTAACTTGCTGACAGATATTTCGCCGTTTGATATGTTCGATGTTGTCAATGATTGCTGGGCGTGGCAGGATTTTTTACCAGCAGGTGTAAAAGTAAGCGATCGCTTAACTCAAATTCTCGATAAACTCCTTAAAGATAGCCTAAAAGAACGTTATCAATCTGCTGAAGAAGTATTGCAAGCTATCAATTTAAATAATACCATAAAACCTACTCAATCGCCTGATGTTATCAGTTTAATTTCCCAATTAAATATTGACTACACTAAGCTACAATATTGGTTATCAAAAAAGAAATGGAAAGAAGCAGACGAAGAAACCTGGATAGTTTTGTGTAAGGCATCTCATAAAGCAGTTGGTAGCTATCTATTTAATAGTGATATTGATAAATTTCCTTGCGAAGATTTGCAGATAATTGATCAGTTGTGGTTGCTATATAGCGGTGGGCGCTTTGGTTTTAGCGTGCAGAAACAGATTTATTTAGAAGTTGAGGGTGAATATGCTAGTTTTTGCGATCGCATTGGTTGGAAAGTACATAACTCTAATTTTCCAGATGCAGCTTTCCAGTTTCGTTCCTCAGCACCTATAGGACATTTACCATCACGTCAATGGGTTGGTGGTTATAGCTGGTGGCTACACGCTCAACATCTAGCAACAAGGATAGAAGAGTGTGGAATCAATTAACAATTATCAATGGGATTAAGTAGGCGGTGAGGGCAAATTTATTAAGTTTTGACTGTCATCCTGACTTCTGAATTCTGACTACTGATTTCTTACCAAAAAATATTCTCCTCTAGAAAGAAGCGATTACTTAGCCAACTATACCTGTGGATGCAGGTTCTAATTTGGTGGTGACGCTAACGTGAACGTATATAGCAATGGAATGTTTGATGCAATTGTTCACAACCTAGAAAGTTACGTTGACAGTTGACTCAAACAAATAACAGGAGGATTTAATCTGTGTTTTTTCACAAAAAAGAAACGATTCATACAGTAAATATCAATGAGCCTAACCCACGTTTTGCTCAACTGCTGCTAGAACAGTTTGGAGGCGCAACGGGTGAATTGACAGCAGCTTTACAATACTGGGTGCAGTCGTTCCATTGTGAACACGCTGGGATCAGAGATATGCTTCAAGATATTGCCATTGAAGAATTTAGCCACCTAGAAATGGTTGGTAAACTGATCGAAGGTCATACAAAGAATGTAGATCAAACAGAAGCTTATCGCAGTTCTTTGTTTGCCATCAGAGGAGTCGGACCACATTTCCTAGATAGCCAAGGCAGTGCTTGGAGTGCTAATTACATTAATGAAGGTGGCGATGTTGTCCGAGATTTACGGGCTGATATCGCTGCTGAAGCTGGTGCGCGTCAAACTTATGAAGAGTTAATTAAGATGGCTCCAGATCAAGGTACAAAGGATACGTTGGTACATTTACTTACCCGCGAAATTTCCCACACCAAAATGTTTATGAATGCGTTGGATTCGTTGGGTAAATTGACTGACCCCTTCTTTGGTAATATCCAGCCAGATGACACAGTACGTCTTTACTTCAATTTGTCCCAAAACGGTAAAGATGAGCGTGGTCCCTGGAATAGTGAACCAGATTTTCAATACGTGGCTCAACCAGGTGCTGGAATTCAATCCTAGTTAGCTAGTGTGGGGTGGAATAACTCGTAATTAAGTGTAAAACCTCACTCTACCCCCCTCTCTATCAACAGGGAGGGGGTAACATTTTTGTTTAACATGACTTACGCAGATACACTAAATACAGGGGCAACCACAGGGGGATTGCCCCTACAGATGGTGTTTATTTTCATAATTTGCGTAAGTCCTGTTTAAGCCACTTTTTCTCCCACACCCTCAAGGGTGGGGAACCATACAAACAAAGCCCGCCTGCGCGGGCTTAATGCCTTAAGCGCCTTGGCAATTGCTATACAATAAATAAAGTAAGTAATAAATATACTACGCTGAGTTAATTTTATTAATAAATTTTTAATACTATTATAATCAATTTAATTAAATAGGGATGAAAGTTGCTTGAAAATCAAACAAGTTCCTAAAACGGAAACTATTTATACAGAAAGTTGCCGGAAAACGAGATCTAATTAAAAAAAGACATTCTATTGGAAACATTCATTAAGTTGCCACTACGCTCTGCCTACCTACTGGTATCTCACGGAAGCCGCGATCCTCGTCCACAAGCAGCTTTAGAAGAGCTTGCTGAACTGCTGATCCTGCGGAGCGAGGTAAGTAGGAGTATACAGACGGCTACGGATACAGATTTGGACAAGGATCAAGGGCAATTAAGTTATTACTCTCCTTTGCTGGAGGGTGAACAGGGTGGCATTGCTAGTAGGTATGCTACGTTATGCGCTACTCAGTCCTTACAACCAATGGTAGGTACTGCTTGTTTAGAATTAGCGGCTCTACCTTTGCATGAGCAAATTAGGGAGTTTGGCGATCGCATTTTAGCTGCTGGCTTTAATCGTTTGGAAGTTGTGCCTTTGTTTCTGTTACCTGGGGTTCATGTGATGGCTGATATTCCCGCAGAAGTGGAAGTAGCTCAACAAGCTGTTGGTGCAAATTTAAAAATTGAACTGCGACCTTATTTAGGTAGTCACCCGAATATAAATAGTTTGTTTGCCAAGCAGATTAGTTCTATATGGACAGAGGCATGGATTTTGTTATCTCATGGCAGCCGTCGCTCTGGTGGTAACGAGCCTGTGGAAACGTTAGCAGCACAAATGAGCGCGTTACCCGCTTATTGGTCGGTATCACCAAGTTTAGAGGAGCGAGTAGCAGAGTTAGTTAGTGCTGGTAATCGGACAATTGCAATTCTGCCTTACTTTTTATTTGCTGGGGGAATTACAGATGCGATCGCTTCTTCAGTAGCAAAGCTGCAAGCACAATTCCCAACTGTGCAGTTGAGTCTTGGTGAACCGATAGGAGCAAGTTCTGAGTTAGCAGATTTAATTTTAGATTTATTTGAATAAATCTGATTTTGGGGCTGGTTTTTAATTAAGAGAAAATTTATCAAACCCTCCCTCCCAATACTACGCAGGTTTTGAATATCTTCGCTCCCCTCTGCCCCTCTGCCCCTCTGCCCCTCTGCTTACCCAAACAAAAAATCTTTGTTAACCGAGCAGTATTGCCCTCCCTCCTCCCTCCTCCCCCCTCCCCCCTCCCTCCTCTCCCCCTAAAAAACACAACAGCCTAACTATGAGCATCAGCAGTCAAGAAACCAACACATTTAATCAGCAAAACAAGCGGTGCATAGGCAAAGTTTATCTTGTCGGTGCGGGACCTGGAGATCCAGGGCTACTGACTTTGAAGGGTAAAGGACTGCTAGAGTGTGCTGATGTGGTGGTTTATGATGCTTTGGTTAGTCCGCAAATTTTAATGATGATTAATCCGCAGGCAGAAAAAATTGATGCGGGTAAAAGGATGGGTCGTCACTCTTTATTTCAAGAAGAGACAACTAAGCTGTTAATTGAACTTGCTCAAACGAGTGCGATAGTTGTACGGTTAAAAGGTGGCGATCCGTTTGTCTTTGGTCGCGGTGGGGAAGAGATGGAAGATTTGGTGCGTGCAGGTGTACCTGTGGAAGTTGTTCCAGGGGTGACATCAGGTATTGCTGCACCTGCTTATGCGGGTATTCCGTTGACTCATAGATCTTATAGTTCTTCTGTTACTTTTGTCACAGGTCACGAGTCTGCGGGTAAGTATCGACCTGCTGTAAATTGGAGTGCGATCGCACACGGTTCAGAAACGATTGTGGTTTATATGGGGATTCACAATTTATCCTATATTACTACACAACTTGAAGAAGCTGGGCTAAGTCCCCAAACACCGATAGCTTTGGTGCGTTGGGGTACAAGACCTGAGCAAGAAGAGTTAATTGGGACGTTAGAAACTATTGTTGAGCAGGTGGAAGAATCAGGATTTACTGCACCTGCGATCGCGGTGATTGGAAATGTGGTTAATTTACACTCAATCTTAACAATTAACAATTAACAATTATCAATTATCAATTACTAATTCTCCTCTCTCCTCCCTCCTCCCTCCTCAAATCACCAATTCATAATATTACTGGGGACAGCCAGCCGCGTAAGAAGTAGTAAAGTGATGCTAGAAACTCTTCAATTACCCGCGTAGTGATCGTTAAAGCTGCTACATTGGGAATAAAATCTTGAACTTTTAAGTTTTGTATAGATACATTTCCTGATGGTAAAGTATAGAATTCTTCTGTTCGAGGAGTAACTTTAAAGCGCATTTGGGCAAAAGTAAGTCGGGCGCGGTTGCTATTTAATGCCGAAGTAATTAAGATAATTTGTTGATTACCAACACCACGCTGTTTTAATATTCGTTCTACGGCAACGGCACTGGAATGGAGATCTAAACTATTCGTTTCTAGGATAACGCGATCGGCTGGCACACCGAGTTTTGACAAAATTGTTGTAAAGTCGCTAGATTGATTGTTGTTATCTTTGGTAAAATTATACTTAGTACTGACAATTACGAAAGGACGATTTCCTAGTGATGATTGTTCTTGGTAAACTTGGGAGGCATAAATTAGGCGATCGCTAAGATCATTAATCTGAACCTGCCTGATATAAGCCAAATTACCTTGAGGACTTTCATGCCCTAATACTACAATTGCCCTTGCCCTCTGTGCTTCGGCTGGTGTTACATTAGCAGGACATCGATCTTGGCAAATTTCTCGGCGTTGTTGTTCTGCTTGAATAAATTCTCGTTCCGCTTGTTGGGCTAGTTGGTAAGCTAGATAAGGTGTACTTGATAGTAGCAAAATTAAAAAAGCTGTCCAAAGTTGATAATATCCTGCATTAGTAATGCCATTCTTTTTTATTCCAGTTATTCCAAATAATAACATTAAAAGTGACAAACCTAGCGGTTTGAAAGGAAAAGATATCACACTCCCTGCTGCTAAAACAAAAGCATCATTGGTATTAATAAATACCAAAACGATGATCACAAACAATAATATGCCACCTAACCAGGCAAGATATTCTTTGGGAATCAACTGCGCCAGTACATAGTAGACAAGGGCGCATAGTAGCAGCCACAGTATAACCCGCGTTAGTAGGATAAACATAAAAAATTCAACAACGTTAGTTTATTTTGGTCTATCTACAGTAGAATAGTTTAAGAAAAAATATATTTATAAATATTTTTTATGCTTTTTTTATCAAGCATAAAAAAATATAATATAAAAATGTATTTTCTCTCATCAAATTTACGCTTCAATATGAAAAAAATCTTAGTAATATTTATATTCTTGGTTGCTGGCAGCAGTGCTGTCATGGCTTTTTTTTGGCAACAAGCCACAGAATTACCTGGTTGGTATAATACTACAGCATCAGCTAATAATATTGCTCCTGAAAATAATGTCAAGGTTTTATTAAAGGCTGCTAAACAGACTGAGGAAAAGTTTGAAATGCCTGAAAAATTTAGCGCCACAGAAACAACTAAAATTAGTAGTGGGAATAATATCAAGCTTGTATTAAAAGCCGATAAAAACACTGCTAATGATTTTGGAATGCCTGACAAGTTTGCCCCTACAGAAACAACTAATATTGCCAGGAAAAATACTACAAATGTTGCATTAAATCCAGCAAAAAACACTGCTAATAATTTTGAAATACCTGGAACATCTCCCAAACTAGCAGATTCTAAAACTGTTGATGTTAACTTAAATGAAGCTGATATTAATCAACTCATCGTGAGCAAAATTGCCGAAAATACAAGTGAAGAGCAATTAACTAACTCAGTTAAAGGTGTTAACACAAAAATTAGAAACGGCAAGATAGAGACAGGTATTATAGTCAATATTTCAGAATTTTCTAATACTCCTTTTGGTCAAAACAATCAAGATAAATTGAAAAAGTTGACTGAGAAGTTCCCTTTTTTAAATAATCGCGAAGTTTATGTAGGAATATCAGGTAAACCATACGTTGAAAATGGCAACTTGAGGTTTGATGATCAGACAGAGGTGAAAGTAGGTAATTTAAGTTTTACGATTGCTGAGTTATCGCAAAAAACGGGCATATCTAAAGCAATAATTGAACAAAGGCTGAATTCAGAGTTGAAATCGAGAAGGCTCAATTTAGAGAATTTAGAGATTAGAGACAATAATAGTTTAATCAACAATTATACTAATTAGATCGAATTGTTCCTAGATATGAACAAGCTCTTAGTGACAGGTGCTAGTGGTTTTTTGGGGTGGAACATTTGTCAGTTAGCTAAACAAAAGTGGGATATATATGGAACTTATTGGTCAAATTATTTAGAGATTTCAGGTGTAAATCTGGTAAAAGTTGATTTAACGGATTTGCAAGAACTCAAGGGTATATTTAAAGAAATCCAACCAGCAGGAATTATTCATACGGCTGCTTTATCAAGTCCCAATTTTTGCCAAAATAATCCTGAGATATCCCATAAAATTAATGTGACAGCATCGTGTAATATTGCTGAAATAGCAGCAATGTATGCAATTCCGTGTGTTTTTACTTCAACTGATTTAGTTTTTAATGGCTTAAATGCTCCTTATAAAGAAACAGATTTAGTTGATCCTGTGAATCTGTATGGTGAGCAAAAGGTGATGGCGGAAGTAGGAATGTTACAGAGTTATCCTTTAACAGCAGTTTGCCGAATGCCTTTGATGTTTGGGGTTGCGCCACCTACAGCTAACAGTTTTATTCAGCCATTTATTCAAACTTTGAGGGAGGGAAAAGAGTTAAGTTTATTTACAGATGAGTTTCGCACGCCTGTAAGTGGTAAAACGGCGGCACAAGGATTGTTGTTAGCTTTAGAAAAAGTTCAGGGATATATTCATTTAGGTGGAAAAGAGCGGGTATCTCGCTATGATTTTGGTCGATTATTAGTAGAGGTTTTACAACTTTCAGGGGCAAGGTTGAAAACTTGTTTACAAAAAGATGTGAAAATGGCTGCACCCAGATCGCCAGATGTTTCTTTAGATAGTACAAAAGCTTTTAATTTGGGGTATCAACCTTTATCTATTAGGGAAGAGTTAGAGTTGATAAGTAAGTTGATTTAATTAAGCGCATTACCCCACCCCCCAACCCCCTCCCCTTATAAAGGGGAGGGGGAGTAGATGTTTTATATTTTTTAAGGAGGAGCTACTTAGTTGATTGTCAATACTACTCGGTTAAGAATATCTTCGCTCCCCCCTGCCCCCTGCCCCCCTGCCCCTCTGCTTACCTAAACAAAAAATCTTTGTTAACCGAGCAGTATTGAGTTGATTGTTGACTGCTATATTTTGTGTGTGGCGATGAAAAGTTCTGCTGATTCGCTGCTTAAGGGTGGAGAAAAAAAGTATCCTTGAGCTTGATCGCAGCCTAAAGCTTTCAATTGGTTTACTTGTTGCTGAGTTTCTACACCTTCAGCGATCGCATCCATCCCCAATTCGTGAGCTAAGGTAATTATAGTCTTGACTATTCCTAAGTTTTCATTTTCTTCTCCTATCCGACTGACAAAAGAACGATCAATTTTTAAGGTATTAATTGGAAAACGATGTAAATAACTTAAACATGAGAACCCTGTACCAAAGTCATCTATGCTTAAATGAATTGCTCTGCCTCTGAGTTGGGACATCGTTGAGATCACGGCTTCAACATGATCGATTAGCATACTTTCAGTAAGTTCTAGCTTTAAACAACTACTATTTAATTTAGTTTCTTGAATTATTTGATCGATTTGTTTAATTAAAGTTGGTTCTCTCAGTTGTTTGCTAGAAAGATTAACGCTGATGGTCAAACTATTGCTAAGTTGATATTGTAAGCTCCAGGTTTGGAATTGATGACAAGCTTCACGCAGTATCCATTGACCGATAGTAACAATTAAGCCTGTTTCTTCAGCAATAGGGATAAATTCTGCCGGAGAGATAAAGCCGCGACTGGGATGTTTCCAACGCAATAATGCTTCAAAACCTGTAAGTTTGCCTGTGGTTAATGAGATAATTGGTTGGTAGTGAACTAATAGTTCTTGGTGGGCGATCGCATGGCGTAAGTCGCTTTCTAGTTGCAGTTGTTCGACAGCATAGGCGTGCATTATCCGATCAAAAATTTCATAACGCGCTTTTCCTGCTTCTTTAGCGCGATACATCGCAATATCGGCATCTCTGATTAATTCCGATCCGGTTTGATAATGAGTTGAACTGAACACAATACCTATACTGGCGGTGGTAAAAACTTGACGATTTTCGATTAAAAAGGGTGAATTAAGTTCTAAACAAATGCGATCGGCAATTCTAATCGCGTCATTGAGATCTTGCAGATTATCGAGCAGGATAATAAACTCGTCTCCTCCAAGACGCGCGACTATATCACTAGCGCGGATTAAGGTTTCTAATTTGCGGGCGATCGCCACCAATAGTTGATCGCCAACTTCATGCCCTAAACTATCATTAACAACCTTAAAGCGATCGAGGTCGATAAACATCACCGCAAATAAATAATCTGTTTGCCGTTGGGCTTGTTTTAATGCTAATTCCAATCGCTCCATTAATAAATTACGATTGGGTAAATTTGTCAAATTATCGTGCAAAGCATCAAAAAGTAATTGCTCCTCGGCTAATTTGCGAGCGGTAATATCTAAAAACTGACCAATTAAATGCACAGGTTTTTGTTCGGCATCTCTAACTACAGCCACCTGTAAGATGCCATAAACTACCTTGCCATCTTTGGTTAAATAACGACTCTCAGTTTGGAAATCCGAGATTTCTCTTTGGTGGAGTTTTTGATGTAAAGTAAGAGTGGATGCAATATCATCTGGATGGCTGAGATCTATCCAAGTTTTATCTAACAATTCTTCGCTGCTGTAACCAGATGTTTCACAGAAAGCTTGATTTATGCGAATAAATTTGCCATCAAGTGTTTGAATGGCAATGCCAATGGGAGCCATTTCAAAAGTTAGGCGAAATTGTTCTTCGCTTTTAGTGAGTTCCACATTCGCTCGTTTTAACTGTTCTGTGCGTTGATTAATTCGTTGTTCTAGTTCAGCATTGAGGAGGAGAATTTCTGTTTTAGCTGCTTGCAAAGCTAGTTGATTTTCTACACGCGCTAAAACTTCTTCAATTTGAAACGGTTTAGTAATATAATCTACTCCACCTACAGCAAAAGCTTTCACTTTATCAATAACTTCATCTAGGGCGCTCAAAAATATTACAGGAATTTCGCAAGTTTGCGCTTGTGCTTTCAGGCGTTGACATACCTGATATCCATCCAAACCAGGCATTTTAATATCTAGTAAAATTAAATCTGGTACTTCCGCACCAGCACCCATTAATGCCAATTCTCCGTTAATTGCACACTGGACTTCATACCCCTGGTCAGTTAAGGTTTTGTCTAACAGGCGTAAATTATCAGGCGTGTCATCTACAATTAAAATTTTTCTTTTAACAGAACTTGTAAAACTTTTATTCATTTTAACGTTTAATTTTAGTTAAATTTATTATTACGTCATAGCGAAAGTTCTCGGCTAAATGTTTAAGTGCTGTAGCCAGAAATTTTTGGTCATCAGGGATTTGTGCGATCGCTTGTAAAATTAGCTTGGAATTGAGTTTAGTCGCGGCTAGATGTAACTGATCAATCCACTCCAGTGGCATTTGTGCTAAATCTGATGGTGTTAATTCAATTTTTGGCGGTTCGACTACAGATATTAAGGGTTGTTGATATACATAACGCACTCCTAAATGTTGAGCTAACTTTTCTAATAGTACGTCTTCCTGAAATGGCTTGCGAATAAAGTCGTCGCAACCAACTGATAAAACAATCGATCGCTCGTTATCAAATACACTAGCGGTGAGTGCAATAATTACTGTAGCCTGACCTTTGAGTTGGGATCTGATGCGTTTAGTCGCTTCATAGCCATCAATTACAGGCATCCGCATATCCATTAAGATCAGATGAGGTTCCCAACTATCAGATAGTGCGATCGCTTCTTCTCCATTAGCTGCTTGTTGAATTTCAAAGTTTAAAGGTTCTAGCAGTTTGACTAATAATTGGCGGTTTTCAAAAGCATCGTCTGCTACTAAAATTCGGTACTGGGGTTGATTGGGAGCAAGACCAATTATTTGCTCTCGTGATGTTTGCTCAGAAATGTTAACTCCATCAGCTAACTGCACAGCGATATCAAAACTAAAAACTGTGCCTTTACCGAAAGTGCTGCTAACAGTAATCTCACCCCCTAATAGTCGCACAAATTGTCGGCTAATTGCTAAACCTAAACCTGTCCCTTGGTGTAAGTTTCGCCCATGTTCCGTTTGTACAAAGACTTCAAACACACTTTCTAGCTCATTGGAAGCTATCCCTAAACCTGTATCTGCAACTTCAAAGGTAATTCCGAAAGATGCAGGGGGCTGGGGTAAGGCTTCTAATTGAGGTTCATCAATGGCAGTAAGTTTCTTTTTAACTCGCAGAGTGACGCTACCCTTTTCCGTAAACTTGATCGCATTTCCCAAAATATTAATTAAAACTTGGCGTAATTTTTGCTCATCTGTTTGGATATATTGAGGCAGATCAGCTTCTTGCTCAAAGATTAACTTTAAATTCTTAGCTTCTGCTTTCATTTGGAACATTTCTTTAATAAATGTCAGCAGTTGAT
>JBARVL010000180.1:0-23950 GCA_049646245.1 Crinalium sp. | reverse complement strand
GCGTAATATTTTGTTACGTCTCCACAAAGCACTGCTAGAATCTGAACGGGTTGCTTATGAACAGGTTCACGGACAAATTAAATCAAAAGGTGAATATTTCCAGTTAGTACTCAGCCATGATTGGTTTAGTTGGTTGCGCCCTATATCCCAATTCATTGTTGAGATTGATGAATTGCTTAGTTCCAAAGAACCTATAGAGTTAAACAAAGCGAGTGGACTTTTAGAGCAAGCGCAAAATTTAATGCAACCATCGGAAGATGGAGATACATTTGGAAAGCGATATTACGCTGCAATTCAACGCGATCCTGACATTGCTTTGATGCACGCGCAAGTGTCAAGGCTACTGTAAACTCAAGTTTAGTGTAAAGGGCGATGTCTACGACGGGCTTCGCCTACGCATTTTACAGGGGTGAGTGCGATCGCTTTTAATTCTGACCTAAAATTATCATCATTGCTGAAATTCTTTAAATTTACTTTACTCTAATAACCAGCCAAACAAATCCCCTACAGTTAGCCGTAACTCACTTGCAAAAGATGGTATAGGAAGTTCCTCCTCTAGTTGCTCAAATACTTGTGGTTGCTGATTAGGTAGATAAACAAATACAGTTTGTTCCTCTGGATCAATTAACCAACCCATTTGAGTTCCATAATTTAGGCAATTTAGAATTTTTTTTGTTACTTTTGTTTGACTTTGATCTGGTGATAATATCTCAATTACCCAATCCGGGGCTATCTGAAAAATGTTACAGGACTTACGCAGATACACTACATACAGGGGCAACCACAGGGGGATTGCCCCTACAGATGGTGTTTATTTTCATAATTTGCGTAAGTCCTGGTTAGCAACTGCACCATTCTCATCACGGGGAATTCTGTCCCAAAGAAATACAGATATATCTGGTACTATTGATCGTCCACTAAAAGAACACCTAAGCTTTGGAAAAGCACGGGCAACTCGCTGAGGCTTGACTACTGTATTTATAGCAGTTACAAATTCACCTTGAATTGTACTATGTTTCCCTTGTGGCATTGGTTTTTGAAGAATTTGACCATCAATGTATTCGCTAGCAGGTTCCGCTTCTGGTAACTTCAGAAACTCTTCCAATGTCAAAGGTTTTGATGGTGTTTGTACCATATAAATTGCCTCTACAACAGCTATATCAAGCTTATTTATTTAAATATTAATCAGTAGTGCAAGTCCCCCCTTGCATCTTTAAATAGCTAACTCCTCCCTCCTCCCTCCTCCCTCCTCTCTCCTCTCTCCTCTCTCCCTAACTCCTCACCCTTTAATTTCATCTAACTTGGCGCGTACAGTTTGCATATCCTGCCACATTAACCATTTAGGTTTACCAACTTCACGGCTAGGATTACGCAAAAGATAAGATGGGTGGAAAATTGGCATACACAAACGCCCTTCCCACTCGATCCAAGAACCACGAATTTTTGAAATAGCTCGCTTATCCGCAGTTAAACCTTTGACAGCAGTAGCACCTGTAAACAAAATAATTTTCGGGTCTACCATCCGAATTTGTTCTAATAGGTAAGGTTTGCAAGCTTCGATTTCTGGATTTGTAGGGGGACGGTTATTGGGTGGTCTGCATCTCACCATATTAGATATGTAAATATCTGTTTCTGTACTCAAATTCACAGAAGCTAAAATTTTCTCCAAAAGTTGCCCTGATTTACCGACAAATGGCAACCCTGTCTCATCCTCATTTTGTCCCGGCGCTTCCCCCACAATCATAATTGGTGCTTGAATATTGCCTCGCCCAATTACAGCATGAGTGCGATTTTTTCCTAGATCGCAGCGATAGCAACGGTTACAGTGATCTGCTATTTGGTTGATTGTTTCGTAAGTACCAGGAGGAATAGGGACTTTTGCATCTGTAGGAATGAGATCAAAGGATGATGCAGATTCGCTCTTTTGTGAGGTATCAAATAAGCTGAGTTGGTTTTCGTTTGACATAAATCTGGGGAAAGCGTGTATGCTGCAACAAAATAATCCTAGCAACACTAGCTGTGAGCAATTAACAGGACTGACGTTCCGAAAGGCTGAAACCTAGATCCCCCCTACCCCCCTCGTTCCCAGGCTGGAGCCTGGGAACGAGAAGGGGGGAAATTAAAAGTCCCCCTTTTTAAGGGGGATTTAGGGGGATCTAGAAGTAAGTACTGAATTAATTTAGGGTCAAAAGTGACAAGAAATTAAATTTTTATCATTTATCCTTCATAATCCATGCTTTTTTAGCCATGATGGATGCAACCAGGCAGTTATTGCTGGAGGAACTTATGTCGTCTACCCCGCTATTTAGCGATCGCATTAATGCAGGCACTCTACTAGCTGACTCTATAATTGAGGAACTTGACAAACTTAAAGCTACTGGTATTACCGCTCAACCAATTGTTTATGCTCTACCTAGAGGAGGAATTCCTGTTGCAGTACCAATTGCGCGTCGGTTGAATTGCCCCTTAGATATTGTAGTTGCCAAAAAAATTACTAAACCTGACAACCCCGAATTGGCAATAGGTGCTGTAACAGCAGATGGTCAAGTAATCTGGCTAGATATGAAACCATTCCGTAAACAGCAGCAAAATTTAAGGCTGGAAGCAATGTTTCAAGCTCAACAAAAAGCTCAGGAACAACAAGAGGAATTCGCTGCTAGTTGTCCACAGCTTAGTGCTGAAGGTGCGATCGCCATTATAGTAGACGATGGGATAGCCACAGGTATGACAATGGCAGTAGCAGTGCAAGCATTAAGAACCCAAAAACCAGAACAGATCTGGATTTGTGCGCCTGTAGCACCAGCAGAACTGATGGAATGGTTAAATAAATGGTGCGATCGCGTAATTGTACTAGACACCCCTCATCAGTTTCAAAGCGTTAGCCGTTTTTATTACGAATTTCCCCAAGTTGAAACTAGCATTGCTTTAGCTTATTTACAAGAACACAACCAAATACATCAAGAAAAATGAGATTTTTGCAACGTTTTTGGCACGCCATCGTTATTATTAGTCAATACAATCCCCCTCGGTTCATTGAGTTATTAATGTTATTGTTAGCAATACTTTTGCTAGTAATTTGGGGACGCACAGATCAATGGCAATATTTAGCCCTCAGTTTAAGCTATGTCGTAGGTGCATCTAGTTCAATTTTAATTAGAGAAGCATTATTTCCTTCACCTCAACCCCGTGTAACACAAGTAACGGCTGTATTGTTGCTAATTGTTAGTTTCTATGGATTGACAGACTTACTACGTTATATTTAAAAAACTCCCTATTCAATCAGCATCAACTTATTTTTATAAGTTAATTTTACACGGCTTACGCAAGCTGAAAAACTAGATCCCCCTGAGCAACTCCCGTTCCCAGGCTCCAGCCTGGGAACGAGAAGGGGGGAGACATTCAAAGTCCCCCTTATTAAGGGGGATTTAGGGGGATCTCCACATCGCCTATTTCCCAATTTTTAGGTTGATAAAAAATTATGCGATTACCATCAGGATCGTAAGCATAAATTTCTCTGCCGTGTGAGGCATTAATAATCTCACATGGTGGCGGATATCCCAAAGCTGTAATATGAGCGATTGCACTTTCTAATTCACTTACTTCAAAACACAAACTTATAGGACTTTTCCCTTGGTCAAACTCTTGGCTTTGCCCCTCTTTGGGCTGAAAAATTCCTAAACGTAAATTAGTTAATTGAAACTCAGCATAAATCTGATGAATATAACTTTTAGGTTCTCTACCAATTAAATTAGTATAAAATTGTACCAGTATGTCTAATTTGCTAGTTGCGATCGTCACAAAAGTAGATTTTAAAAACATATTTGTGCTAATAAAAACATACAACAGATATGCGCGTAGGGGCGGGTTGACAAGAGAACTTTTGGGTTATACAGGTAGCTTTTCCAAACCCGCCCTACAAAATGTGTAGTATGTTCATGGAATATTGGTATGACTGCTGTATAAAATAGCTACACACAAAAAATAGCCAAAGGTAATGCAATATGGTAGTAACATCGACTCCAACTGAACAGCGAATATTACTTCAAAATATTAGCTGGCAATTATTTGAAAACTTATTATTAGAACTGGGTGAACATAATTCCCACAGACTTGCTTATCACAAGGGAAAATTAGAAATTATGGTTCCACTGCCTGAACATGAGAACAGCAACAGGATGATAGAGGCTTTGATTGTAGCTTTAGTTGAAGTACTAAACCTAAATATTAAAATGTTTGGCTCAATGACAATCAAGCGATCAAGCATGAAGGCTGGTAAAGAACCTGACTCATGTTACTACATTCAGAATGAAGCGTTAGTTAGAAATAAAAAAACGTTATACTTTAATGAAGATCCACCTCCAGACTTGGCGCTAGAGATTGATATTAGTAGAAGTTCATTAAATCAACTAGAACTTTATGCAGATTTGGGAATTAAAGAACTTTGGATATATGATCGTCGGACAATACATTTTTATCAATTAGAACATGGGGGTTATGTAGAATGCGATCGCTCTCCCACTTTTCCCATCTTACCTGCTAGTCGCGTCATCGAGTTTCTAGAGCAGTGTCAAACCTTGGGAGTAATTACAGCTTTACGCCAGTTCCGAGAATGGGTAATAAATCAGTAAAATAAAAGCTTGTCCTAATTTATGCAAGGCTTCCATGTCCGCCATCTCCTCTTCCCCTTTTTCGTTGGCAGAAATAACTTCTGAAGGCATCAAACCTGATGAATATGAAGAAATTGTCCAGCGATTAGGTCGTCACCCCAACAAAGCTGAACTAGGGATGTTTGGCGTAATGTGGTCTGAGCATTGCTGTTACAAAAATTCTCGCCCACTTTTAAAACAGTTTCCCACAGAAGGCGATCGCATTCTCGTTGGACCTGGAGAAAACGCAGGTGTAGTAGACTTAGGCGACGGATTACAACTAGCCTTTAAAATCGAATCCCACAACCACCCCTCAGCCGTCGAACCATTTCAAGGAGCAGCCACCGGAGTAGGTGGTATATTAAGAGACATTTTTACAATGGGTGCGCGTCCCATTGCCATCTTAAATTCCCTCCGGTTCGGTTCCTTAGAAGATGGTCGTACCAAGCGATTATTCTCTGGCGTAGTAGAAGGAATATCTCACTACGGTAATTGCGTTGGAGTACCCACAGTTGGTGGAGAAGTGTACTTTGACCCCGCCTACTCCGGCAACCCTTTAGTTAATGCAATGGCATTAGGGTTAATGGAAACATCAGAAATTGTTAAATCTGGTGCATCTGGTATGGGCAACCCAGTATTATATGTTGGTTCAACCACTGGACGAGATGGCATGGGTGGCGCGAGTTTTGCCAGTGCAGAATTAACTGAGGAATCAGAAAAAGACCGTCCCGCAGTACAAGTAGGCGACCCATTTTTAGAAAAATCTTTAATTGAAGCTTGCTTAGAAGCTTTTAAAACTGGGGCAGTAGTAGCAGCACAAGATATGGGTGCGGCTGGAATTACCTGTTCTACTGCGGAAATGGCGGCTAAAGGTGGCGTTGGAATTGAATTTGATTTAGACAAAATTCCAGTACGCGAAACTGGGATGGTTCCTTATGAATATTTATTGTCTGAATCCCAAGAAAGAATGTTATTTGTTGCTCATAAAGGACGTGAGCAAGAATTAATTGATATTTTCCACCGTTGGGGTTTACAAGCAGTAGTAGCTGGCACAGTAATTTCAGAACCAATTGTCAGAATTTTATTTAAAGGTGAGGTTGCAGCAGAAATACCAGCTACAGCTTTGTCAGATAATACACCAATTTATCATCGGGAATTACTTGCTGAACCCCCAGAATATGCGCGTCAAGCTTGGGAATGGACACCGGATGCTTTACCTACTGCTACAGAAGAAGGAATTGAAATTCAAGGCAGCACTAAAACTTGGAATGATATTCTGTTACAGCTATTAGATACACCAACAATTGCTTCAAAACGTTGGGTTTATCGCCAATATGACCATCAGGTGCAGAATAATACAGTACTTGTTCCAGGTGGTGCAGATGCGGCTGTAATCAGAGTGCGTCCACTGGAAACCCCATTAACAGGTGTAAAAGAAGGCAGTTTACATCAAACAGGTGTAGCTGCAACAGTAGATTGCAATTCCCGCTATGTATACCTAAATCCTTATGAGGGTGCAAAAGCAGTTGTAGCTGAAGCTGCACGTAATCTTAGCTGCGTCGGTGCTGAACCTATAGCAGTTACAGATAACTTAAATTTTGCTAGTCCCGAAAAACCTGTAGGTTATTGGCAACTAGCAGAAGCTTGTCGAGGTATTGCCGATGCTTGTAGAGAATTTAAAACTCCCGTTACAGGTGGTAACGTTTCTCTCTACAACGAAACCGTTGATTCTACAGGTACACCCCAACCGATTTATCCTACCCCTGTTATCGGCATGGTGGGATTAGTCTCTGATATTCACAAAGTTTGTGGTCAAGCATGGCAGTCTGAAGGAGATTTAATTTATCTCTTAGGAGAAAAGCTAGATACAGCTACAAAGGTAACTTTGGGAGGTTCAGAATATCTGGCAGCAATTCACGGAACTGTTGCAGGACAACCGCCACAAGTGGATTTTGACTTAGAAATGCGAGTCCAAGCAGTTTGCCGTGAAGGTATCCGTCAAAGTTGGATACGTTCAGCCCATGATAGCTCAGAAGGAGGAATTGCGATCGCACTTGCCGAATCCTGCATCAGTGGTAATCTAGGAGCAGAAATAAACCTAAACTTACCCTCAAACCACTCACAACGCTGGGATACCCTACTATTTGGCGAAGGTGGAGCAAGAATCATCGTATCAGTTTCCCCAGAACAACAAACAGCTTGGGAAACTTACTTACAAGAAAAACTGAGTAAAAACTGGCAAAAAATCGGTCAAGTAGCCAAAACCGCCGAAAACTTCCGAGTTATTACGGCTGACAACACCACCCTACTCAACGTTAGCATTACAGAGATGAGCGATCGCTGGTCTAACAGCATCGAACGCCGTCTAACCACTTAACTAACAAACAACAAATACAGATGTAACGGATAAATTATCTCTTAAAACCTTAACCCTAAACCACCCACCAACCCCCCATCCGTTACATCCGTTAAAAAATCCGTTGCCAGATAGGTTAAGGTTGAGTAGTGTATTGTTTAAGAATTATTAACCTAAATAAATATATCTAAATCTTTCCTTAGATATAGCAATTTATCTAATCACCCGTCCTATTAGGAGCAAAACCGTAGCATGATTCCCAACCATTCCTTCTCTTCTGACGAGTATTCTGTCAATTCCCAGGAAACTCGACCAGACAAGCCAGAGGAAGCCTGTGGTGTTTTCGGTATCTATGCACCAGGGGAAGACGTTACCAAACTCACGTACTTTGGGCTTTATGCTCTCCAACACCGAGGTCAGGAATCTGCTGGCATTGCTACCTTTCAAGGCGAAGAGGTAAATCTATATAAAGGCATGGGGCTAGTCTCCCATGTTTTTAACGAATCTATATTGAGTCAGATGCCTGGGGATATGGCAGTTGGTCATACCCGTTACTCTACAACTGGTTCTAGTAAAGTAGTCAATGCCCAGCCTGCTGTTGTAGAAACTCGCTTAGGTAAACTTGCTCTAGCACATAATGGCAATCTTGTCAACACTACGATATTAAGAGAAGAGTTACTGAAGCGCGACTGTAACTTAATAACGACAACAGATTCAGAAATGATCGCATTTGCGATCGCAGAACAAGTAAATGAAGGTCAAGATTGGTTAGAAGGGGCAATCCGTGCCTTTCACCAATGTCAAGGCGCATTTAGTTTAGTAATTGGTACACCTGCGGGTTTAATGGGCGCACGTGACCCAAATGGTATTCGTCCCCTAGTCATTGGTATTTTAGAAGGTAGCCCTCAGCGTTACGTTCTCGCTTCCGAAACCTGCGGTTTAGATATCATCGGTGCAGAATATTTACGTGATGTAGAACCAGGAGAATTAGTTTGGATTACCGACGACGGTTTAGCCTCCTTCCACTGGAGTAAAGAACCACAGCGCAAGCTTTGCATATTTGAAATGATTTACTTTGCGCGTCCTGATAGCATTGTACATGACGAAACATTATATAGCTACAGAATGCGCTTAGGTCGTCAACTTGCATCAGAATCTCCCATAGACGCTGATATTGTCATTGGTGTACCTGATTCTGGCATTCCAGCAGCTATCGGTTTTTCACAAGCCTCTGGAATTACCTACGCTGAAGGTTTAATTAAAAACCGCTACGTTGGTCGCACCTTCATCCAACCAACTCAAGCAATGCGCGAGTCTGGAATTAAAATGAAGCTTAACCCCTTAAAAGATGTATTAGCGGGTAAGCGAGTCGTCATTATTGATGATTCCATTGTTCGGGGAACCACTAGCCGTAAAATTGTTAAAGCTTTACGTGATGCTGGTGCAACTGAAGTACACATGAGAATTTCATCACCCCCAGTAACTCACCCCTGCTTCTACGGAATTGATACTGATACCCAAGACCAGTTAATTGCTGCTACTAAATCAGTAGAAGAAATAGGTCAACTTATTGGTGTAGATACACTAGCTTACCTCAGTATAGAAGGGATGTTGAAATCTACAGGTGAAGATACCAACAATTTCTGTTCTGCTTGTTTTAATGGTGATTATCCCATTGCAATTCCAGAAACAGTAAAGCGTTCTAAGTTGATATTAGAAAAAGCTGTTACTGCTTAAATTTGAATTCTAGTTCCCAGGTTGAACCTGGGAACAAAAGAAGGAGGCTCTGCCTCCTAATAATCCTAATTTGTAGAAAACCTTAATAACAAGCTAAACTCAAGCTAAATCCTGGCAATACATCTTCACCTGATAATTCTGTAGGAAGGTTTCGCACTTCCACATTTTGTCCTTGACGATAAATTTCCACTTGCTGTTGTTGCGGATTAATTAACCATCCCAATAGCACCCCTGCGTCTATATATTCTGGCATTTTCTGACGCAAAGTTTTTAAATCATCTGTTGCTGACCTTAACTCAATCACAAAATCCGGTGCAATTGCAGGAAATTTGCGTCTTTGTTCAGCAGTAAGTGCTTCCCAACGTTCCTTTTTAATCCAAGCAGCATCAGGAGAACGGTCTGCGCCATTAGGTAACTTAAATATAGTAGAAGAACTAAAAGTATAACCAAGTTGAGTTTGACGATTCCAAATTCCCAAATCAGTAATTAAATCTGCTTCTCGATTGCCGCTTTCTCCCCCCACAGGTGGCATAATAATTAATTCTCCGGTAGCCGTGCGTTCAAATTTTAACTCGGTGTTATTTTGACATAATTCATAGAATTGTTCGTCTGTAAAGTGAACAGTATCTAAATTTAATGTCAAAGGACTAATAACCATACAGATAGTTGGGATAGCGATGGTGATATTACCATCCTAATTATTGCAATTAAATAGTTTAGTAGCGATCGCCATATTCAAATAGCCCGCATTACGGGCAAGAAGTTAAAAAGTGGGGTTTTCAGACATACAGGGCTTACGCGCATTCAACAGTAAAATCACTCTTGTAGGGGCGGGTTGCACGCTCAGGGCTAGGGCGTGTTTTCCAACCCTTCGATCCCCCCCTACCCCCCTTAAAAAGGGGGGAAAATCCAATCAAAGTCCCCCTTTTTAAGGGGGATTTAGGGGGATCTCACCGACAGAAACGGAGCCAATACAGTTTTAAAACACACCTTATCCCGACACACAATTGATATATATAAACCCGCCCCAACCTCAAGGACAATTTATCCGTAAGTACTAACATATAGAAAAATTCTAATCCAACTGCATCGAACCTAAATATTTAGTCAAATAAGGCGAAAACACCTCATAAATCAGTGTAAGCGGCTGCTTGTGATGCCAAAACAAATAATGCCGACCCCAAAACGGCCCTTTTTCTCCAAAACCTTCCTCTAATTCTGGCGAATTACCGTAATATACCCCTTGCACATCCCGATACAACTCCGTCCGCAGACTAGCTAAACTTGCCCAAATTGGTATAGAACGATTTTGCAAATACTCATCTACATGACTAGCTTCCCACCAAGAAGTCGCATAAGCTAACCTTTGCCCAGATTCCTTTTTTAACCATACCTGACGGCGCAGCCTTGGCCCTGGAACTGCTTCAATTAAATCAGGAGCGCCATCAGGACTCATCCCAATAGGCGACATATCAATTACGTCAACTTCCGTAGGTTCACCTGTAAGTAACTGTAGGTGACGAGTAGGAGAACCATCTCCCAGTAATAATATTTGCCATGCTGGTGCTAGTTGAGAGTGCGGTAAACCTTTCTGAACAACTTCTTCCCCACCCTGCCAGATAGAATCAAGAGCATACCAAGCTGTGGGCAGTGCAGAGCTTTTACTGGGTCTGAAGGTTAGAGTCAATGTTCTTTATAAAACTTTATATTTCTATTAAAAATTATAAGCAATCCTGTTCACAAAGCTATTCACTCTCAGGCTAGACCCTAACAAATTTTCTTCTGCCCTTCTAATTTTTAGGCAGGAGCTTAAAAATAGATATAAAAACAATAAAGTTTCTAGGCAATGCCTAGAAACCTTAAATGCGGATGGTGAGACTCGAACTCGCAAGGGCTATGCCCACACGCACCTCAAGCGTGCGCGTATACCAATTCCGCCACATCCGCATATTAACTAGAAGTATATACTAACCAAGAGCAAATTTTTGCGTCTTGAATTTCGCCACTTCACAGTTGCTTACCTATCTTAGCACAACTACAGAGATTTGAAATATCTTTCCGCAACTCTCAGAAAAGTCTATCCTACAGAATACGGAATCAAAAAGCTGGGAAATGCGTTTTTCAAAAATTCTAATTGCCAACCGAGGGGAAATTGCCCTAAGAATTCTCCGTGCCTGCGAAGAGATGGGCATTAGCACTGTTGCTGTTCACTCTACTATTGATCGACACGCCCTCCATGTGCAGTTAGCTGACGAAGCTGTGTGCATTGGCGAACCACCCAGTAGCAAAAGCTATCTGAATATTCCTAATATTATTTCCGCCGCGCTGACACACAATGCCACAGCGATTCATCCTGGGTATGGTTTTTTGGCGGAAAATGCTAAATTTGCCGAAATTTGTGCCGATCACGAAATCTCCTTTATTGGGCCAACTCCCGAAGCTATGCGGGCAATGGGAGATAAATCGACTGCTAAGGAAACTATGCAACGCTCAGGTGTCCCGACTGTGCCTGGAAGTGATGGGATAGTGGAAGATGAAAAAGAAGCAATTGCGATCGCAAATCAAATTGGCTATCCCCTAATTATTAAAGCTACTGCTGGGGGTGGTGGACGAGGTATGCGGCTGGTGAGACAAGCAAGTGATTTTCTCAAGTTATACCAAGCAGCCCAAGGCGAAGCGGAAGCTGCTTTCGGAAATGCGGGGGTTTATATAGAAAAATTTATCGAACGTCCCCGCCACATCGAATTTCAAATCTTGGCGGATAACTTCGGCAACGTCATTCATTTAGGTGAGCGAGACTGTTCTATCCAACGCCGTCACCAAAAACTGCTAGAAGAAGCCCCTAGCCCGGTACTTAGTGAAGAACTGCGATCGCAGATGGGTAATGCTGCTGTCATGGCAGCGAAATCAATTAATTATACTGGCGCGGGTACTGTTGAATTTTTGCTAGATCAAAGCGGCAATTTTTACTTCATGGAAATGAATACCCGCATTCAAGTTGAACACCCAGTTACAGAAATGGTTACTGGTTTAGACTTGATTACCGAACAAATTCGGATTGCTCAAGGAGAAAAACTGCAACTCACCCAAGAACAGGTTGTACTTCGGGGTCATGCGATCGAATGCCGAATTAATGCAGAAGATCCTGACCACAACTTCCGTCCAAGTCCAGGGCGAATTAGCGGCTATCTACCACCAGGAGGTCCAGGAGTAAGGATGGATTCTCACGTCTATACAGACTACGAAATCCCCCCATACTACGATTCTCTGATTGGAAAACTAATTGTTTGGGGCGCTGACCGAGATACAGCAATTAAAAGGATGAGAAGGGCGTTAAGAGAGTGCGCGATTACTGGTGTACCCACGACTATTGGGTTTCATCAAAGAATTATGGAAACACCAGAATTTTTAAGAGGTGAAGTCTATACAAATTTCGTTGAGCAAATCATGCAGCCTAAAATATAGTTGACTTACCCATTTTTAGCAAATATTCAGGCTTTGGGGACTGGGGAGGAGTGATTAGTGAATGGGATAAAAGCCTTAATTTCTCTGTTATAGCAACCTCCAAGGCGTTTAAGGCATTTTCTATGACTAAAACCCTTAGTAGTAAAGCATTTAAGAAAAGCTAATTGCCAAAATGCTAACTGCTAATTGCTATATGAGGGGAATATTAACTTTTTCAAGCTGCGTAAGCCCTAAGTTCTTGGAAAAAATCATTAATTTGCTGTCTTGTCAAGATATTGAGGCAAAATTGACTACCTGCAATAGTTTTATTACGGGGGAGATGGCGAAGTAGGCGAACAAAAGGTTCGCCCTTAGATAATTCTGGCTAGGAAAGTAAAGTCAGTAATCCCTGCTGCCCGATTAACAACTCCCGCACCAAGCTAAAAATTCCTACCCAAATAATCGGGGTAATATCTACGCCACCTATAGGTGGTACGATTTTCCGCAAGGGGATCAAAAATGGTTCTGTTGGCCAAGCAACTATATTGAAGGGGAAACGATTGAGATCAAGCTGAGGATACCAGGTAAGCACAATCCTGAAAATAAAGAGAAAGGTCATCAAGCCCAGAAGTAGACCCAGGCTCAAACTTACAACTGTAATGTTCATAAAACGTAACGTTGAGCTAATTTATCATCTTAGTTAGATGCTAGCGACCGAGAGCGGAGGGATAAGCGATTCAGGCAAATCTAAAAATCGCATCCCCAACTAGCTTCTCAGAAGTGTAGCAAATCGTTAAAATTGGAAGAAACACTTCAGTTCTAAACACTCACAGAGGAACAAAATTTTATGACACCTTCATTAGCGAATTTTTTGTACAGTCTGCTTTGGGGTGGTGTAATCGTTGTAGTCCCAGCAACAGTAGCATTGATTTTTATTAGCCAAAAAGATAAAATTCAGCGTTCCTAAAGTTTTGGAGCCTCCACAAAACCTCAGTGCGGGGGAATTGTTAGCACTATAATTTAGTTGCTGGCTCGAACTAAACTGAGGTTTTGACTGTTGATCGGACTGTAACTGCTACCTATCTGGGTTAGTAAATATACTGCGGTCAGCAGTCAACCGCCAGCTTTGGTGTTGGCAATGCCGTAACTAAAGCTAAGGAATTAAAATAATCACTACTTTAATTTCTCGCTACTGCGCGGATTGAAAAAATCCTGTTGTTATTTCCATGTAGCGCAATGCGCTTCTTACACGGTATAAATTCAGTAGATTATATCCCTAGTTGATAGCTGATACAAGGGCAAGCTGGTAGCTTTTGGTCAGTCTCGCCCTCCCATGAGGTTTGAACTAAATATGCAAGAGCCAGCGTTCCAATGGTTGTTATCTACTCGTTAACATAGATCTGACTTGGGAGAGCAGAAATGGTAAATTTTGGGCTTAACTCAGCCAGTCTTCTAGGAATTTTTTTGGCAGTAGCAGGTGCAGGATTATATCTCCTGCGCTCGGCACGTCCAGAGTTATCAAGAGACCATGACATTTTCTTTGCAGCAATTGGTTTGTTGTGTGGGTTCATCCTGTTATTCCAAGGATGGCGGCTTGACCCAATTTTGCAATTTGGGCAGTTCCTTCTGACTGGTTCGACGATATTTTTTGCGGTAGAAAGTATTCGGATGCGGGGTGTAGCTACAGAGCAAGCCAAGCGCAATACACCGATTGTGGACGACGATCGCCCTGTAAGTAGCGTGTATGAGTATCAAGCAGAGTTAGAGGAATTAGAACCTTACGATTACGATCGGCGACCACCTAACCGCAGGTTGACTGGAAGAAGTGAACCCCGCCGTAGTCGTAGCGATGATTATGAGGGAGAATCTCGTAACCGTCCGCCGAGAAGAACAAGTAACGATCAACTAGGTACTGGAGAACGCCCACGCAAGCGTCGTCCGAAACCCGAATCACGTCCAACTGAGCGACCTGAAGATTTCTGGGGCGATCGCTCTGAAGATGATTGGAATTACCCTCAACGTTCTGAAGACGATTGGGCAAATGATTCAGGTGATGTAGTCAGAAAACCACGCCGTCCAAGCGGTAGCCGTCCTTCTAACTCGGAAGAATCAACTTCAGATACTGGATCTAGACCTAGAAAAACTCGCCGTCGTCCTCCTCAAGATCCGGTGTCCGATCAGCCAAGGGATGTGGAAGCAACTCCAACTGATTACGTTGATTTTCAACCAATAGATCGCCCAGAGGACGAGTAATCAATTAACAATTAACAATTAACAATTAACAATTTTTAGATGCAAGCCTGCGTCTTGAGTTATGGAAAATCTAAATGTCTTTGTTGATTTCTAGCCCCCAACTTTAGTCTTGGCTAGTTAACAGTGTAGTCATAAGTAACTGGTGCTATGGAAACCAGGGTGACAACGAAGATGATTAATAATTACTCAGTTTTAACCACACCCATTGATAATTGATAATTGTTAATTGATACTTGTTAAAGTGGGCAAATTCGCTTTCAAATCGGCAATCCGCCAGTTGATCAATTTAAGCTTGGGGTTGAGTCTGGTGGGTTTATTTTCAGCTTGTAGTCAAGTAAGGAATGCAACTGCACCAGAAATTCTCAATAGTCGTTATACAGACGACCAACCAGTTTTAAGTGGTAATGGTCGCTTTGTTGCTTTTGTATCTAATAGAGATGGTAGGCGCAAACTGCTGATGTATGACTTGCAGCAACGGCAGTTTGTAGATTTACCAGGATTAAATAAAGCGGATGCGATCGCAGAAACTCCTAGTCTTAGTCGTAATGGTAGATATCTTGTTTACATCACAAGTGAACAAGGAAAACCAGAATTAGCTTTATATGACCGCAGTACCAGATCTGCACAAATTCTTAGCAACGGTTATCGTGGCTGGGTGCGTAATCCTAGTATTAGTCCTGATGGTCGCTATATTGCCTTTGAAAGTAGTAGTCGCGGTCAATGGGATATTGAAGTGCTAGACAGAGGAACTAATATTGAGCTAGATATTTCTGATGGTAGCCGACGCTAAAATTTTGAAGTATGAAGCATGAAAAGGCATTAAATATAGTTAATAAAAGTAATTTTTTTGTTTTTAGACTTGACAATACACGCTTCATACTTTTTTTATCTGCAATCGTTGCTGGTTTATTGACGAGTTGTACGGCTTCTAGTCGCTTATTAAATTTTCCTTTTGATCCAGGGGGACGGAGTTTAAATAGTCCTGGCGCTGAGTTAAAACCTCAAATTGCCGATCGCTATATTGTGTTTATTTCTGATCGTCGTGGTAGACAGGATGTATATTTATTTGATGCTTTAGAGCAGCGATTAGTGGATCTTCCAGGGCTAAATTCCCTGGATGCGATCGCAGATGATCCATCGGTTTCTGAAGACGGTCGTTATATTGTCTTTACTGCTAACCGTCAGGGAAAATCTGGAATTTATCTATATGACCGAGAGTTACGTCAATTACGAAATCTGACAGAAAATATAGCAGCAGAAGTCCGCAATCCCACAATTAGTGCAGATGGTAGTGCGATTGCTTTTGAATCTAGTGCTAACGGTCAATGGGATATTGTCATCTACGATCGTGCGGGTCAAGCTATAAATGTGCCTACTTATATACCTTAAAAAACAGGTGCGGTCAAATGCAGAGACGCGAAATAGCACTTTGTGCCGCTACGCTAAAGCATCTCTAGATTTACAGCACTTTCCATCTAAATGTAGTACACCCCTCCCCAACCCTCCCCTTGTTAAGGGGAGGGTGCGCGGTAGCGCGGGTGGGGTATTTCTGTATTTCACTAACCTGGAATCTGCTGTATGTATAATTGTGGCTGCTCTGAGTCTCACTGGCTGTATTAATACCCAACTGTTTAATCCGCCACAAATCCTGACCGGAGGCATTAACAGCCGAATGCCAGATGAGCATCCAGCATATAGCAGTGATGGTAGATATTTAGCCTTTGCCTCTGACCGCAATAACAATCGAGACGTTTTTTTATACGACTTACAGGAAAAGCGTCTGGTAGATTTACCCAATCTTAATCGGCGTGATTCTAGTCAGGATCAACCTGCTTTAAGTGCGGATGGTCGGTTTATTGCTTATGTTTCTACAGAGCGTGGCAAAACAGATATTTTAGTTTATGACCGAAAAACTCAAAGTCCGCAATTGCTTACTGCTAACGGTCGTAGTTCAGTGCGTCATCCGACAATTACAGGGGATGGACGTTATGTAGCTTTTGAAACTAGCGAGTTAGGTCAATGGCACATTGCTGTTGTAGATCGAGGCAATTTGACAGGAGTTACAGGAACACTAAAATAACAGATTAGTCAAGTATTTAGAGAACCAGGCAGTTAGCTTTGGCTAACAATATGCTAAAACAAAGCCACGGGGTTCAGAACATATCGCATGAGTAGCAAATATCTACGCTTTGGAACTTCGGGAATATTAGCTGCGATCGCTGCTATTGGTGTTAATGGTATTAATGCGATCGCTCCAGTTGACCTGCTAGATTTATCCCACTTTAGCAATCCACAGTCAAACAGCGCCTTTGCCCAAGACGCTGATGAGCAAGTTAATATTCGTGTTTATAAACGTGCCAGTCCTGCGGTAGTATCTATCAGTGCTGGTAATGCGACGGGTAGCGGTAGTATTATTAGCTCAGATGGTTTGGTATTAACTAATGCCCATGTTGTGCAAAACGCCAGGAGTACTGTTACCGTAATTTTGGCAGATGGTCGGCGCTTGCCAGCAGATATTGTTGCCTTTGGTAACAACGGACTAGACTTAGCGGTTGTTAAAATTCGTGGGCAGAAAAATTTACCGACTATTAGCTTTGCGCGTTCAAATTCTGTGCAAGTAGGTCAACGAGCATTTGCTATAGGTAATCCCTTCGGTCAATTTCAGGGAACTTTTACTACTGGTATTGTCAGCCGGATAGATCAACAGCGTGGTTTGATTCAAACAGATGCCGCGATTAATCCTGGCAATTCTGGAGGACCACTGCTCAATGGTCAGGGAGAGTTAATTGGTGTCAATACAGCAATTTTTACCAATGGTAATAGAGGCGGTAATATTGGTCTAGGCTTTGCGATTTCCAATGACCGCATTCAACCTTTCTTGACCGCAGTGCGTCAAGGTACTGCGGCTCGGACTGCTCAAAGGGCGCGACCAACTACTGCTAGTCAAACAGCTAAAGCCCTGCCTTTAAATGGCACTGCGATTAGAGGATTTTTGGGTAAAGGCAATAATATTTTACCTGTAGATAATAGCTTTTTTGAAATCTATAGCTTTCAAGGTCAAGCTGGTCAACGAATACAAATTGACATGGTGAGTGGGGAGATTGATCCATTCTTAATTCTCATTGCCCCTAATCGTAGTCAATTGGCTCAGGATGATAATGGTGGCGGTAGCAAAAATGCCAGAATTGTCGGAAGACTACCAATTTCAGGGACTTATTTAGTAATTGCTAACTCTTATAAAGGAGGGCAAGCTGGTAATTACCAAATCCGAGGCATAGCAAATGCGGGTACTGCTACTAATCAAGTGCAGCCGCAAGGCTCAATTTTGCGACAAACAGGCATTTTAGGCTCTGATGCGCCCAGGCTACCGGATGGCAGCCCCTACAGAGCATATTCCTTTCAAGGTCGCGCTGGTCAATCTGTGACTATTACATTGGAAAGCACTGATTTTGATCCATATCTGATTTTGGTTGCGCCGAATGGTCAAAAGATTGCTGAGAATAATAACACCAGCCAAAACAATCGTAGTGCTGTACTTAGGGGTAGGTTAAGCCGTGATGGTGTATATCGCGTGATTGTTAATGCTGTTAATTCTGGAGGGCAAGGCAGATATTCGCTAACGATCCGTTAATTGAGCAATATTAAGCTATTGTGTAGAGCGCGTTTTTTGTTTTAGGGGGAGAGGAGGGAGGAGAGAGCTTAAGTGACGTTACTCACCGTTAACACTGCGTGTATAACGGGAGCTTCCCAAGAGTTAAAACAGAGCTAGTTGTACTCCACTAAAACCCCAGGCTTCTGGCTTCACAGGTTGAGTAATCTCTTGACCTCGACCAGCAGAGATGATGAGTCCCACCATCTGTAATGCTTTTATAAGTATGTTGAGCGCAGCATTTTCATCACGATCCAAAACCAAGTTGCATTTAGGGCAACAATGAGTTCTAACGGATAAAGTTTTAGGAACTTTAACACCACAACCAGAGCAATCCTGTGATGTATTGTGAGGACTTACTTTAACAAAATGTACGCCGCGTTTTACCGCCACTGCTTCCAGTATTGTTATGAATTGTCAGGTTTAATCCATCTGTCCCAAGTCTTATCTAATCGCTTTAAATTCTGTTGTTGAACATCGTGATAAATATCTTTATATTCTGGGAATAATTCTTTGTTTTTTTTAAGTAGCCCAGCTTGAAAATTGTAGTTAGGAAATTGTTCTGGAATATCCCCAATTGGTTCAGAAACTAACGAGCATCTATCAATACTGGATCTTGTTCGACTCAACCAGTCTAAGCGTTGACCCAAAGAATAATTATAATGACGACGCAATAACTCTAACCACTGCATCATCAATATTTCTTGCTCTGAACTAGGCTTAATTTTATACTGGTAAGTTGATAGCATTGTTCTTAAAAGATGCTATTATTATTAATATACATTAAATAATTCAGATTCGCTACCGCTCAATTTATATTTTTGGTCGCAATTCCTCACCCGTTACAGCGCAGCTTAACGGGTTTCCCCTTGCTCCATTTTCGATGGATTGGAATATATTGGTGCTGATTGTGCCAAGCGCGATCGCACCTCAATAATTACTCCAATTACCTCTTTTGACATTGCAGAGGGTAACGATTACCTCGCCATGTTGTCCAGCCACTAGCTAGTCTAGTATTACTGTTGTATTTGAGATACCAGTTATCTTGCTCGTTACCTAAATAGCGGATACCTAATTCTGAAGCATTTGAATACCTTTTAGCCAACCTTACCCAGTTGCTCCGGTTATCACTGAAACGCCCAACAACACGCACACCAGAAGAACTGCTACAGACACCACCACTACAACTTGTTTGAGGGTCGTCTACTACATACCACTGCATCTGTGCAGGTCTACCATCAATATTGCAATTCCATAAACCAAAGTACCATTGGCTGACTGCTTGAGAGGCGCTGGCATGATTTGCACCAACAAAGAAACTTACAGGAACTATTGCCAATCCTAATAACCACTTGTTTAAGTTTTTCATAAAAGCCTCACGTAAAATTTAGTGCTGTTAAATTGCTCTATATTTTTATAGAGTTGACTGAAAATTTTTATGCAATTTTTGGTCAGGGAGGAGCGCAAAACCTTACGCGGGCAAGATACCCGCACTACATCTATGGTGGCATAAATATAGTGTGACTATCTTGGTGACAGGATTTATGAGTAAGGGATTTATGGGAAGAGTTGAAGGTAAAGTTGCCTTAGTTACTGGTGGCGCTTCAGGAATTGGTAAGGCTACTGCTAAATTACTGGCGAGTGAAGGTGCAGTTGTAGTTTTAACTGATTTAAATCAGGGCAATATTACTAGCGTTAGTGCAGAAATTGGTAGCAGTGCGATTTTTTGCCAGCATGACGTTACCAATTCACAACAATGGGAAGATGTAATTAAGCTGATAGGCGATCGCTTTCACAAATTAGATATCCTGTTGACGCTCTCCCGTTTCCGCTATCGCGCTTATACGTTTGATTCTTGGTTCACTGAGTCCACTTAAATTAAGTACCTTGCAGTCCTTAATCCAGAGGTGGTTCTCTCCCCAAGCTTTGACTTCGGGTGCGCCCCACCCTAGTTGCATTACTGCAAAATTTGTTTGTTAGAGACCGTAAATTTACGGTCTGTACAAAGCTGGTTGTCTAGTTCCCATGAATCTTTTACCTACTTCTGGGCTGAAAACTAGAACTATGAAGTAGAACCCACCAAGATTCAGTTGTCAAGGTACAGCGTATGCCTCTCGGCTACATCGGGTTTTTAAAGCGGTTGATTACCCTATCCGCTATCATCTAAGATACCGTTAATTGTGGTATCTGTCAATGAGCAAACCTGAAATATATATAACATTTCGCTTAACGTCACAAGAAAAAGAAATTCTCAAAGCTTACTGTGAGCAGGAGGGGAGGAATCAAACCGATGTTTTACGAGAGTTAATTAGGAATTTAAGACGGCGGTTAAAACAAGAGAGTCGCTTTTCATCTCCCACTTAAAAGCTTGCCCTGAGCTTGCCGAAGGGATGGGAGCGCATCAGTCTCCCGTGTTTATCTGTAAACTGTGCTGGTATTGCTGGCATTAATGCAGCACAAGATCCCGAAAACACCACCTTAGACACTTGGCGACAGGTGATGAATGTAAATATGGAAGGTGTTTTCTTGGGATGTCAACACGCCATACCGCTAATGAAAGCAACAGGCGGGGCAATTGTCAACATTTCATCCTACGCTGCCATAATTGGTACACCATTAGCAGTTGCCTATGGTGCAAGTAAAGCTGGTGTGCGTCAGTTTTCTAGATCTGTTGCTTTATATTGCGCCCAACAAGGTTACAAAATTCGTTGTAACTGCATCTTGCCAGGAGCAATTTTAACTCCTATGTGGGAAGGATTTCTGGGTAGCGGGGAAGATAGAAATCAACGCAGTGAGCAAATTACCAAACAAATACCCTTGGGAGTGTGGGGAGAACCAGAAGATGTGGCTTATGCTGTGCTTTACTTTGCTTCAGATGAATCAAAATTTGTTACTGGTGCTGAATTGGTAGTTGATGGTGGTCAATCTGTCGGTTGATAGGTGATGGAAGAGTGCGATCGCACTTAATTTACTCTGTAAAGCATAGACAATCAGCAAATATATATAATTATTGATATTATATTATTAATAATATCGGGAGAAAAGCCTTATGTCTAATTCTCATCAAGGTGAGGGTGAATCTTTTACTTTTTCTGATTTTAAAAAAAGCATGGAAGACGGTTTAAAAAGTTCTCTAGAAGCTGTGGAACGTCTGAAATCTAGCGATACAAGTAAAATGAATGCTGATCAATTGACGGAACATCAACACGAAATCGAAGAGATGGAAGGAGTTGCTTCAACTCTCCAGCAAATGCGATTTGAAGATTTAGAGAATCTACAAGGAAAGATCCAAGATACAGAAAGACAGATTGATACCTAAGAAGCCACATATAATATTGAGAATGTTGAAATTATATGATTATTTGCCTTCTGGTAACTGCTATAAAATTCGGTTGCTTCTAACACAACTACAAATACCGTTTCAAAGAATAGCTATAGACATACTTAAAGCTGAGTCTCGGACAACTGAATTTTTAAATATCAATCCCAATGGGCGCGTTCCTGTTTTAGAAACTGAATCAGGTAAATTTATAGCAGAATCAAATGCTATCCTTTTTTATTTAAGTCAAAATACAAATTTTTTTCCGAGTGATACTTTTGAACAAGCACAAGTAATGCAATGGTTATTTTTTGAGCAATATAGCCATGAACCATATATTGCTACCTCAAGATACTGGATTTCTATTCTAGGAAAAGCTGAAGAATATCAAGATGCTATCCAGCAAAAACGTCAACCTGGCTATGCTGCATTAGGTGTAATGGAAAAACATTTAACAACTCAGCAATTTTCTGTGGCAAATCGTTATACGATCGCAGACATTGGATTATTCGCCTATACTCATGTTGCGGATGAAGGTGGATTTGATTTAACTAAATTTCCCGCTATTCAAAAATGGATAGATCGTGTTAAATTCCAGCATAATTACATAGGGATTACTGAATATTAATTTGTTTGCAGATAATTTATGAGCTACTTTCGCCAAAATATTGATTTGATGTCTGGCTACCAACCAGGAGAACAGCCTCCAGCAGGTGTTAAAGTAATTAAACTCAATACGAATGAAAATCCTTACCCGCCTTCGCCAAAAGCATTGCAGGTAATGCAGGATCTCGATGGAGAATTATTGCGACGCTATCCAGATCCAATGGCGGGAGAATTCCGTGAAGCTGCAAGCCAAGTTTTAGGCGTACCGAAAGATTGGATTTTGGTAGGTAATGGCAGTGATGACCTTTTAACAATGCTGATGCGGGCTTGTGCCGATCGCGATCGCAACGTTGTTTATCCCATGCCCACTTATGTTTTATATCGTACCTTGGCTGAGATCCAAGATGGGTGTATAGCAGAAATTCCCTACAATGATGATTATCAATTGCCAGTTGAGCGATTAATTGCGGCTAATGGTGCTGTCACCTTCATCGCTTCCCCTAATAGTCCTTCTGGTACTTCTATACCCCTAGAGTTATTAGATAAACTAGCAGCGCACTTATCAGGGATATTAGTTGTTGATGAAGCGTATGTGGATTTTGCTGAATCTAATGCTTTGCCTTTAGTGCAAAAATACGACAATGTGATTATTTTACGCACTCTTTCTAAAGGCTATTCTCTGGCGGGGTTGCGGTTGGGGTTTGGAATTGCTCAACCAAGCTTGTTAGAAGGATTAATTAAGGTTAAAGATAGTTATAACGTGGATGCGATCGCATATCGTGTCGGTGCAGCAGCATTACTCGATCAAGAGTACAAAATTGCTAATGCTGAAAAAATTAAAACCTCCCGCACTAAACTAACTAACAATTTAGAGCAACTAGGTTTTAAAGTATTACCATCTCAAGCCAACTTTTTATTAGCTCAACCATCCCAAAAACAAGCTGAATGGCTCTACCAAAACTTAAAAAGTCAAGGCATCTTAGTAAGATATTTTAAGCAACCAGAACTAGAAGACAAACTACGGATCACAGTTGGCACAGAAGAGGAAAATGCAGCTTTAATTAAGGCATTAAATCAGCTATGTGAATCAGATTAAATTTATGTCACAAACCACCGTTGGCACTAAAAAAAAGGGTAAATCTCTCCCTCCAAAACCCATAGTTAAATTAGGAAAGTTTGTTTGGACAACCATGTGGCATCTAATGATGTCACAACTTGCCCCGCGTAATCAATCAGGCGAGTATGTTCGTCCAAACAGTCAATTCCGACACTTTATTAGTACCGAAGAAGAAAACCCCTACAAACCCGCCGCAGGGCGTTACCGTCTTTATGTAGGGTTGGGATGTCCTTGGGCGCACCGTACTTTAGTTGTTTTAGCACTTAAAGGACTTGAAGATGCGATCGAAGTATCAGTAGCTTCACCTTCACCAGATCAAGGAATTTGGGTATTAGATCAATTAGATGAGGGTTGCCAAAATCTCCCAGAACTGTATCAACTAGGATTACCAGGTTACAGTGGACGTAGTACAGTACCCGTATTATGGGACAAAGAAACAAAAACAATAGTTAACAATGAGAGTGCAGAAATTATCGTTATTCTGAACTCAGTATTTAACGATTTTGCCAAGAATCCTACACTCGATCTATACCCAGAGGATTTGAAACCAACAATTGATTCTTGGAACGACAAGATTTATAACACAGTAAATAATGGTGTATATCGCTCAGGTTTTGCCCAAAGTCAAACCGCATACGAACAAGCTTGCAATGAATTATTTGCTACTTTAGATGAGATTGACGAGGTACTAGCAAAAAATCGCTATTTGTGTGGCGATCGCATTACACTAGCAGATGTGCGTCTATTCACCACCTTATTCCGATTTGATATTGTCTACTACGGGCTATTTAAGTGCAATCGTAGAAGAATCCAAGACTATCAA
>JBARVL010000179.1:0-6762 GCA_049646245.1 Crinalium sp. | reverse complement strand
GGAAAATCAGGATTTCCTACTCGCGGCAATTGTGGATCTTCTGCATACTTGCGGAAGCGACGGCTAATTACTTCTGCTAAACTGGCAAAGTCGTCAGAGTGACCAATTTTGACTTCAGGATTTCTAATTTTGTAATGGCGATAGTGTTGTTTTGCAGGTAAGCCATCAATAAATACTACCTGAGAAGCTACTGCATTTGATCCTTGTATATGGGAAATGTCGTAACCTTCAATTCGGCGCGGTAATTCTGCTAAGTCTAGAATATCAGCTAAATCTTGAGTTGCTTCGGTGTTGCGATCGCCTAATTTTTGCATCCTTGCTAATTCATACTCGGCATTGCGCTCCACCATTTCAATTAATTCTGCCTTGGTTTGCCGTTGCGGAGCAATGATACTAACCTTGCGACCTTTACGTTCTGTTAAAAACTCCGCTAACATCTCACTATCGGGTAACTCATGTTGCACCAAAATTTCTGAGGGTATTTCTACAGATTCAGCATTTTGATAATGTTCTTCTAATACTCGCTGCAAAATAGCACCAAGGAACCCCCCCTCATTCCCCCCCGTTAACGGGGGGGAGGCATGATTTTCCCCCTCCCCGTTAAAACCATTCGATCCCCCCCTACCCCCCTTAAAAAGGGGGGAGAATTGATCCAAAGTCCCCCTTTTTAAGGGGGATTTAGGGGGATCTAATTCCTGAAAAGCTGGAACTTCCGCAACAAATCCTAACCGTCCAACTAATTTCCCTGCGCGAATTTGGAACAATTGAATACAGGCGTGTTTCTCGTCCTCTGCTAGTGCGATCGCATCCCGCGAAACAGTATCATTAGGCAGTGATACTTTTTGATCCGCAGTTAACGACTTTAAACCACCAATTTGATCGCGAATCCGTGCAGCTTGCTCAAAGTTTAAATCTTCTGCTGCTTTTTCCATTTGAGCAGTCAAAACTTCCAGCAGTTCACTATTACGTCCTTGAAAGACCATCGCTATTTTTTGAATAGTTTTACGATAATCTTCTGGTGTAATTAATTGTTGACAAACACCTGGACAACGACCTAAATCATAGTTCAAACAAGGACGATCTTTAAATAAAGGTTGTGGTCTTTGTCGCAATGGAAAAAGACGTTTAACTATATGTAAGGTTCTGCGTAATAAACCCGAATCTACATAAGGACCATAATATTTATCTTTTTCTTTAGCTAAACGACGATTGCGGGTGATAAATATACGCGGATATGCTTCTGACCAAGTAATTAAAACGTAAGGATATTTCTTGTCATCTTTCAACAACACATTAAAATAAGGTTGATGTTGCTTGACAAGATTAGCTTCTAATGCTAAAGCTTCTGATTCGGTATCGGTAACAATAAACTCAATTTCCGCTACTTGTCGCACCATCATCGCAATGCGGGGACTAAGGCTTTGGGAGTCGCGGAAATAGGAGCGAACACGCGATCGCAATTTTTTCGACTTACCTATATATAGGATGCGATCGCTTTTGTCGCGCATGAAATAAACCCCTGGTTCGGGGGGTATTTCCTTCAGGCGTTTCTCCAGAAGCTCTGGATTTTTTATTAGAGGTAGAAATTCAGTAGAAGATGTCACAAATAAAATTGCTGCTAGACGTGACTATTTCTATTGTCTCTAATATCTCATGGCTTGTGTTTGTCTTATACTGTGGTATACCCTACTGAGCAATACAGTAAATTCCGCATTATTGGCATTCTCTCCTATTCCACCGTTGGAGTAAATTATGCTCAAAGATATTATTGCAGTTCAACCAAAAACAGAATATCAACTTTACCTAAAATTTGAAGATGGATCTGAAGGCATTGTTGATATTAGCCAGTTAATAAAATTTACTGGAGTTTTTGCTGACTTACAAAACATAGATTATTTTCAACGAGTGAAAGTTAATCCCGAATGGGGAACAATTTATTGGGATAACGGTGCTGACTTAGATCCAGATGTGCTTTATTCTGTAGTTACAGGTCAACCAATACCAAATTATGAAAAAGCTACAATTAAATATTAATCATAAATTCATAAATTCAGCAATTTTCTCAACTGCTTTTTCTAAAATTGGTGGTTCGTGTACTAAAGCAAACCTAACATAACCTTCGCCAGATTTACCAAAACCCGCCCCAGGCGAAGCTGCAACTCCGGTTTTTTCTACCATTTGAGTGCAAAATTCTATAGAATTATGACTCCAACGTTCAGGTAACTTTGCCCAGATGTACATTGTGGCAACTGGTGTAGGAACTTGCCAGCCGATTTTATGTAAAGCTTCTATAAAGGCATCGCGTCGGTTTTGGAATGTGGCAACTGCTTGTTGTACTTGAGTTTGTGAGCCAGTTAAAGCTGCGATCGCACCGTTTAAAATTCCTCTATATTGGTTAAAATCTACCACTGCTTTGATTTGTCGCAAAGCTTTAATTAATTGCGGATTACCAATAGCATAACCTACGCGAAATCCTCCCATATTGTAAGATTTCGACATAGTAAAAAATTCAATTGAGACGCTTTTATCTGGGTCAGCTTGCAGAATTGAAGGTGCAATACCTTCGCTAAATATTAAATCTGCATAAGGGAAATCGTGAACTAAAACAAGATCGTGTTGTTTACAAAAGGCTACTGCTTTTTGGAAAAATGATATTGGTGCGATCGCACTTGTAGGATTATGAGGATAACTCAACACCATCATCTTTGCTTGAGATAATACTGGTGCTGGGATGTCCTCAAACACAGGTAAAAACTCGTTTTCCTCTGTTATAGGCATCGGGTAAATTTGACCACCCGCGAGGTAAACCCCCCCTGCATGAGAAGGATAACCAGGATCTAACAGTAAAGCAAAATCGCCTGGATTTAATATAGCTAAAGGTAAATGAGCAGTGCCTTCTTGAGAACCAATCAGAGATACTACCTCTGTTTCTGGGTCAACTGGAATACCAAACTTTTGTGTATACCAGTTAGCAGCAGCTTTGCGAAAGCTCTGCGTACCATGAAATAGTAAATAGCCGTGAGTGCTGGTATCAGATAAAGATGATTGAATAGCAGCAATTACATGATCGGAGGATGGTAAATCAGAAGAACCTAATGATAAATCAATAATATCTTGTCCGGCGGCTCTAGCTCTAGCTTTTGCCTGATCCATATCGGCAAACACATTCGCTTGCAGGGGTTGTAAACGCTGGGCAAACTGCATATTTTATCCTTTGCTTGTTGTCATTGGTCATTTTTTACCAATAACCAATGACTAATGAATAGTTAAATGTGGGCTGCTAATAAACTTTCTAATTTTTGCTTAGTAATAGCTCCTTCCAAAGATTCAACTAATTCTTTTTCCTTAAACAATCTAATTGCTGGTACACCCTCAACCTTATATTGTTTAACGGTTTCAGGATTTGGGTCTACTTCCATTTTAACGACCTTGAGGCGATCGCTATAATTTTGGGCGATCGCATCTACTGATGGTGAGACCAAGCGACAAGGACCACACCATGAAGCCCACAGATAAACTAATACTGGTTGTTGAGCTTGCAAAACTTCAGATTCAAACTCGGCATCAGAAATAGAAATAACCTTACTCATGGCTCTCCCCGTTAACAATTTTCAATAATCAACCATCTTACTATTAATCCCAGCTACAACTGCTGTAGCTGGGATAAGGTCTTGTCAATAGTTTGTCTGGAAAACAGCCATAGTTTACAAGTTGTCAATTTGCGATCGCAACTGTTCTAATTCCGCATCTACTTCTGACTTGGATTGAGACTTAGATGTTTGTTGAGGTTGAGCAGGAGGTAGTGTACCCTGTGGCTGTGGACTTGGTGCAAGTAATTGGGCTTTCATAGCTGCCAATTCATCCTCGACACCATTACCCGATTCAAGTAGCTTAAATTGCTCTTCTAAGTTTCCTCCTGTAAGCTCTGCTGCTGACTGGGAACGAGCTTCCGCCATCAAAACTTTTTCTTCCATCCGCTCGAACGCTCCCATCGCGGTGTTGCTTCCTAAGCGCCCCATCGCACCTTGGAGTTGTTCGTTAGCCTTAGCAGCTTGCGCCCTTGCCTTGAGCATATCTTTCTTGGTCTTAGCTTCGGAAATTTTACTTTCCAAGGCAATCAAGTTGCGCTTCATTGTGTCCATATGACCAGTTTGGCTATCTAGCTGGGCTTTGAGCGCAGCCGCCGTTTCGCTATTAGTCTTCTTACGTCCTAAAGCTTCCCGCGCTAGATTTTCATCACCCTTGGTAAGAGCCAGTTGCGCCCGTTGCTGCCAGCTAGTTGCTTCGGTTTGAGCTTTGTTGTATTGTTGCTCAATACGTTTTTGACTAGCAATTGCCTGTGCCACAGCTTGGCGTAGCTGCACCAAGTCTTCTTGCATATCAATAATTGATTGCTCCAGAATCTTTTCTGGGTCTTCAGCTTTGCTCACTACGTCGTTCAGATTGGCTCTAACGACTCGACTAATGCGATCGAATAATCCCATAACGCTGTTTATCCTTTTATTTACTAGGTTATAGCAGGATCTTAATATCTGTCTGCTTTTGTTAAATTAGTTGACTGCGATGATTGCGAATCTTACTTCCAGTTTAAACTGAGGTTCCCAAGCTTATCCCCCTAGCATTGATTCTAATTCCTGTTTTCCAACTTTTGAATTAATCAGGACTTACCTAGAGATCCCCCTAAATCCCCCTTAAAAAGGGGGACTTTGAATTCCCCCCCCCTTTTTAAGGGGGGTAGGGGGGATCTAGGTTTTAGGCAACGCGGTGCGTAAGTCCTATTAATGTAATTGATGTGAGTTCTGGGCGACAAAATAACCTTCCAGGGAAATAGGTTCCTAACCCACGATTAACATAAAGCTGATTGCTTCCTACCTGGTGCAAGCCTTCTGACCATTCCCAATGTTTGACTACTTTGTGCCGACCTTTTTTTAACAAGGGTCGCGAAGGGTAGATTTTGCTCTCTATGTTTTGGCTAAGTTTCTTGAATTGTGGTATAATAGCGCCAATTCCTGGTATCACAACTTGACCGCCGTGAGTATGACCAGAAAGTTGTAGGTCTACTCGCCACTGTTGCAATTTTTCTGCGCTGTCTGGGTTGTGAGATAGGACTATCCGAGGTGTTTGAGGATCTAACTGATTTAACACTAATGGGTTAAACTGACTTGACCAATAATCAGCTAGTCCTACTATGGGTAATTGCGATCCTAAAGGAATTGCAATTTCATTCCATAAAACTTGGATGCCGATATTAGTTAAAGCTTTGGTGACTTCTGATGACGAATTGGGGTAATAATGATCGTGGTTGCCCAGGATCGCATAAATACCAAGACGACTTTGCAGGTGTTTAAGTCGTAGTACTAATTCGTGAATTGGGCTGGGATCGTCGGTTACATAGTCGCCAGTCAGGACTACTAGATCTGGTTTAGCGGCGTTGCTTGCTGCGATCGCTTGTTGTAGTAAATTTTCTGATAGTCGCATACCATCATAGTGAAAATCTGACATCTGCACCAGTTTTATGCCTTGTAAATCTGCTGGCAGATCAGCGATCGCGATCGTCACGTTTTCAACTTTCAACCGCCCTGATAATATCGGGTGCATAGTCGGAATTTATAATTTTAAATTTTAAATTTAGGTTGTTAAATGAAAGAATGCTGAACTTAAGTATAACTAGAGGTTTCAGGATAGCACTACTGCTCAATCGACGCGATCGCACGCCTATATAATTGTAAATATGTCTTCCCGTAATACCCTCGATCTTGCTGAAATCCGTTTTCTCCACCGCCAACTAGCTTCTCTGCTAGTTTATCAATCTGTGCTGGCGGACGAAGTTGGTTCCTCTTTCTTGCAATTACTTCAATCTCTATATCATAGTGATGGTGGAGAAGCAAGTGCTTTAGTTTGCTTGCAAGCTTATGGTAATTGGTTTAAAAGTTTAGCTGCTATAAATGTTAGTTGGCAAGATTATTTAATTAATCAAATTATTCTGGCTGATAATCCATTTTCTCAGCAAGCTCAAATAGAAAAGTTTGCTAGTTTGCCACCAGCTTTGATAGCGGCGGCGGAACATGATTTACAAGCATTACACAGTATTTATAAGTGTAGTAGCTATCAAATGAGCCGTTGGGTTCAAACTATGTGTAATTTATCAGTTACACCAGTTTTTTGGAACCAAGATCCTCAAGAATCAACACACCATGAGTTATTAATCCGCACAAGATTACAACAGGGAAATTGGGCGGATGCAGTCAAAGATTTGGCATCTTATTACCGTCAATGTGGGGTAGGTATTTTTGCTAAGTATTTTGCTTTTCGTTGGCAGTCAGGGCAATTAGTAGGAATTGCATATCCTGATCAGGTGAAGCCGACGGATTTATTTGGCTATGAGTCACAAAAAGCCGCGTTAGTAAAAAATACTGAGTTTTTAATTGCAGGCTACCCAGCTTTGAATGTATTACTTTATGGTAGTCGCGGATCTGGGAAGTCTTCTTTAGTTAAAGGGATATTAAATAAATATAGCGATCGCCATTTACGTTTGATCGAAGTTGCTAAATCTCATCTGCAAGATTTACCCACAATTGTAGAACAATTGCGCGGTGTACCCCAAAAATTTATTATTTTCGTAGATGATTTATCTTTTGAAGAAGATGACGATGCTTTTAAATCATTAAAAGTAGTGTTGGAAGGTAATATTACAGCAAGACCTCAGAATGTAGTAGTTTATGCTACTTCTAATCGCAGACATTTAATTAGAGAGTTTTTTGA
>JBARVL010000178.1:0-4130 GCA_049646245.1 Crinalium sp. | reverse complement strand
GATGCTTCTGCGCCTAAGTTACCAAGTCCTAAAACTGCACTACCATCGGTGACAATAGCGACGGTGTTGCTTTTGATGGTAAGAGTATGCACTTTTTCTGGAGCGTGTGCGATCGCCATACATACTCTACCAACACCAGGAGTATACGCCATTGCTAAATCCGACTGATATTTCAGAGGGATTTTGCTCTGCATACTAATTTTGCCACCTTGATGCAAGTTGAAGGTGCGATCGTAGAAATTAACTAATTTTACGTCTGGAAGTGCCTTAACTACGTTAACAATCTGATCCGCGTGTTCACTGCTAGAGGCATCAATCGCAATGTCACGGATGGTAATTTTACGGGTTTGCTCAATTAAATCAATTTGTCCAATATTACCGCCTAAAGCTGCGATCGCACTCGTGACGCTGGCTAACATCCCAGCACGATTGGGAACTTCTAAACGAATTGTGACACTAAAGCTGGAATTGGGGGTTAAACTGACCATACTGCTGCTGTTTGCCTCTGCTGGAAAAGATTATTACTTTGCTGGATATCTCAGCCAATTTAATATAAATGCCTCTAGGCTATCCAAGCAAACTACTAGCAATTGTCATCATTTACACACAGATGCGATTAACACGCAATTATGGCGAGTTTTTCTTGTACGGCGGCTAGACCATAAATGAGTAGTATTTTTATTACCCCAAAGGTTAGATGAAAGCTTAAATTAAATCATCAATTTGTCAAATTAATTTTTGATTAATATTTATTTAATCAGCGAATATTTTACTAATAGTATTTTCTAGAGCGGATAAAAATATGCCTAAAGCTGCTACCAGCTAGGACTTGCTTGAGTTTGGATCTACCATTAATCAATATTTGGGGATCACTGATTGTTAGCTAGATGGTGTAGCGGCATCTCTCATCAGTATTGATCCCTATATCTATCTTTTGCATGGTTAACCGCCTGTTGTTAACTTAGTAAAACTTAATAGAGAGGAACAACAAATCCTCATTTTGAAAAAAAACAAGATTGAATTAACATAAATCGGAGAGTTTTATGACGTTTACAACAAACAACACCTCTAAAGAAGCATTACAAATTTTTCAACAATTTGATGCAGATACTCAGCTAGCAGTTTTGTGGTTTGGTTACTTAGATATCAAAGATCAATTAACACCAACTAATACCACTTCTGCACAAGAAGAAGCTGCGGCTGTATTCAATATAATCCAAGCATTACCACCAGAAGAACAGCTACAAGCACAACGTGATATTATCACCGGAGCAGACAATCAGATTACTCGTGCCTACACTTCTGTAAGTTCTAGCTCTAAGTTGGATATCTGGTTGCGGTTAGCACAAGGAATGGAAAAAGGTACAGTTATCCAAGTCCCTTCTGACTATCAATTGCCTTCTGAAACCAAGCAATTTGTAGATAAAATTAAGCAAATTGACTTTGAAGAGCGGCTGAATTTCATGCGGAGTGCGGTGATTGAGATGGGTGTCAAGTCTTAATAAAACCTTTGAGTGCGGAATTAATCATTAATATTTAGCACTGCACAAATTTTAAATAAAGCTATTCTTAGTGCAATATCATAGCATAGCAGTTTAGTATAAATAGCTGAGGAATTTTCCTCAGCTATTGGCGTAAGTTAACTTAAACTAGGCTTACTCTATGGGTAATAATTGCAAGCGATAACGATAAAGAGCAACTGGTTTATCAATAGCTTTAAAATAATCTGGATCTTGGGGTGAGAGATAAACGGCTGTAACTTGATCAGCTTCAATTTTGGGAGTTTTTGACTGTATAAATGTGTAAGCGGTTGTAGTTTCTACTGTGTTTAAGTAAAGCTGAGATGTTCCGCCAAAAATCTGCTGAGAAACTTCTGTAGCTACAAATTGATCAGATGTAGGATTTTCGCTACCTCTAGCTGTGACAAGAGAGATTAATTGGCGATCGCCCTTTAATAAGGTAATCTGACGATTAGGAGAATTAGGATCAACTTTAACAGATTGAATTGCGCGATCGCCTAAATAAGCACGTCCAATATTTAAACCATTAAAAGCACGATCTGCAATTACCTGAGTACTGGTTTGTAGAGGTAATATTATCCCACTCTGACTTGTAGATGATGCCTTAACAAATCTTACTGTAAAACTTACAGGCTGATTTAGATATTGACGGTTACTTTCAAACCCAGGCGTAACTACTTCCGGTGCTAAAGGTGCAGCCAAATCTACTAAAGTACTGGTAACATTCCAAGTACCTTCTATCCAATTTGGATAAATTAAATCTCCCTTAGCAGCACTTACAGGTGGTTTACTTTCCCAGTGAGGAAACTGTGCTAAACGTTGAGTTAGTTGTCCTGCTTGCGCTGAACTACTCCAGAGTAGTAGAACTAAAACTAAGCATAAATTATAAAAAACTCTCAACATTTTAGGTAGTAGTTAGCCATTGGTGATTGTTAACTGTTAATTGTTTCTAAGGGTGTAGGTTGCCAAATTTCGCCATATTGTTCTTTTAATGCCTGCCATGCTTCCACTTGCCCAGGTTCGTATTCTCCTGGCTTACCCCACTGTAGAAATGCACTCAAAGCTGGCTTTTCTTCTTCGTCCAAAAAGCGGATTGCATAGGTAGTAAAATTCCCACGTTTTGCTTCACCTGTCTCAAATTTCACCTGCTTAATTGCATCCATATTTAAGTGAAATTCAAAGTCATCGGTGTGCATATTAGCGTACTTTCCTTTTGGAAGTTCTGCGTAAAATAGCTTACGAATCGAACTACGCACTTCTAAAACAGCAGCACTGCTAGTTACAATTAAGCGCAGAGTGCCAAGGTTTTCGCAAGCTTCGAGAAATTCATTCAAATTAGCGTTCATAAGCCGTTGTGTTTCTAAATTTTATGTTTTAGCGAGGGAGGAGGGAGGAGAGAGAGTAAGAGTGTTTGATAACTTTCTTGCCAGTTAAAAATGTACAAGTTTATTTGCGCGTTAGCTTAGTATATAATTCCAGTTTTTACAACATCTGTAGTGCATTATGTGGTTAACTTTGATCGTAATTATGCCAGCGATCAGGGTTACACCCTACACACTTCTGTAGAGACGGGAAATTTCGAGTCTCTACTACAGAATAAGCGATCGCATACATTAAAGCTCTCTATGTCAAATCATCTCATGTTTACTGATATTCAAAACCATTGGGCAAGAGATTGTATTGTCGCTGCTACCACGCGCAATATATTTCGAGGCTACCCCGATGGTACATTTCGCCCTGATGCACCTGTAAGTCGGGCTGAATTTGCTGTGATTATTGATACAGCATTACCAAAAAAGTCACCAATTCGCCCTGCGCTTACCTTTATTGATGTACCTGCTAATCATTGGGCGGCTAAGGCAATTGCACAAGCATATCAGACAAATTATCTATCTGGGTATCCCAAAAAGTTCTTCAAACCCAATCAACCTATCCCACGAGTGCAAGCAATAGCTGCTTTAGCATCAGGGTTAAATTATGGGGTAACAGTAGACGCGATCGCTACTCTCAAAAAATATTATGATGATTTAGTGCAAATTCCGAATTATGCTGTTCGTGCGATCGCAGCCGCAACTGAAAGACGCATAATTGTTAACTACCCCAACATCAGACGCTTCCAGCCTACTAAAAACGCCACTAGAGGGGAAATAGCAGCCTTTATTTGCCGAGTCTTAAAAATTCCTGCTGTACCTTACAAGTATATTCCAGGGATGGAATTTGTTGTGATTCAGCCACAATTTGATGCAGCAGATAGCTTTTCTGAAGGAATGGCACGAGTAAAAATTGGTAATAAATGGGGATATATTGACAAAACTGGCAAGTTAGTAATTCCACCACAATTTGAGGAAGCTAATGCTTTTTCAGCAGGTTTGGCACTGGTAAAATCTCAAAGTAAATCTACATAAAAGCTAATTAATAGACATCTCCCAAAAAATCCTACATCAATGAGGAAAAATTAATTATCCCATCTGTGTGCATCTGTGTTTATCTGTGGTTAATTTTCTAGAATTTAACTTTAATGTAGAGACGCGAAATTATGCGCTACGCGCACGCTACGCGAACGCGTCTCTACAATGGTTTTAGATAACGCACCTTTAATTTATGGAGATA
>JBARVL010000177.1:0-5382 GCA_049646245.1 Crinalium sp. | reverse complement strand
TAGCAATTTGTCCTGATGGAAAAATTTTGGCTTGTGGAATGAGGGAAAATCAAGTGTGCGTATGGGAATTGAGGAGCGATCGCATTCTCTACGCTTCATCAGAAAAAGAAGTTGCCCCCTGCATTATCAGTCGAGATGGTCGAGTCTTAATATACTGCACAGATAATTATGAGATAATTGTTTGGGATTTATTGACGAACAAAAAGATACATACCTTTGAGGGGCATACTGCACCAATTGTTCACCTTGCAATGAGTAGCGATCGCGAGTTCATTGCAAGCTACAGCATTGACAGGTCAATTAAAATCTGGGGAATACCAGAGCCAGTTATATAAAGATTTCAGTTAACTTTGAGTAGCTGTTAAGTTTGGTTAATCGACACAATAAATTATTCTATAAATGAGTGCGATCGCACTTTTGATAAATAAGTTTTTAAAGCCTGCGTAGGCAGGCTTTGTTTGTCTAGCCGCACTATGTGCGGGTGTCGGCGGTGTGATGTTTATAACTCAGCTATAACTTCTGCGGGTGGAAGAACAATGCGCTTCGCTAACCCAAGACTTTCTAAGCCCTTAATAGCCCACCAAGTCATATCTAATTCCCACCATTTCCAACCAGCTTTTGCGACATTAGGATAAGCATGGTGGTTGTTGTGCCAGCCTTCACCATAAGTAAGTATAGCTGTCCACCAAAGGTTGCGGGAACCGTCTGGAACTTCAAAACGGCGATCGCCAGTCATGTGACTTGCTGAGTTAATCAACCAAGTACTGTGCCATAAAAGTACAGCCCGTAGGAAGGTTCCATAGATCACAAACGACCATCCGCCCAAAAGATATAGCAGCACAGCAACGGGAATTTGCAAGGCTAAGAAATTGCTGTCTAACCATTTGTAATAAGGATCGCGAGCTAAATCGGGAGCATACTTATTATATGTAGCGCGTTCAAAGAACTCAGCGCGGGGATACATAATCCACAACATATGACTCCACCAGAAGCCCCGACTAGCAGCGTATGGATCTTTATCTCTATCCTCTGTATGCAAGTGATGCTGGCGGTGTCCAGCGACCCAAAAGGTCGGTCCCCCCTGTAGAGCCAATGCTCCAATCGTAGCCAGGGTATACTCCAACCACTTAGGCACTTGTAAGCTACGGTGAGTCAGTAAGCGATGGTATCCCAAGCAGATGCCAATGCTACCAAACAACCAGTGCAGAACAATCATTACGCCCAAGGCAGACCAAGAAAAGAACCAGGGAGCCAACAGTGCTAGAGCGTGAACAGTCCCGAAAAAGCCAACATTTACCCAACTCAGTTTTAGTTGCTCTGAGGACGATTGAATTGTCCCCATTGAATTTGAAGTCATAAACTTTCCTAGTTTAAGAGTTTTGCATCCTGTTGACCTGATTCAGGACTAGCTTTTGCTTCTCCCTCTAGCTTGCTTGACCTCTAAAAGATCGCTACAGTGGAGTTAAAGATGCAAGTGTTACTTACTTTTTAAGCTTAACAATTTTTAAGATAACCTGCAAGTGAAACTTGCAAATTTATTTTATGGTCGCTCGACAAAAATCTACTCGACAGCGCCTAGTGCAAGCAGCACTTCAATTATTTGCTGCTCAAGGGGTGACAGAAACCACAACTCGGCAGATTGCTGAATTGGCTGAAGTGAATGAAGTCACGTTATTCCGTCAATTTGGAAGTAAGCAGGGCTTGCTTCTAGCTGTGATGGAGGAAGCAGAAGTTTTTACACAACTTGGGGAAGTTTTAGGGCAACAGGCAGATCAAATTTATAGCTTGGCTCAAGCACTGGAAGCTTATGCGGATGCTCATTTACGAGCGTTGGAACAAATTCCTGAATTTGTGCGAAGTCTAGTAGGAGAAGCAGGACACTATCCCACAGAAAACCGACAAGCTATAGGGCGTGGACTTGCTCAAGTTCATCGCTACACTGTGCAATATTTAACCGCAGCCATGTCTGGTAAGCAGGTATCGCGCCTATCGGCAGAGAAGTTGGCTAGTTTGCTCAATACATTGCTATTGGGGTATGCGGTAACTGAATTTACCACAGAATTTCATCAACTCTGGCAAGATCGAGAATCATTTATTGCTGATTTAGTAGAGTTGTTTCTTGTTACTGAACGGGTTGAGGTAAATTCAGCAGAACCAACAATAAGTTTAGCTAGGGTTGAGCGCAATGTAACTGTAGTAGAGGAAGTTTTAGATTTACCTGCTCCTATAGTGCGAACGATTTTGCAAAAGGCTCGCAAATCTAATCCACAAGATTATGCTCTAGCTTATGTGTTATTTGGTGCTGGTGTTAGTGCTGAAGAAATTGCTAGTCTGTTGCGATCGCACTCTATTTTCGATCATCAGCAACATATACTGCAAGTACCTCATGGCGCAAGGCGGCAAGTTCCTCTAAATCAATGGATTATGGGATATCGCTATGGCACTTACACAAAAAATCCCCTCACTCAATGGCTAAAAACTCGCAAAGATGAGCAGCCAGCATTATTTATTAATGAGACTGGACAACCGATGTCAGAAATAGAGATACACTTACGTTGGCAAGAAATTACTACTGATATCATTACACCATCAGGGCATCCTCCTATAATTGAACAAGCCCAGCAAACTTGGCGTATTGAGATGTTGATGCGGGGAATGAATCTAGAATGGTTAAGTATTCTCACAGGTTGTAAGTTAGAACAATTGCAACCATATCTGCGTCGAGTGCAAGAAAAGGCAGCCTTGGAACAAGCTATCCGATTAGATCAACGTCCAGAGATTAAAATTGATCTTTCTAGTGAATAGATATCGTAGCCTTAGTTAAATTTTAGATAATTAACCGCAGATAAACGCAGATAAACGCAGATGTAATAACTGATTTTTACAATAAGTTTCAAGGAACTTGGTCAGGACTTACGCATAAATTGTCCACTCTTATTGGGGCGGGTTTATATATATTAATGGTTTGGGGTATAGCGGTGAACGTGCAACCCGCCCCTACAAGAGTTATTTTACCGCCTTCCGGCGCGTAAGTCCTATTGGTGTTAATTTGCAGACTTGCTTTTTAAATTAAGGCTATCGCCAGGTATTGAAGGCCACCTAATCGTCAAAATAGTAGAATCAATTTCGGCGCACCAATGATGCGCTACACCTGGCAACCAGAGAACGTAGTCACCAACGTTTGCAAGTACAATTTCTTGATCTGGGAATTGTATACGAAATCGCCCACTAATCAGGAGAGAAAGTGTAGTTGCTTCCGTATTTGTTGCCCACTCTGCTCTACCTTCTCCTGATGAGTGAACAGCGCACTTTAATTCTAAATCTGAGAGGGAACGAGGATCATCAGCCGGAGTGATAAAGTGACCCATGAACCAACCCCTACGCATTTCTCCTTCAGTTAGGGCGTTTCCTACGACAACATTAGGCGACATGAGTTAATTTTTTCCCTGATACCTCTTTCTAATTTCTCCTGCTTCCCGGCGTTACTGATTGTACCGTTAAATTTTGGAGTTGAGACTATTGCAAATAGGCGGTGATAGTTTAAACTCCAGTAGAAAAAACTCTATGGAAAAGCAAAGATTTTTCAAGGGAAAATTGGCTGCATTCTGGGTTTAAAAGTGACTATTGAGCAGCAGATTAGCGTATAGTACAAAACATTAAATAATTATAATCACCCAAAAGTTGGATCTCTGAGGACGTGGAGGCAGGTTTTCCTTTAAATCTGCTCTCTTGTGCTACGGCTGATTCTATTGCCAAGGCGAAACTTCTGCAAGCGCGATCGCTCAATCGTTCAAGGTGATTACTGCTCTACTATTTTGGTTTGTCACTGCCCATGTCAATTACCAACGTCATTCGTTTTAACAATCTGCGGGGCGACATCTTTGGAGGTGTCACTGCCGCTATTGTATCTTTACCCCTTGCCCTAGCTTTCGGTGTTGCCTCTGGAGTCGGGCCAATCGGTGGTTTGTATGGTGCGATTTGCGTCGGCTTCTTTGCCGCGTTATTTGGTGGTACTCCCACGTTAATTTCCGAACCCACTGGCCCGATGACCGTAGTGATGACGGCGATTGTAGCATCACTCACAGCCAGCAATCCCGAAAATGGTTTAGCGATGGCGTTTACCGTTGTCATGCTGGCGGGGTTGTTTCAAATTATCTTTGGCGTTTTCAAGTTAGGGAAATACATTACCCTGATGCCCTATAGCGTTATCTCTGGCTTTATGTCGGGGATTGGCGTGATTCTGGTGATTCTGCAAATTGCACCCTTTTTAGGTCAAGCTTCCCCGAAAGGCGGTGTGCTGGGGACGGTGATGGCAATTCCCGACCTGTTAGCGAAGGCGAATCCAGTAGAGGCAATTCTGGGTGGCTTGACCATAGGGATCATTTTCCTGATGCCGAAAAAGCTAAAGCGTTTGGTTCCTCCGCAACTGATCGCATTGATTGTCGGAACGGTGATTTCCCTGACGGTATTTCAAAACGTGGAGATTCGGCGTATTGGGGAAATTCCTGTGGGACTTCCTCCTTTACAACTACCCACCTTTTCACCTGGTCAGATCACCACAATGTTTGTGGATGGGGTGATGTTGGGGATGTTGGGCTGTATTGATACCTTGCTAACAGCAGTTGTAGCCGATAGTTTAACTCGGACGGAACATAAGTCTGATAAAGAGTTAATTGGTCAAGGCATCGCCAATATTGCATCTGGTTTCTGCGGTGGCTTACCTGGTGCGGGGGCGACGATGGGAACGGTGGTCAATATTCAAGCTGGTGCAGCCTCGGCGGTATCGGGTTTAACGCGGGCGTTAATACTGCTAGTGGTCGTTTTGGGCGCTGCCAAGCTGACTCAACCGATTCCGATGGCAGTGTTGGCAGGGATTGCGCTGAAAGTTGGGCTTGATATTCTTGACTGGAGTTTCTTGAAGCGATCGCACAAGGTATCGGTTAAGGGATCCCTGATCATGTACGGGGTATTGCTCTTAACTGTATTTGTGGATTTGATTGTGGCAGTAGGCGTAGGTGTGTTTATCGCCAATATCCTCACCATCGAACGGTTGAGTAATTTGCAATCTCAGGAAGTGAAGCTGATTACCGATACAGATGATGATGTGCGATTGACTGATGAGCAGAAGTTGCTGCTGGATAAGGGTAATGGGCGCGTATTGCTGTTTTACTTAAGTGGCCCGATGATTTTTGGCTTATCGAAAGCGATCGCACGGGAACACAACGCGATGAAGGAAGCAGATGCGTTAGTAATGGATCTTAGCGATGTGCCTTTGTTGGGGGTAACGGCTTCGTTGGCGATCGAAAATGCGATTCGTGATGCTCACGATAAGGGGTTACAGGTCTATATAGTTGGTGCAAGTGACAAAATTCAGCACCGCTT
>JBARVL010000176.1:0-2390 GCA_049646245.1 Crinalium sp. | reverse complement strand
TAATTGCTGCGTGCCGTTGAGAAAAACCCCAAGCTAGTAAGCGATGGTGCAGGTGATCTTTCCCTGGAGTACTTAAAGGATTTTTCCCTGCCATTAGCCGTCGCACGAACACTTGGGTTGTATCTAGCACAGGTACTAGCACAAATAATACTGTCGGGACTAAGGCAAATAATGTGGTTACTTTTAAATTGCCTAAGATACTCGTACCAGCAAGCACATAGCCTAAAAAATAAGCTCCGGCATCCCCCATAATGATATGTGAGGGGTGAAAATTGTGGCGTAAAAAGCCTAGTGCTGAACCTGCTACAGCAGCTAATACTAATGTTGCTGCTGCACGCGCTTCAAATTGAGCGGAAACAGCTAACAAACTCATGGCAGTGATGAAACTAATCCCGCCTGCCAATCCATCCATCCCATCCATCAAATTGACGGCGTTAGTAATTCCCACTACCCAGAGAATTGTTAGTAAAACTGATAGTATGGGATCAATAGGAGTACCGAAATTTAGTTGGATGATTGTACCGCTCGCAATCAATAACAGTGATGCTAGAATTTGAGTTAGTAAGCGAAACAGTGGCGGTAAGCCATATTGATCGTCAATAAAGCCTACAAGCACTAACATCGAACCGCCGAGAAGAATAGTTAGAACTTGAGCTAATACCGCTTCAATAACTATTGGTCTTAAGAAGGTAGCTAAGATCAATGCAGCTATCACCCCAGCATAAATTGCCAGTCCGCCAGCATTAGGTAAGGGTTCTCGGTTCAACCGTCGGGCGTTAGGTTGATCTGCCCAGCCAACTCGTAAAGCAAAAGTGCGGACTTGGGGAATAAAACGGTAGGTTACTACCCAAGCCAAAATAAATGTAAAAATCACTGCCAGCCAGCCAGTACCAGTGGGGTTGGCAATGCCTAATGAGTTAAGAAAGCTGTACAGATTCATCTCCTATACCATAACTGCCAATAATTAACACAATCCTCAACAGTATATTAACTAGGCAGATAGAATAAAAATTACAACATATTGCCTAGATTTAACTTTTAACTAAAATCTCATTTGTGATAGATGTGTTGCTATAGAAGTCATGGGTGTGTTTTAACAACTAATTTCAGTTACACAGCGATCGCACAAACCAAAAAATTCTAAGGTGTGATAATAAATTTTAAAGGAATGAGATTTTTGTAGCTCGGTTTCGAGTTGATGCACGGGACATTCATCAATTCCAATAGATGCTCCACATTGTAAACAAGTCAGGTGATGCTTATCTTGTTGTACACAACTATACAGAGATTCGCCACTAGCTAAAGTCCGCACCTGGATTACACCTTCAAGTTTTAAAGCTTCCAGTGAGCGGTAAACAGTTGCCAAACCCATACCCTGATTATGATGGCGAAGTTCTATATAAATATCTTGAGCCGAGACACTGCGATTAAGTGCCTTTAATAAGTTCAAAATCCGGTCTTGACTGCGGGTGCGTTGGGCTTTCATGGCACTATCTTTAAATCTTATTCTGACTCGGATTGCCAAAATCTTTAACTGTTTCTCCATTAAAACACTTGAAAACAGGTAAAGGCAGCAAACTGCACTCGGTCAAGTTTTACAATGGATTTCTTGCAAAAATCGTTAAGTTGTTTTTTTAGAACGCAGATAAACCGCAGATAAACGCAGATGGACGCAGATAATATATTAAATTTATCGACTTTTGCAAGAGATCTAATGATAAAATGCGACTTTAAAAGCGCAATTTAGAAAAAATTAGGAAATCTAGGTGAATCGCAAATATCAAGCTCGGATCTATGTTACCCTCCGTCCCTCGGTTTTAGACCCTGCTGGTACTGCGGTACAGTCTGGACTAAGCCACATGGGATATGAGAATGTGGAACAGGTAAGAATTGGCAAGTATGTAGAGTTGATGTTAACTGCGGATGATGAAAAATCAGCAAAAGAACAACTCGATAAAATTTGCGATCAGTTGTTAGCCAATCCAGTAATTGAAAATTATCGCTTTGATTTGGTAGAAGTGGCGACAATGGTGGGGGCTAATTAGTGAAATTTGGAGTTGTGGTTTTTCCTGGTTCAAATTGCGATCGCGATGTCGCTTATGTTACCCGTGATTTGCTCAGTGTGCCAACTAGAATGGTTTGGCACGAGGAAACAGATATTTCTGACATTGATGTAGTAGTTATTCCAGGTGGCTTTAGCTACGGAGATTATCTCAGATGCGGTGCGATCGCGCGATTTTCTCCTGTTATGCAGCAAGTTGTGGAACACGCCAACCAAGGGAAATACGTTTTAGGGATCTGTAACGGTTTCCAAGTGTTGACAGAGGCGGGGCTATTGCCAGGGGCGCTAGTACGCAATCGTGATTTACACTTTATTTGCGATCGCGTTC
>JBARVL010000175.1:0-10128 GCA_049646245.1 Crinalium sp. | reverse complement strand
GCGTAAGTCCTGTTATCAGTTAATCTTTGTAGAGACGCGAAATTATGCGCTACGCGCAGGCTAAAGCGCTATCGCGCATGAACACGCCAACGCGTCTCTACAGAGCCTTAAAAATTAGACAATACTTCATGCAATGTAGTTAACAACTCATTTGCGATGTAAGGCTTAGACAAAAAGGTTTTAACATTAATACTCTCAAAGTCTTCTATTTTGAATTGAGAAATTAGCCCACTTACAGCAATAATTTTTACATTGGGGTTAATTTTTTTCAAAGTTCTGATAGTAGTTAAGCCATCCATGTATGGCATCATCATATCAATTAATACCAGACTAATCTCATCTTTATGTTGTGCATACAAAGCTAAAGCTTCAATACCATCACTAGCAGTTAATACTCGATAAGAATACTTTTGCAAAGCTATTTCTGTGATTTCACGAATTGGCGCTTCGTCATCAACTACCAGAATTAATTCTCCGTTGCCTTGAGGCAGTTGTAAATGTTCTAACTGCTCGATCACATTTTCTTGAACTGCTGGTAAATATACCTTAAATTCAGTACCTTCCCCTACTTTACTAGATACCTTGACAAAACCACCATGACTTTTAATAATCCCAATAACTGTTGATAAACCTAAGCCAGTTCCTTGACCAAGTTCTTTAGTAGTAAAAAATGGTTCAAAAATCCGATCTAATATTTCATTTTTAATACCAATTCCGGTATCAGAGACAGTAATAGCAATATAATGACCAACTTTAGCTTCAATATTCATCCGAGCATAGTTTTCATCGAGATAAATATTTTGAGCGCTAATACTCAATTTCCCCCCATTAGGCATAGCATCACGAGCATTAACACAAAGATTTACTAATACTTGGTGTAATTGTGTAGCATCTCCAGAAACACTCCACAAATCTGAGATGACATCGGTGTGTAATTCGATATATTTGGGAAAGGTTTCTTTGACAATTTGCTTAATTTCCGAGATTAAGTGTCGAACTTGTATAAGTTTGCGATCGCCTTCACAACCTCTAGCAAAAGACAACACTTGTTTAACTAACGCCGCCCCACGCTTAACATTAGTTTCTAAAATATCTAACCACTCTTGACTTTGTTCATCTTCCAGCTTAAGTTGCAATAATTGCACTGACATTAAAATAGGTGTCAGCACATTATTTAAATCGTGGGCAATACCCCCAGCTAGAGTACCCAAACTTTCCATCCGTTGAGTGCGGAGAAATTGAGTTTGTAGTTGTTTTTTTTCAGTAATATCAGTATTAACAGTAAGTATATACTTAGGATTGCCTCTTTCATCCCGTACAAGCGTCCAATTGCTATCAACAATAATTTCGCTACCGTCTTTAGCCGATAAATACAATTCACCCTGCCACTCACCTTCTTGGAGTACAGTTTGATTAGCATTTTCTACTCGATCTATGACTGTTTTATATAAAAGCTGATTAGAATTTTTCCCGATAGCTTCTTCTGCTTTCCAACCATATAATTTTTCGGCAGCTTGATTACAAAATAAAATTTTCTTCTTTAAATCTTGCACGACAATAGCATCTCTAATAATATTCAGTAAAGCAGCTTGCTCTTGTAATTGTGCTTGTGTATTTTTAGATTCAGTAATGTCATACCAAGCGCCTACAATTTCCTGCACGCTACCATCTGGGTTACGCACCAATTTCATTTCATCTCGTATCCACCGATAGCTACCATCTTGATGCAAAAAACGGTATTCAAGTACATGATGACCTTGTACAAATAAATAAGGTAACTCAGCCAAAATGTGGGGTACATCTGCTGAGTGAATATAACTATCTGCAAACTTGGGTTTTTGTAGGAAGTGTTGGGGAGAATACCCAAGTTGAGCCATGACGTTGTTACTTACAAAGGTAGTATAATAATCACCATCAGGTTGGCAAGTATAAATAACTGCTGGACTAGATGTTAGTAAATGTTGCAGACGCGCATGAGTTGATCGCCAAGTTAATTCGGCTCTTTCTATCGACTCAATTTGGTGTTGTAACTCGGCTTCGCGCATCACTTTTTCAGTGACATCTTCAATAATTGTAAGTGTGCCGATTACTTGGTTATCTTCTATTAAAGGTGCAATTCTAGCACTTTGTAACATATTTGTTAAAGTGCTATAGCAAGCGTTTGGGGGTGTTGCTAGTAAATACCCGTGTAAAGATTGGGACAAAATAGCTACTTGTCCATTTAATGCTTGATCGTAAAAGCGATCTAATCGACGGGCAACTAATTCTGGATAAATTAAGAGCAAATTTCGCCCAATCATTTCTTGAGCAGCGTATCCAGTACGCATTTCTAGCCAATGATTCCAGCTATGAATATTTAAGTTGGCATCGGTGGTAAAAATTCCTTGCCATGCTAGTTCATTCCACCACTTAACAAGGGCGTTATTCAATGCTATACTATGATTTAATTTGCTCATCATGTCAGTTATAAATTATTCCTTTATATTTCAAGATCTGCCCAAGTATTAATTGCTCGAATCAAACAATTAAGAGAGCCAACGCCTAGTACAATCACCAGATAACCACTTACAGGGCTATTTTGCAGCTTAAATGCTGTGCCAATCACTAAACCATAGCGTAAGCCTCGATTTTGGATGGTTAGAGAATTTAGTAGTCCATATAGAACCTCTAAATGTAAACGTGGTACTGCAAAAGCAACTTGCATTTCTAGCAAATTTCCCAACATTCCTAGACAAGCGTTTAACAAAATATTTCCGACTTCTAGCAGTACTTCAGAAGCTGTGATGTCTAAATTATCTGTTTGGGCTTCACGATTAGCTGTTAACAAATTTGTCAGTTGAGCCGCGCTTTGATAATCTAATAGTAACAGCGCATCACCTGAGACTGAACCTGTAAAAATCTGATGGATGGTAGCAACTTCTCCTGGGAAAAAGCTGGAAAATTCGTTAGGTAATGCGGTTAGGGGATGGATAGATACTTTAGGAACTTCTAGTATGACACGCTCGCCAACTAAATCTGATAAAGAGGAGGCGGTACGTGCAAAAGCTATATTAATAAATTCTGTCAAAGCATCTTGTTGTTGCTCGGTTATTAACATAACTTGCCTTAAAAAATTGATTTAATTTCTACCCGCCGCCACAAGTGTTAGGACATTTTTTTGTACCCTTGACAGCAAAATTTAGTGTCCTAACCGATATGTCCGTTGCTATATAACAATTTCCACTTCAGAATTGCTGGTGTCTCCAGTATTAGGTAACTCTGCCCAAACTTCTACAGCCTGAACTAAGGATTCTAGGGAATCTAAACTTAATAGCAATATTAAATAACCAGTTACAGATTTATCCCGCATACTAAAGGTGGTGGAGATAAATAGAGAATAAGATAATTTTTCTTCCCCTGCAATGGAATTGATTAGTTGATCTAAAACATCGAGATGTAAACGTGGCGCGGAAAAGCAAACTGGGATGTTAAGCAGGTTGCCAAACATTCCTAAACAGGCATTTAACAAGATATTCCCAATTTCGGTTAATACTTCACAAGCTGAACTGTCTAAACTATGATTATTCTTACTAGCAGTTGGAACGAATAATTCTGTTAGTTCTACAGCGCCTTCGTAGTTTAGTAGCAACATCGCATTACCGGAAATCGCTCCAGTAAAAAGTTGCTGTACGGTGGCAAGATCACCTGGTAAAAAACTTGCAAGTATAGTATTTAATGTACTAATAGGGCGAATGTAGACATCGGGTTGTTGTAGAACTACATGATCGCCTGTTAGTTCTGATAATGATGCCGCAGTACGGGCAAAAGAGATGTTAATTAATTCTATTAACGCATCTCGATGTTGGGCTGTAATTAGCATATTCCCGATCCTTTCAGTACTGTATTGACTACTTCCAAAACATTTGCAGATGCAAACGGCTTATTTACAAATGCTTTTGCTCCTGCTGTTTGGGCAGTTTCCCGTGTCGATTTTTGAATATCGGCGCTGGCTATAATTACTTGTACAGTACTATCTAGTTGACGTAATTTTTCTAGGACATCTAGTCCATACATTCCTTCCATCACTAAGTCGAGTAAGACCAAATCGGGATGATTGAGAAAATAAGCTTCTATAGCGGAAATTCCGTCTTTAGCTTCGATCGCTTGATGTCCAGCTTTTTCTAGTATGTTGCGGAGCATTCGCCGCGACATACTAGAATCATCGACAATTAAAATTTTTGCCATCAGATTTCCTCTAAAATTGCTTGTGCCATCAGGGTTAGTGGTACACTGCGATCGCTCAACCCGGCTTCAACGACTGAACGAGGCATCCCGTATACAACACAAGTTTCTTCAGCTTCGGTAATAATCTTGCCTCCATGAGATTTAATCCAAGCTGCCCCTTGTTTGCCATCGGAACCCATCCCTGTCATTACTATTCCCAAAACGCGATCGCGATAAACTTCTGCGGCTGATTGAAATAACACATCGACTGCGGGACGATGTAGGGTATCTATGGGACGGGCATCTAAGTGGGCAACTACTTTACCATCAGAGGCACGGCGGAAGCTTAAGTGTCGTCCAGCAGCAGCTAGTAATGCTACTCCTGGCTTGACAATCGCGCCTTCATAAGCCTCAATTACTTCTAAGTTTGATAGCTGATTTAATCGGCGGGCATACATTTCTGTATAACCTACAGGCATATGTAATACCATTGCGATCGGCACAGTCATTTCAGCAGGTAGCTGAGGAATTAAGAACGTGAGGGCTTGGGGACCGCCTGTTGATATCCCAATTACAATAATATCTAGTGTTCCTGACTGAGGTTTTGTGGCAACTGAAGTCGCTTGTTTGCTGTTAGATAATTGGGGCGCAAGCAAACGTTTAAGCGGTACATCAGCAGCAGATTTGACTTTTTCGATTAATTCCTCACTGATATCAAAAATCTTTTCGGTTGCTAAAGCTGTTGGCTTTTGCACAAAATCAACTGCACCCGCGTCAAGGGCGGCTAGTGCCATTTCACCACTCTCGCTGGCAATGCTGAGAACTATTACAGGGACGGGGTTTATTGCCATTTGACGACGGAGAAATTCTACTCCATCCATCCGGGGCATAATTAAGTCTAATGTCACTACGTCTGGCTGGAGTTCCTGCACCATTTCTAATGCTTCTTCACCATCATGGGCAGCCCCTACTACTTCTATAAATGGGCTACGGGATAACATTTGCTTGACAACTTTACGCACGTATGCTGAGTCGTCTACTATTAATACTCGTAATAATTTATTCATAATTTTTTTCTGTATAATTTTGGCTCGTCGCACTTTTGTTTTAAGTCAAGTGTCATTGATAATTGATAATTGTTAATTGTTAATTGTTAATTGTTAATTGTTAATTGTTAATTGTTTTGTTAACGTAGACAAATGCGCCAGCCATTTCTTGTAATTCCAGTGCGTTAGTCAGTTTTAATAGTGATTCAGATGCGCCGACAAATAAATAACCTGGTGTTAGTAGTTTTGGCAAGAACAATTTGAGAGTTTTGCGAATGGCTGGTTCTGAAAAATAAATGAAGACGTTGCGACAAAAGATCACTGACATCTGGGGAAATTTTTGCACATCGGTTTGGGAAACTAAATTTGCACAACTCCACTTGATGCGATTGTGGATTTCTGGCGATATCCGTGCTAATCCTGCTTCATCTTGGAAATATTTGGTTTTTAATTGAGGTGATAGACTACGGAAGGCGCGATCGCGATATAAACCTGATTCCGCCTTGGCGATCGCACTGTGACTAGCATCACTAGCATAAATTTCAATCGCCATTTTTTGAAACCAACCTGCTTCATTTAATGCCATTGCGATCGTCAATGGTTCCTCACCTGTAGCACAAGCAGCACTCCAAATCCGCAATGGTTGGTAGGGAGAATTAGCTAAATGTTGAGGTGCGATCGCTTCAACTAAAGCATTAACTTGATCGAATTCTCGCCAAAAAAAAGTTTCTTGGACTGAAAGGGCATCAATTAAATATCTCCACTCGGTATCTGCTTTATCATCATATTTCAGCAAGTAGTAGTAGTCTAAATACGAGCTAAAACCTCGTTCAATCACTCGCGGCAAAAGTTTATCCGCCAACAACTCGCGTTTGTCGCTTTCATAACTTACGCCTATGTGTTCATGGATTAAATCACGTAACAAGATAAAAGTACTGTCAGCCAAAGTTAAATTTTTAGGGCTAAATTGCATTGTCGTAGCAGATGAAGTTTTATTAATAAAGAATAAAGCCGCTCGCAGATAGTATCTACAGCTTAAAGAAAGAAACTTTTTGCTACCCTGATTTATAGCAGTAACCAGAGATACAAGTTCAAACAATATTTACATTTGTAATACCTTTTGGGCAGCGCGACGGACTGCGGGATCGGGATCTGTACGGGCTAAAATCACCAGTTTACGTTCTGCACTGCGATTACCTAAATATCCCAAAGCAGTGACGGCGGCTAAACGTACTATACCATCGCTATCTTCTAAAGCTGTCTCTAAAAATGCTGATGCTTGGGGATGCTTTAAGCGCGTAAGTGCATCTACTACGGCACGGCGGACACCACTAAGGGGATGATTTAACCCAGTGGCGATCGCTGCAATTTGTGGTTCACGCAGTTTAGCTAATGCGGTAACACAAGCTTCTCGCCTGGTGGGTTCTGCTGTTAGATCGATTAAGGCAGCGATCGCTCTGCTAGGCTGTGAAGTACGGTTATCTTCTGTATTTGCCAAACGTGCCAGCGCCTCAATTGCTGTTTGCACAATCACAGCTTGGGGATTTAATTCTGCAAGACATTGTAATGCTTCTGCCACACCAACACCATTACATTCACCCAAAGCACGAATTGCAGTTAGGCGGTTAACAGTCTCACCATTACGCGCCACAGCTAACAATGTTGGTAAAGCTATGGGGTGCTTAATCATTCCCAAAGCAGCGATCGCACAAGAGGTGATATCTCCCTCGCTATCACTAACTAAAGCTAAAGGTGCAAGAATAGCTACAGAACGCTCAGTGCCAATCCGCCCTAGTGCCGAGACCGCGCAGGATCGCACATGGTTTGCTTCATCATATTGCGCTAATTGTGCTAAAGCGTCTATTGCTTCAACATATCCATGTCTACCAATTGAACGGGCAGCATAATATCGCACCCAAGGCTCTGGATCTTTTAAGGCACTAAGCAATAATGGAAAAGTACGATTACTATCTAGATGTTCCAATGCTTTTGCTGCTACCGTCCGAACTTTCGGGGTTTCGTGATCTAAGGCATGAGCAATAGTTGTTAGAACATTTTCGTTTTCCAAGTAAGCAATATGTTCTATTGCCGCAGTGCGGACAATCTCTATAGGATCACAGCAAGCTGCAAATAGTAACTGTTCACATTCTGGGTAAGCAAAATATCCCGCAATTTTTACGGCTGATTCTCGCACCAACGGATCGGGATCACTTAATAGTTGAACCATCCGCCCTGCCATATCTGGATGTCCCAGAGAATCCAAGGCAGAAATCGCTGCTTGACGTACTCCAGCATCAGTATGACCAATTAAACTTAGTAATGCTTCAAAGGCACGGCGATCGCCAATTTGTGCTAATGCTCCTGCTGTAGGAATTACTAACTCTGGAATTGTCGTTAAAATTTCCATCAATGCTGGCACAGCACTAGGATCGCCAATTCGTCCCAAGGTGACAATAGCAGCTTCACGGGTTGCCAAATCTGCGGCTGCTAGTTGTGCGATTAATAACTTAGTGACTCGTTTACCGTATCTGACAAGGGCAACTTTAGCTAAATCACGGGCGGCAGGATAATCTAATAGTTGCGTCATCGCTGTTTCTACAGCTTCGCCATCTAACCAACTGAGAGTTAATACAAACGAGCGGAATTCATTGTGCTTGGCTTGGCGAATAGTAGAAAGCAAGTTATCAATACCTTGCTGAGTAATCGAGTGCTTGAATAAATCAATAATCTGATTACCTTCGCCATAAACTTTTTCATAGCGGTAGTAGAGGTTCGCGATCGCATTGATAATTACTCGCGCTGGTGCTGTCTGTGTATTTAACAGTTCTACCAAGGGTGCAACTACCTCTTCATTTCCTAATTCCCCCAACGCGATCGCGGCTGGTTCTCTCAATATTTGATCTGCCAGTAAAGGAACTAACCTGGGGGCAATAGCAGGATTACCAATCCGCCTTAAAGCGTCAATTGCCGGAAATGATACAAAAAAATTTCGCGATTCAGCCAAGGTTGTCAAGGCATCTACAGCTTCCTCTGCTCGTAACTGACTTAAGGCATCAACGGCGTGATAGCGGACATTGGCATTTGGGTCTTCTAAGGCTTTAATTAAAGCTGGGATTGCCCGTACATCTTGTTGTTCTCCTAATGTTAGTGCTGCATATATCCGCAAATCTTCATCAGGATCATTTAAACATTCAATCAAAGCTGGAATCGTATCTGTATTGCTCAGTGCCATTACTTGTAGCACACTGTTTAATACACCTAAATCTTGATGCTGCTCCCTTAAAGTCCGTAGCAGCATATCGGCTGTCTGTTCACCACCTCGTAGCGCCAAGCCATCAACAACTTTCTGCCGTACCCGCCAGTTTTCATCAGTCATTGCTGTTACTATGCTGGGCTGAGATTCTGGGGATGCTTCTGTTGTTAACAATTCAACAGCATGGATGCGAGTATTTTCATCATGGCTCGATAGTTGTTGTGCTAACTCACATTCACGATTGAGTTTGGCGGTGACATCTTCAATTGTGACAATCGTACCAATTATGCGATCGCTTGATTGCAATGGTGAAATTGTTACCCGTTGTTGCATCCGCTCAAAATACTGGGAAGGTGTCAACGGTGGACAAGGAATTAAGTAACGATCAACTGTAGGAGCAATAGTTTCAATTGTTCCTTTAGTGAGTACTTGCTCAAACAACTTAAGTAAGCCTCGTGTCTCTAAATCGGGGACAAGTACAGTTAATTTTTTGCCACAAGCTTCATCCGCATTCACACCTGTAGCCTTTGACAACCAATCATCCCACGAACGCACTATCAGTTGATTGTCAGTTGTAAAGATGCTGATGGCAGCCTTGGATGAGGACATGGTTTTTTTTGGAGGGAGGAGGGAGGAGGGAAGAGGGGAAAATTGGTCACTGGTCATTGGTTATTGGTCATTGGTCATTGGTCATTACTTCCTTCCCGCCTAAAGAATACATATAACCGCCAAGACGCGAAGAACGCCAAGGAAGAAGAAGAGTATGATCGGTAATCTTTTAATGGTTTGGGAGTAGTCATTGTTAATTGTTAATTGATAATTGATAATTGTTAATTGTCTCCATAGTTGTAGTGAGATTTTTCGCTTGTTCTACCAAATCAGTAGTGATGTGCTGGTTTTCTTGGATTACATTTATGTTAGCTTCAGTGAGACTGCGAATTTCTGTGAGTGAATTGAGTATATATTCACAAACTGTAGAGTTTTCCCGATTAGAGCGGGTGATTGTTGCCATTTGTTTAGCAATATTTTGTGTAGCTGGGTTAATCTCTCTAATCGCCAGGTTTTGTTCGCTCATTCCTTTAGCAACTTGATTTGATTGACGGCGCATACTTTCTACTGCTGTCGTGATTTGAGTAGCCGCAGTTGCTTGTTCGCTCATGGCTTTGCTAATATTGGCAATTAAACGTGCTAAACGTTCTCCTTCTTGAGATATTTGCTCGCTTGCTGTTGCTTGTTCAGATACAGCACGAGCAGTAGTAGAAGCTCCTTTACGCATCGCTTCTACTACTTGCATGATTTGATTTGTGCCGTTGGTTTGTTCTACCATTGCTTTACGCACTTGTCCAGCAAGATTAGTTGTATTTTGGGCAGCTTTGATTACGTCACGGGCAGCACGGGATTGTTCATTCATTGCTTGATTTACTTGCTGGGTAATTTTCCGCATTTGTCCAGTTGCTTGCGCGATCGCACTAATTGCTTTAGCTTGTTCAACTGTGGCGCGTGCTACTTCTTTAGCTTGTGCAGATGTCGTTTTAATCGTATTAACTACATTTTGTCCCGTCGCAATTTGTTCTTCGGTAGCGCGGCTAATTTCACTAACCAGTTGTTTTGTTTGTTCAATTCCTG
>JBARVL010000174.1:0-22369 GCA_049646245.1 Crinalium sp. | reverse complement strand
CGTTAAAAGATGTGGAAGAGGTGCAAGTTGACACACCTTTTGGATCGCCTTCTGATGCGTTAATAGTAGGAACTTTGGAAGGTACACGAGTTGCTTTCTTGGCGCGTCATGGTCGCAACCATCATCTGATGCCTTCTGAGTTACCTTTTAGAGCTAATATTTATGCGATGAAGCAGCTAGGAGTTAAGTATTTAATCTCTGCTTCTGCTGTCGGTTCTCTGAAAGCAGAAGCTAAACCATTAGATATGGTAGTACCAGATCAATTTATTGACCGAACAAAAAATCGCATTTCTACTTTTTTTGGTGAAGGAATTGTTGCTCATATTGCTTTTGGCGATCCAGTTTGTGGTCAGTTAGCTGGGGTGGTAGCGGATGCGATCGCCAATCTCAACTTACCCGATGTTAACCTACATCGTGGCGGTACTTATGTCTGTATGGAAGGTCCTGCATTTTCTACTAAAGCAGAATCAAATCTTTACCGCAGTTGGGATGCAACTATAATTGGGATGACCAATTTACCAGAAGCAAAATTAGCCAGAGAAGCAGAAATTGCTTATGCTACATTAGCTTTAGTTACCGACTACGATTGCTGGCATCCAGATCATGATAGCGTAACAGTAGAGATGATTATTGGCAACTTACAACGTAATGCTGTCAATGCCCAAAAAGTAATTCAAGAAACAGTACGCCGTCTCAGCGAAAATCCCTTTACTTCAGATGCTCATTCAGCATTAAAATATGCAATTCTTACCCCTCTAGATAAAGTTCCTGCTGCAACAAAAGAGAAGTTAAATTTATTGTTGCAAAAATATTTATAGGAATTAGCTTTAGCTGCGTAGGTTGGGTTGACGCAGGAAACCCAACCTTTCAGATATATTGTTGGGTTTCACTTCGTTCTACCCAACCTACAACTACAACGCTTTTTTACTTAGTCGCCACAAACCATTGAGTAATACCATCAGCGATCGCTTTTGCCATTTTCTGTTGCTGAGTAGGATTTGCAACCCATTCAAATTCCTGTGGGTTACTCATAAAACCTAATTCCAATAATACAGAAGGTGTTGTTGCAGGACGAGCTAAAGCTAGGTTATCCCAAAACACACCATAAGAAGGGCGACGGGCATTTTGCACTATATAGTTATGTACAAACATTGCCAAACTATGAGCTTGCGGATGATACCAAAAAGCCCCAAAACCTTGAGTTTTTAGAGCATCACCTTGATCCGGTAAGGAATTGTAGTGAATTGAGACAGCGATCGCAGGTTGCACTTTGTCAATAATTGCTACCCGTTCTGGTAACGACACTTCCTTATCTGTCTCCCGTGTCATATATATTGTCGCACCCCGCCTCATTAACTCATAACCCACCAGTTTTGACACATACAAATTGGCATCTTTTTCTAAATAACCCGTTGGACCCGATGCGCCAGATTCTTTACCGCCATGCCCAGGATCAAGTACTATTTTGATCCCAGATAAAGGCTTAGAGGCTTGTTTGGAAATCTTAGCCGGATGACGTAGAGATAGCACTAAACTTGTGCCACGATATTGCAGCTTATAGCCCCATTGTTGGAGAGATTTCAGGTTAAAGGTATACTGCACCACGCCTGGTGATACTTGCTGCCAATCTAGGCGAGAAATTATGGGGTCATCGTCTAGGCGGATAATATCTGTTTGGGAAGTAGTGTTGTAAAGGGTAAGAACTAATTGGCGATCGCCCTGTTGTACTGTCACTGGTACTGGTACTTGCAAAGGAAACACTACTTCTGTTGCACCAGCAACTTTACGAGAAGTAATACTGCGAATTATTGACTTAGGCGGTACTGAACCAGGAACAATCTTAACTTCCTTACTATTAATCCAACCACCATAATCTAGGCGTACCCATTCCCCTTCACGTCCCGTAATTGATGCTCTTGTACCTTTAGGCAGTGGTGTCAACCGAGCAAAATCTGTACTTGCCCCACTACGAGCAACCCCATTATCTACAATTACTTCTGCAATCTCCAACTTAGCAGGAGAAATAATTTGTACCTTACCTGGTCCCTGCTGGCTAACCTGCTGACCATTTTTTTCTAATTGAAACTGGGGGTTTCCCAAATCGGCGGCGGCGGCGGCGGCGGCGCAACCAAGATAATGCCCAGCACCAGACACCGCAGATGGTTGATTTTGCTGCGCTGAAACCAAAGCAGCAGAATTAGCAGGCAAATTTACTACCTGCTCTTGAACAAATAGCGGTATAGTTTGACCACCAATATTTACAGAAACATTAGCTTGAGGTGGTGCGATCGCGCCAAAGCAAAATAACTCCCCTGGCATCCTCGAAATATCCACCGAGGGTTCCAACGAACCTTCCGCAAACTCTACTCCCTTGGGTATTACAGCTTGGGTAGCAGTGCGCGTCACCTTGAGATTAATTTCTTTACTTTGGTAACGCACTTTAAACTGATTTTCCCCCAACTTCAAGGGAAAACTCGGAGCAAAATGCCCTGCCGGACTTCGTGGGATTGCCGTCCCATTGACCAACACCTGTCCTTTAGAAGGTGCTGTCCCCATCACAAAAATTCGGTCAGATGTCGTTTTGTAAGTTGTTGGTGGATAGGAAACGTAAAGAGACTGCTGTGCCAAAGCTGGAAACGTAATTACAGACCCTAAGACAGCCAATCCCAGGATATTTCTCATTTTTAATCCCAGTTACTTAAATATGTTAGATCAAAAAACCGCTAAAAAAGTTTCTTGATTCAAAAAATATCAGCTATAAGTTTATGCTTATTTTCTAGCTTTTTTACCAAGCAATATTTTATTACTTAGTATTTTTCAACTTTTCATCATACCATAACTTTTTAAAAATATAGAAACAATCACACTCAGCATATTGATTTTTTTAGTAGCTAGAGGCGTTAATATCTTTAATAATCGCAACACTCAAAAAAATCCTCATTGACCATTGAATAGTACAGCCTTCAGACGAGATATAATATATATGTTTTTATCTAGCAAAATACCCAGATTCCTGACTGCTCTAAAAAATCGAGTATCTTGTCAAATAGACTTCTTGCTTTCAATCAATTATTACATCTGTGTGCATACTTCGCTACGCTCAGTACAAGTCTGTGTTTATCTTGCCTTACCCTGCGGGAAGGCTACGCCTACATCTGTGGTTAATTAACCAAACTTTAACGAAAGCTACAAGACTGATTAAATTAAGCAGTTAATTCTTACTCCCTTCCCGCTAAAATATTACCGATCATATTCTTCTTCTTCCTTGGCGTTCTTTGCGTCTTGGCGGTTTTTCTCTCTAGGTATTCGCCCGGAGCGGGAAGGGAGTAGCTCTTAGATAAAAAGCTTTTAATCATTCAACGATATCGGCATCTAACTGACCTTTAGCGGCTAGATGCTGAAGGCTTTACATAAAATGGCTACACAAGACATCATCTTAAGTGCGAAGATTGTGCCACAATTAACGGGGGGTTAGTAGAAAGTTCTACTTTTAAGTATTATATGACTAAGTTTGTATTTGTCACTGGCGGCGTTGTTTCCAGCATTGGTAAGGGTATTGTGGCAGCCAGCTTGGGGCGCTTGCTGAAATCGCGCAATTATTCCGTTTCAATTCTCAAACTCGATCCTTATATTAACGTCGATCCAGGCACGATGAGTCCCTTTCAGCATGGGGAAGTATTTGTTACAGAAGATGGTGCTGAAACAGACTTAGACTTGGGACACTATGAGCGTTTTACCGATACATCCATGTCGCGCCTCAATAGTGTTACTACTGGTTCAATTTACCAAGCGGTAATCAATAAAGAACGCCGAGGTGACTATAAAGGTGGGACAGTACAGGTAATTCCCCACATTACCACTGAAATTAAAGAGCGTATTCAACGGGTAGCGAAAAATACTAACCCCGATGTGGTAATTACAGAAATTGGTGGGACAGTCGGGGATATTGAATCTCTGCCGTTTTTAGAAGCTATCCGGCAGTTTCGTAAAGATGTGGGACGGCGTAATGTGCTGTATATGCACGTAACGTTGTTACCTTGGATTCCTTCTGCTGGGGAGATGAAAACCAAGCCAACGCAGCATTCAGTAAAGGAATTGCGATCAATTGGGATTCAACCAAATATTTTAGTATGCCGATGCGATCGCCCGCTACCACAAGGACTCAAAGACAAAATATCGGAATTCTGTGATGTACCCATCGAATCAGTAATCACAGCACAAGATGCCAAGAGTATCTACGAAGTGCCACTGATGATGGAACGAGAAGGACTAGCACAGCAAGCATTAGAGTTACTGGAATTAGAGCAACATCAGCCTGATTTAAGACAATGGCAAACCTTAGTTGATCGTCTTTATCATCCAACTAACCAGATTAACATTGCTATTGTTGGTAAATATGTCAGGTTAACCGATGCCTATCTTTCAGTTGTGGAAGCTGTACGCCATGCGGCTATTGCTTCAGCTTGTGAACTTAACCTCAATTGGATTAACTCTGAAGACATAGAAACTGATGGTGCTGAACGCTATCTAGCAGATGCCGATGGCATCATTGTACCAGGGGGTTTTGGCATTCGCGGTGTTGATGGTAAAATTGCTGCGATTAAATTTGCCCGCGAACAAAAAATTCCCTTCTTAGGTTTATGCCTGGGAATGCAGTGTTCTGTGATTGAATGGGCGCGTAACTTTGCTGGTTTAGCAGATGCTAACAGTGCCGAATTTGCTCCTGATACTACAAATCCGGTAATTAACTTGTTACCAGAACAGGAGGATGTCGTAGATTTAGGCGGTACGATGCGTTTGGGATTATATCCTTGTCGTTTATCACCCAATACTCTCGCTTTTAAACTTTATCAAGAGGAGGTAATTTACGAACGCCACCGTCACCGTTACGAATTCAATAATGCTTACCGCAATTTGTTTTTAGAAAACGGTTATGCCATTAGTGGGACATCTCCTGATGGTCGCTTAGTGGAAATTATTGAACTAACAAATCACCCCTTCTTTATTGCTACTCAGTTCCACCCAGAGTTTCAATCTAGACCTAGTACTCCTCACCCTTTATTTAAAGGGTTTATAGAAGCGGCATTAGCCAAGCTTGATTTAAGTGAAACTACAACAGAGGCAATAGAAACTACATTTTCTAGCTCAACTTCAACTATACCTTATCCGGCTGAGGTGTCTTAACTAAATCGTTTAAAAGGTGTGATATTTCAGGGAGTTTTGAGTTAATATCTGATTTTTTAATTCAATATTCAAAACTCCCTAAAATGAGGAGGTTTTGTGGCTCATTGGATAAAAATTAATTATGAGCGAAATGAATATCTAGTTGATCTCGACCGTCTTAGTGCTTTTGCTTGCGCCCCTAACGGTCGGATCACTTTTTGGCTACCTGATAGCGGTACACCGATTATTATCAACCAGCAGAGTAACCATGATGGGTATGATCAAGTTTTAAAATACATCCAAAATTTATCAGATTACTCACTGGCGAATTCTTGGTTTAGAATTATTTACGATCGCAGTGAATATATAGTTAATCTCAACACTGTTAGTAGCTTTTGCTGTTCTCTTGGCAGGTTAAAATTTTGGCTACCTGACAGTTCTATCCCAATTATTCTTAATAAAAATAGTGACCCAGATAACTATCAAAAACTTTTAGATTATATTCAGCGTCAAACTGGGCATACTTTAAGTTATTAACAGGCAAAATAACAGGTTTTTCCTTAAAGCAATATAATCAATCAACTATAATTTCAATTTCACCATTTTCCCAACGCACAGGAAAACGCGGTGAAACTTCCAAAGTATGAGTCAAAATATTAGATCCACAGGCAATTAATTGACCATTAGGAGCCTGAATAAAACTTGTTCCATATAAACCTGTTTTTTCACTACCTTTAACTATTGGCTTCTCTGATACAGGAGTAAAAGAACCTGTAATATTTTCAGATATATACCAATAAAGTGAGGAATGAGTAATTTCCTCACTGCCAACTTGCTTGATCCACAAAGGATTAATTAAATTAACAGCACAAGAAAAAAATAGATGATATTTACCGTCTCTATTAATTATTTGGGGACGCTCCATTTCATAAAATATCCCTTCTTCTGATTCCTCAATTAAAGGATATAAAACAGGAGGTAATACTTGATAATTTCCCTCAATGATCTGAGATACGGCTAACCCAATACAACCCCTAAATTTTGCGTTTTTTCCTCGGCAACTGGTAGTAAAAAACAAGTAGTAATTATTAGTTTGCTCATCTTTAAATAGAAAAGGATCTCTACAAGCAAAATGCTTCTTTTCTCCAAAGAGATTACGAATACTATATGTATAAAACTGGGAATCTAATTGATCTAAATCTATGATGGGGTTAATACTTTTTTGCCAAGATATACCGTCTTGAGATTTAGCAAGACCTATACCCTCCTGAAAAGTAAGCGGAGGCGGAGGTGATGCTGAGTAAAAAAAGTAGTAAATCCCATTTTCTTTATAAATACTACCTGCCAACATCCTCCCACTCTGCCACTTATATGCAGACTCAGGTTTAAGGGCAACCCCTATATATTGCCATGTTTTTAAATCATCTGAAATTGCCGCCCCAACTTCTCCTACACTCCAAAAAGGATTGGCTGTACTATCTCCCATTAAGTAAAACAGACGATATAAATTATCATCTTTAAATAAGATTGCATCCCAAATTTTATATCCTTCCCTGATTTTGGGGGCATAACCAGCTTGTTCCGATGTGGAAAGTTCATTAATCGCACGAATTGATTTAATAAATTCTGGTTTAATAGTAATGAGTTGTTCTAATTTTTCTATAGCTAGATCAATTTTACCCAAATTGCGGAAACACATTGCTACACCAAAGTGTGCTTCAGCAAAACTAGGTTTTAAGTCTATTGCTTTTTGAAAACATTTTATGGCTTTATCTAAGTTAGATTGATCGTTAAAACAACATCCGAGATTATAGTATGCTTCTGCTAAATAAGGATTTAACTCTATAGCTTTTTGCAAATAACTTATAGGTTCATCTAGTTTACCGCCAGCAGATTGATTGCGGATATAATCGCTGACGAAAGCCCCTAAAGACGAATATGCTTCAGCAAAATCAGGATTAAGCTCTATAGCTTTTTTCGCATATTTAATTGCATTCTCTATAGCACCTTGACGGCGATAGCAAATAGCTAGATAAGCATAGATTTCCGGTAAATTAGTATTTAATTGTAAAGCAGAAGAACAAATTTTTTCTGCTAATACCAAATTATTGCGCTGGAGTTGAATTTCAATAGCTTCTTTCAGTGTTTGGATCAAATCACCCAAAACAATATCATATTCTTCTGCATCGAATTGTAGTAAAACTGATAGCCAAACTGATTGCGCTGTCAATTCATCTCCTTGCAGCAGATTGGCTAAACCAAGTTGCCAATAATTAAATTGCTGTTCAGGGTTAATTTCAATACATTGTTCGTAATCAGCTATGGCTTTGATATATTCACCATTATGTAAATTTTTCAATCCTGCTAGTTCTAATTCAGATATATTCATATAGTTATATTAGTAGTTACAAAGAATTTTACGAATAATATTTATTGTTTATTTTAGCTAATTGTAATACTAAATTAAATCCCAAATTATACAGATATTTTTATGATCCAACCAAATATGATCTAACTCTTTTCAACTTTAAGCACAAAAGAGCATTTTTAATCCCTATATTTATCTAAACTAAAATATATTATACTATTTAATAGTTAATTATGGGTGTAACAAAGATGTTTTATGGTATTTCCGAAGAAAACGTGGAAAAGTTTAATGAGTCTCTCAACTCGATCATAAACATTTATGAAGGTAATGTTTTTGCAGCAGATATGCTGATTGCAATTGCTAAAAACTTATCTTTCTGGTATGATGAGAAATTTTCTAAGAGTTTTAAGGCAACTGCTCAAACTGACCAAGAAAAAAGCTTGGCATGGAGACTTCATGTGCTAACTTGGGCTGCTAGTCATGTTTTGCACCTAGAAGGTGATTTTGTTGAATGTGGCGTACTTAGAGGCTTTTCATCAGCAGTTATTTGCAAATATTTAGATTTTGAAAATATCCCCAAAAATTTTTATTTGTATGACACTTTTTCTGGTTTACCTGAAGAAACTTCTACGGAAGAGGAAAGAGCCGGACATAGTGTTTATAAAACTAATTATAATAGCGAAGAACTGTTTGCTTACGTACAAAATATTTTTTCAATTTATCCTAATGTAAGAATTGTTAAAGGCATTGTTCCCTACTCTTTTACAGAAGCAGTGCCAGAAAAAATTTCGTATTTTCACATTGATATGAACTCCGCTCAGGCTGAAATTTTAGCGTTAGAACATCTATTTGATAAAGTAGTACCAGGAGGGATGATTATCTTAGATGACTTTGGCTGGAGTGGGTATCGAGGTCAAACTTTGGCAGAAATAAAGTTTATGCAGGATAGGGGTTATAAAATCCTTGAGTTACCTACAGGTCAGGGTTTAGTTTTAAAGCGTTGACACTAAAGCTAGAAAAAATTTCAGATGTGTCTGTATTAAATGGACGCGGCTATCTGCAATGCCAATTTAGCAGCACCAACCATACCAGCTTGATTACCTAATTCTGCCCTTAATAGCTGTAGTCCAGCTCGAGAACTTGGAAGCACCCGTTTTTCTATTTCTGCTAATGCAGAAGGGAAGAAAAATTCTGCACTTGCACTCACGCCACCACCAATTATAATTGCTTCTGGAGTTAGGACGTAAATTAGACTAGCTAACCCAATTCCTAAATTCTGTCCGTAACTTATCCAAAACGCTATTGCTTCAGCGTCACCTGATGCAGCAGCTTCACCTAGCTTATCTGGTTCTTTTCCTGTGATGCGTCGAATTGCCTGAACTGAAGCGTACTGTTCTAAAGAGCCTTGATTACCACTATTACACGGTGCGCCATCTGGATACAAAGTAATTAACCCTAGTTCACCTGCTGCGCCTTGATGTCCTGTAAATAATTTGCCATCAAGGATAATTGCACCACCTACGCCAGTGCCTAATGTGAGTAATATGAGATTACGGAATTTGCGCCCAGAGCCTAACCAAGCTTCTCCTAAACCTGCACAGTTAGCATCGTTGGCGAGAATGGTTGGTAAATTTGTTTTTTCTTCTAGCCAGTCAGCTAGGGGAACATCATGCCAACCTGCTAAGTTAATAGCTACTTGAGCAATTCTACCAGTAGCATCGACGGGACCTGGAGTACCAACGCCGATCGCTCTAGCACTTTCTGTCCCCAAGGATGCGATCGCCTCTACCATCGCATCCACAACGGCTGTCGGTGTGGCAGGTTGCGGTGTTGGCACACTTTTTGACTGCAAGCAAGTACCATCTTCAAGAAAGCGTCCTAATTTAATTGCTGTTCCGCCTAAGTCAATCCCAATTACTTCAGAATTTCTCACGATCTCGATTATCAAATTATCAATTATCAAATTATCAATTATCAATTCAAGAATGCAAGCCCCATGCCTGGAATTATGGCAAATAGCCCTAACTTCAGTTTTGGGTGAATTAATAATTATTCTTTGTTTTGATGTTCCTGTACAAGACGCTGATAAAATTCCTCCAGTGCTTCTACACAAGTTGAATCTTCATAAACGCGGTCTTGGTTTTGCTTAATTTTATTAGCAATACTTGCGCGCCACTCTTGATCTAAACCTAATTTGACAGCAATTTCAATATATCCCTCTTCATTTTGAGCAATTGTTTCTGTAACACCTATCATTTTTAACATCCCAAATGATTGACGACCGCGCATCAACTCACCAGGACAGGTAACTACGGGCAAACTACAAGCGATCGCATCCAAGGTGGTAATAGCACCTGACCAACCGAATGTATCTAAAAAGATATCGGAAACTAAATTTAAATTTAAAAAGTCATCATAGCTAAGTACGTTCGGCAAGACTATACAATATTCCTCACTATTCATTCCAAAACTAGCAAAAGCTTTTTGCAGGCGTAATTGAAATTTTTCAGTGATTGACTTACTTATATTGCCAGCTATAAAGATCAACTGTGCTTCAGAAACACGTTGAGCAATTGCTGGAAATATATAATCATATTGCGGTAAATACTTTTGGAAAGATTGAGAACATAAATACACTACAGCATCATCACGAAGCTGAAACTCACTACGTTTTTTACTTACTGCTGGCAAGACTGGTTTAGGATATGGAAATCCTAAGTTCGGTAACCTAATTAATTTTTCTGAATAATGCTCTTGAGCATTTTCTGGCTCTATTTGATCGCTAGATAGAAAGTAATCTATAGTAGGTAAACCTGAAGTTGTTGGGTTTCCCCAAGCAGTACATTGTAATGGCGCAAGCCGCAAACTCGCTATTTGTGTAAGTAAGGGATTCATTCCTAGTTCTAGAAAGCACAGTATATGTAATTGATCATCAATAATTTGGTGGCATACTGCTTCTAAATCTTCGGGGATATGATGAAAAACATCACTATAAACTTGAAATTGCTGAGTTTTTGAATCTTTCAGAGGATAAATATAATAAGAATAAATTTCAAATTGCTCGCGATTGTGTTTTTGTAACCATCCTAACGTAAGTTTTCCAACTACAGTATTATACATCTGACCTGATATATATCCAATCCTAATTTTATCAATATTTGGCATTTTTCTAGGCTGCACCCATTGTGGATAGGTATCAGCCATTACTTGATGTACAATCCCTCCATATTTCATGTGTAGTTGTAGATCATTTTTACTTTGGTACTGTAATAAAACGTTGGTTTGAAATGCTATACTTTTTAAAGCATTATCCTTCGATTCTGGCAAATCTAAAGATGTATTTTTTATCCATAAGTCTAATCCTTGAAAAAAACGTTCCCTGTAAACCTCAATATCATTAAAGTCTTCATATATTATGGGAAATAAACGTTGCTTTTCAAATTGAAGGATCGAATTATTAGGAAAGATATCTTCTGCTTGATTCGCCGTTGAAATAGCCTCCTGAATACGATTTGTTTGCTGCAAAGCCAGCATTAACATTAAATAAATCGCTAATTCATTTGGATATGCTTTAATCCCTTGTTTGTAAATTTTTATTGCTACTTCTGTTTGGTTTAACTGTATATAACATTTACTCAAATCTAAATATAATTTCCCCTCTCCCTTTTCTTGCTCCAAATATTTATGAAAATAATTAATAGCCTCTTCATATTTGTTTTGACGATAAGCAGCATAACCGTAGTAAAGATGATATTTTGCTTGATCACCATTAGCAGAAAAAGCCATTGCTAAATTAAAAATAATATCAGGATCACGAGGTTTTAACTCAAGTGCTTTTTGATAAGCATCAATTGCTTGAGCGATCCGCTTTTGTAAAACTAAAAGATTTCCTAAATTTAAATAACCGCCAAAATGATTAGGATTAGCTGTTGTTGCTTGACGGTAAATTACTTCTGCTTCGGCAAGCTTCCCTAGTTTAGTAAGTATATTTCCTAGATTGTTATAAGCATCAACTAACTGTGGATTAAGAGCAATTGCTTGTTCATAAGCTGCAATGGCTTGAGAATCCAAATTTAGTTTCTCCAGCACCAAACCTAAACTGTAATAGCTGGTATCATTATCAGGAGCAAGTTCTAAAGACTTCACTAAAATAGGTAGTGCATCTTGGTACTGCTGACGGCTGTAGTAAAACATACCAAGATTGTGATACCCACTAGCATTATTTCTATCCCACTGTAAAACTTCCTGATATTTTTGCTCTGCTGCTGCAAACTGATTTGAAAATTCTAATGTTAGTGCTTCCTTAGTCAGTGATTGTAATTTTTGCTTTTTAATTTCAAACTCAAATGCAAGATTAAAGTCCTCTACGGCATTAATTAAAGGCTGATTACGAAAAGTTTTGCTGAAGTTTGACCACTCATAAACAGACTCTTGATTTATATCCCAACTAAAAACCTGAAGACCATTCCAAAATGTATGGTGATGATCTTGAGGAGTAGGAAAGTCTAGTAATAGTTGAAACTCACAATGAGCAGCCATAAAATCCCAGTTAGCTTGCTGTACACTACTTGAATTTGTATTATTAATAATAATCAAAGCTTGCTCTGCCAGAAAAGGTTTTACTAACAGCAATTCTAATAGCTGAGATCTATAGTCATTAGCACCATTATAAAAATATACTCCGATTTTCTGATCAGGATTGAGCGTTCTTAAATCGAAAAAAAATTCTTCAAAACTTTGATTACAAAAAATTACTTGCTCTTCTAAGTTAAACAAAGATAAATTTCTACTAAACAGTTCAAAATTTTGTCCATCATCAAATTCTGAAAAATTATCTACTGCATACCCTATCTTTGTAGGGTGGTTGAGGAGTGCGCCGATCAAGGTTGCTCCTTGAAAGCAGCCAATTTCACAGTAAACTTCATCTAGTCCCATACACTCTACAGCCAAATTAAGTAATTGCATGACATTTGCTGTAGTCATTCCTTGTACTTGCTGAAGTACTAACTCAAACTGTTGAGAGTGTGGACGAACCGAGGATTTACCCCAATTTTCATATAATTTTGGTAGATGCTGAATAAAAGTTTGATAGTTCATGTGTAAGGCTTTTTATATTAGTAAAGGAGATAATTTATGCTTGATGTTCTTGGACAACGCGCTGATAAAATGTTTCTAGTGCTTGTACACAAGTTTGATCTTCATACACGCGGTCTTGGTTTTGCTTAATTTTATCTACAATAGTTTCTCTCCAAGATTGCTCTAAACCTAGTTTGACAGCAATTTGAATATATTCTGCTTCATCTTTTGCAATTGTTTCTGTCACTCCTAACATTTTTAATATGGCGTAGGAGTGACGACCTCGCATAAATTCCCCTGGACAAGTAACAATCGGTAAATTGCAGGCGATCGCCTCTAGTGTAGTATTCCCGCCCGACCATTCCAAGGTATCTAAATATATATCTGATAATAAATTTAAATTTAAATAATCTCTGTGATCAATTAACCTGGATAATATCACGCAATAGTCTTCACTATTCATTCCAAAATTAGCAAAAACTTTTTGCAAACGCTGTTGCAATTTCTTCGTAATAGATTTACTTATATGAGAACTGATAAATACAAACTTTGCACGCTGCACGTGTTGGGCAATTTGGGGAAATATATAATCATACTGTGGTAAATATTTATAAAGTGACTGACAAGACAAATAAACAATATCATTTTCCTTTAGCTGAAATTCTGCTCGCTGTTTCAGTTGTTTAGGCAATTCTGGCTTAGAGTAACAAATTCCTAAATTAGGCAGTAAAATTAATTTCTCAGAATAATGTTTTTGAGCATTTTCTGGCTCCATTAATTCACTCGATAAGTAGTAATCCATCGTTGGTGAACCAGAAGTAACTGGATGTCCCCAAAACGTACATTGTATAGGTGCAAGCCTTAATCCAGCCATTAAAGTTGGTGCTGGCTTCATACCTATATCTGTGTAAACTATTATATGTAATTTATCAGCTATAATTTGCTGACATATTTCTTCTAAATTAGACTGATAAAACACATCACTATAAAATCGAAACTGTTGAGTTGTGCTATCTTGCTTATTTTCAAGGTAGTAGCAGTATATTTCAAAGTTTTCTTGATGATGATTTTTTAGCCAACCTAGTGTCAGTTTACCTACAGTATGATTTCGGAAATGCGAAGAAACATAACCTACACGAACTTTTTTATCTGCAACTAAGGGCTGCTTAGTCAATTGTTTAATTAAGTTTACATACTTAGCTACCATAATTCGATGAACAAAATTACCATATAAGCTTTGTAGCTCCACATCATTTTTACCTTGATAACTTAAGAAAAAATTGGTTCTAATACTAATAGCATTAAAAGCTTTCTCAATTTCCGATGCCGTAGTTAATTTTGTTGTTTGGATAGTTTTTTTAAGAAAATTAGTAAACCTAATTCTATAGAAGTCAATTTCTTGAGCTTGTTCATAAAGTATGGGCATTAATCGAGCATTTTCAAGACGTAAACTAATCTCTTCAGGCAATATTTTAATTGCTGCTTCACCTACTTCTATAGCTTTTTCAACTTTGCCAAAATTCTGCAAATCTATGATAAAATAGACGTATAGTTCTGCTGAGTAAGGATGCTGTTTAATAGCAGATTCATACACTTGTACTGCTGCTTCATCTTCCTGTAGTTCTTTATAGCAATTAACTAAATTAATATAAATATAGATATCTCCGTTCTGATGTTTCAAAAAGCTTTGATAATGGAAAATTGCTTCTTTATATTTTCCCTGCCCATAAGCAGATTGACCTAAATAAATATGTGATTTTGCTACTTCATTCTTGGTAGCAAAAGCTACTCCTAAGTTATGTAATATATCAGGATTAAAGGAAGAGAACTCTAAAGACTTTTCATAATAAGCAATAGCTGCATCTATTTGATGTTTTGACATCAATAGATTGCCTAAATTTAGATAACTTCCAAAATGAGCAGGGTGAACTGCTATTGCCTGGCGATAAATTAACTCAGCTTCATCAGTTTGATCTATTCTACAAAGAAGATTACCTAAATCATTATAAACATTAACTAACTCAGGATTAAGTGTAATAGCAGTTTGATAAGCATTAACTGCTTGCTCAATTAACCCAAGCTTTTCTAAAATTAAACCTAGACTATAATGGTAATTACCTTCAGAGTCATCAATACTAAGACAATTCAATAGCATCAAGTGCGCCTGCTCGTAGCGCTGCATTTGAAAATTAATCATCCCCAACGAATAATAAGCACTGGGGTGATTGTGCTGTAGTTTAAGTATTTGCTGATAAATGTCGGCGGCGGCGACGATTTGTTGCTTTCTTTCAAGTTGTAAAGCTTTTGGCTCTAAAGTTGCAAGCATTTCCGGTACAGTTTGTAATAACTGTTGAGCGTTATTTTTGAGAAATTGAATTACTAGATCTGAACGAAAATTAGCTGTTAAAGTTGACCAATCATAAATATTTTGCTGTGCAACATCCCAACTAAAAATCTGCACACCTTCATCCCAAGTACCATTTACAGTTGCAGGTAAATTTAGTAACAATTGCGCTTGTGGTGTCGTGGCTAAAAAATCCCAATGGGCTTGTTGTGCTGTACTGTATTTACTACCAAAAGCAATGATTAACGCTGTTTGTGCTAAAAATGGTTTGACTAGCTGTAGTGCCAACAGTTGAGAGCGATAATCGTGAGCGCCTGCATAGACATACACTCCGATTTTAGTTTCTGTGGCAACTTGTCTTAAATCACAGAAAAATTCTTCAAACTCTTGTTGAATAAAAATTACTTGCTCGTCTAAATTATACAAGCTGACGGCTGTTGTGAGTTGTTCTAATGTTTGTGGTTGCTGTAATTGAAGTTGCTCTGTTGATTGTGCAACTAGATATGCAATTGCTTGGGGATGATTAATCACTGTGCCAATAATACTGGCGGCGGTGATTCCGTCTATTTGACAGTAAACTTCCTCTGCCGCCATGCACTCAACAGCGTAGTTGAGCAACTGCATGATGCTAGTGGAGGTGAGATCGGGAATTTGCGCCAGTACTTGCGTAAATACTTGGGAGTGAGGGTGTGCTGATGCGCGTCCCCAATGCTCGTACAATGCTGGTAGCTGCTGAATAAATCTTTGATAATCCATTTGTTCAACCTAATGCAGCGATGGTTGCCAGTACTAATAGGTAACAAGAAATTTAATTTTAGTAAATTACTAGCCAATAAAGGCTGTAGTCAGTACACATATTATAGAACTTAGACAGGCAACACCACTATGTAAACCCTTACTTGATATTCAATTCCTGCTAAATGGGTAAGCTAAATTTAGCTTACATACACTAACCAATAATTAATAATAGAGGCATTTATGTACAAAATTCAATTAAGCCCAATTTATTTACACAGCCTTAACTCAAAGCAAAATTCTACAGGTTTTACCCTGATTGAACTGCTAGTCGTGATAGTTATCAGTGGAATTCTAGCAGCAATTGCTTTACCAAGTTTAATGAAACAAACTGTGAAAGCTAAACAAACAGCAGCTAAACAAAATATTGCTCTGATCAACCACGCTCAAGTTATATATCGTAGTGAGAACAATTCTTTTGCTAATACATTCGACAGCCTATTAGTTGATACTCTTGATGGGAATAGTACTGATACATATAAGGGTTATAATTATCTACTTAGTGCTGGAATCGACACCACTAGCATTACTGCCACACCTATAGACGCATCACTAAAAGGTTATTCTGGGGGAACTAACAGGTATGTTGATACTAGCAGCTATAGACAAGAGCTTGTTAGCATAATGTGTGAGGCAAATCAACCTGGTAAAACAGCAGCAGTAGCACCCACTTTCCATAATACTACGGCTACTCCTGACTGTCCTAGCAACTATAAAGATCTTACAAGTAAGTAATAGATCTTATGCTTAATTAGTTTGATTTTCTGGGAGCCAGAAAACAATTAACAATCAACAATTAATCATTATTAATTGACAATTTTTAAAAGCCACAGCTAAATAAACAACCTGTTGATTTTAGTAACTCTTAAAAATGTATTTGCTCAAGAAGATTTATTGCGGGGATTAATCAACTCGCTGAGTCCTTCTCCTAATAAAGACAAACCTATTACCATTAATGTTAGGGCTAACCCAGGAAATAAAGTTGTCCACCAAATACCAGTTGGTAAAGCATCAAGAGCTTGACGTAAATCATAACCCCACTCAGGACTTTCTTCTGGCAAACCTAATCCTAAAAAGCCTAAACCACCTAAGATTAGGATGGCATCGGCAGCATTGAGGGTAAATATTACTGGTATACTTTGAATCACATTGAGAAACAAGTAGCGAGAAAGCACCCTTGATGTTGATGCCCCCATTGCTTGCGCGGCTTCAATAAATAATTCATTTTTCACGCTCACAGTTTGGTTACGGACTACCCGATAGTATTGGGGAATATAGGAAATACTAAGTGCGATCGCGGCATTAATTACCCCCCTTCCTACCACAAAAGCTAATGTTACTGATAGCAGTAGCCCTGGAAGTGTATATACAGTATCCATTAAAAATAACAACACTCGATCTAACCAACCACCACGATAACCGCTAATCATTCCCAGAGGCACACCCACGATCATACTTATGGCTGTCGCCAGAATCACTACTTGCAATGCAGCTTGGGAGCCATATAAAGCCCGAGAGAAAACATCATAACCTTGGCGACTGGTACCAAACCAATGTTGCCCAGATGGTGGTTGGTGAATTGGATTACTCAGAGACTCCAGTGGGTTTTGAATCCATCCCCAAGACTGAAAAACAGGTGCGAAAACGGCTATAAGTACGAACAGCGCAGTAATCAAAACTCCTAATCTCAGCAACTGCATCGAGAGGCTGCGACGCTCAGAGGTGCGTAAAAATCGGGAAATGCGGAGTTTATTAGCAGTAGTCATAAACAAAAATTGAAATGATCATAGTCTAGATACTCGCACAACCCAATGGTTCATGCTATTGTTAAGCCTAAACTCTCTCTTTCTCAGAAACAAGGCAGAATAAACTAATGCCACCAATATTAAGAAAAATTGTGAGGGTGATACGATCTTGCTCAGAAGTGGGTAACTTGCGTGTATAAGCAAAAAAAAAAGCATCCCCCCTCAAGGAGACTATATGAAACCCGAATTACAAGCTAAATTCCTGCAACACCTCAACCGCAAACAAGGTGACAAAGGTTTTACATTAATTGAACTATTAGTCGTAATCATCATTATTGGTATTCTAGCTGCTATTGCTCTACCCACCTTCTTAAATCAAACTGCTAAAGGTAAGCAATCTGAAGCTAAAAACACAGTTAGTGCAGTTAATAAATCTCAGACGGCATACCGTATTGAAAGTTCAGCCTTTGCTACTAACATGACAACTCTATCTCTTGGGTTGCCTACACAAACCGCTAACTACACCTACGCGGTTACTGGTGGTACAGAAACAGCCAACGTTATTGCTACAGCTAGAGATGCTAGTTTAAAAGGATACACAGGCGGCAATACCCGATATACAGATGCCAATAGCCAAAGTGCGATCGCTACTGGGATTTGTGAAGTTAACACGCCTGGTACAACCGCACCTACTGCGCCAGTTTTAACTTCAACTGCAACAACTGTTGCTCCTGCTTTTGCCTGCGCTGCTAGCGGTCAAAAGGAACTTTGATTATTAGTTTAGTTCATATCTGCTAAACAATACGAACTTGACTAATGAAAAAAGTTTTGGGAAAGGTGATATGAAATTGATCAGATGTGGGTAAGCTACATTCACAAGCGAAAAGAAAGCATCCCCCCTCAAGGAGACTATATGAAACCCGAATTACAAGCTAAGTTCCTGCAACACCTCAACCGCAAACAAAGTGACAAAGGTTTTACCTTAATTGAACTATTAGTCGTAATCATCATTATTGGTATTCTAGCTGCTATTGCTCTACCCACCTTCTTAAATCAAACTGCTAAAGGCAAGCAATCTGAAGCTAAAAACACAGTTAGTGCAGTCAACAAATCTCAGACGGCATACCGTGTAGAAAGCCAAGCCTTTGCTGGTGACATGACAACTTTATCACTTGGTTTGCCTACACAAACCGCTAACTACACCTACGCGGTTGCTGGTGGTACAGAAACAGCCACCGTTACTGGTACAGCTAGAGATGCCAGCTTGAAAGGATACTCTGGTGGCAATACCAGATATACAGATGCCAATAGCCAAAGTGCGATCGCGGCAGTTTTGTGTGAAGCTAATACGCCTGGTACAGGTGCACCTGCAGTACCAACCTTAACCTCTACCGGTACCACTGTTGCTGCTGCTGCTGCCTGCGCTGCTACTACCAAGACACTCTAAGCCATTCACTGCTTGTTAGTAAGTATATTGCCTTTAATAGACCAATGAGCAAAAGTCCAAATTACCCCCCTTTATCCCCCCGATGTTTTGGGGGGAAATTGGCTCCCTCCCCAAAACATCGGGGAGGGCTGGGGTGGGGTCAGAGATATTTATGCAACAGGTCTAATGATCAGGGTAACTCTTTTGAGAGTTTGCCCTGATGCTTACTTTATTAGTCCATTACTAATATAAATGAATTGGAAACCAGAAGCTCAAAAATTTCTTCGAGAAAATCACTATGACCAGTTAGCCAATTTTTATGAGCAAGCTATTGGTTTGGAACCCGATGAAATTACGCACTATTGGTATTTAGGTTTAGCTTACTTACTGCAAAACCAAGAAGACGCGGCTCAATCAACTTGGTTACTAGCAATTGCTGAAGGTCGAGAGCAGGAAGTTGAGCAGTGGACTGAAGAACTTGTACAAATTCTGCAAGCAGAAGCTATTCGTCAGGAAGATATAAATAATTATACAACAAGTTGGCTAATTCGGCAATACATTCGAGAATTTGCCCCCACTAATCTTAACAACTTACTGCTGTTGATTAAACTTTCAATTGCTTTAGGTGAATTCACCCCACAATTGCTGAGTGACTGGCAATTAATAGAAAATTTACAGCAAGATAGACAAGAAGTAGATTTAGATTTACTCCTACAAATAATTAAACAAGTTATACAATTTACTAGCAGTGAATCATTAGCCTTTACAGAAGCTTGTTTACCCTACTATTACGAAAATCCTGTTATTTTAACTGATAACTTGATGTTATTAGCTGTCAAGATAGCTTTTGAAACTTTTAATCCTAAATATGGCGCTAACATTGCCGAATTGTGTCTAAAATTACGACCAGAATATTCAGAAATATTTCGCCATTTATCTTGTTTTTATACTAATGCTGGTGAGTATCAAAAAGGTATAGAAACAGCTAAACGTTTTTTAAAGAATTGTATAACAACAGCTTGGAAAGTTCAGGGCAGCTACTTGTTACTCCGTGCCTTATTTATGGCTGGAAGTTGGTTGGAAGCATCACCTGTTATTCAACAGCACAAATCTTTAGTTTTAGAATTAATTGAAAATCCACCTGATGACCTCAACTCGATCGCAGCTAGTTATCTAATCCCAGCTAATTATTATTTACCTGCTTTTGAGGATCAACCAGAAGAATATCATCGGCTGCAAAATCTTCTGGCTCAATTATTTCAAAACATTGTCCAGAGTGATGCGGCAGAATTGGTAAATTTACCTTGGAAGAACCCCAAGGAGAAAAATAGAAAGCTAAAAATTGGTTATATCGCGCATACACTTAAGGCGCATTCTGTAGGATGGTTAAGTCGCTGGATATTTAAATACTACAACCCTGAGCTTTTTGAAACTCATCTTTATTTAATTCATCAATCTTTAGAAGATAATGGATGGATAGGAGCAGAAGTAGAGGGGATTTATAATTTTGGATCTGAAGCTGAAGAAATTGCGGCAAAAATCAAAGAAGATAAAATTGATATTTTAGTTGATTTAGATAGTATTACCTTAGATGTTACCTGCAAAGTAATGGCTCTGAAGCCTGCACCTGTGCAAGTAACTTGGTTAGGTTGGGATGCTTCTGGTATTCCAGCCATAGATTATTTTATTGCCGATCCTTATGTTTTGCCAGAAAATGCTCAAAATTATTACAGCGCAAAAATTTGGAGATTACCAACAACTTATGTAGCAGTAGATGGTTTTGAAGTAGCTGTGCCAACTTTGCGACGCGATGAATTAGGAATTCCTGCAGATGCAGTGATATATTTTAGCGCTCAACACGGTCATAAACGCCATCCTGATACAACCCGGATGCAAATGCAGATTATTAAACAAGTTCCTCATAGCTATTTTTTAATCAAAGGTCGTTCCGATCAAGCAACTATTAAACAATTTTTCACGGAAATTGCTGAGTCAGAAGGTGTTGAGCCAAGTAGATTAATATTTTTGCCCAGAGATATTAATGAGTATGTACATCGAGCTAATTTAGGAATTGCCGATATAGTTTTAGATACCTATCCCTATAATGGAGCAACTACAACATTAGAAACTTTGTGGATGGGAGTTCCTTTAGTTACACGGGTAGGTCAACAATTTGCTGCTCGTAATAGTTACACTTTTTTGATGAATGCTGGAGTAACTGAAGGTATTGCTTGGACAGATGCAGAATATGTTGAGTGGGGAGTTAAACTAGGACTCGATTCAAGTTTACGCCAACAAGTTGCTGGGAAATTGCGCCAATCAAGGCAAACTTCACCTTTATGGAATGCGAAAAAATTTACTCTGGAGTTAGAAAAAGCTTATCAGCAAATGTGGGCAAAGTATATTGAACTTAATCAATAGCCTACGATGATGTTGAGAATCCCCCGCTATAATATTTGATTTAGCGGGGAAGTACAGCAGATTTCAGCTTTATGAAGTACAAGATCTACCCCACCCGCGAAGAGAGCGCACCCTCCCCTTGGTAAGGGGAGGGTTGGGGAGGGGTGTACCTCACATAAGATGCAATTTGCTGTATATCAATCCTGGGTTTTTTCAATAATGACTTGATAACCTTTATGAGTTAACTGCAATTTATCACTAAAAATTGTGAGAAAAGCATCTACGGCAACGCTGGTATTCCATAAAGGTTTTTCTGAAAAACTAAATGGATAGTCATCAAAAATTATTAAACCGCCAATTTTGACAAGTTTCCATACTAGGACAGCATCTTCTAAGACATCACTAGCTATATGTGAGCCATCAATATAGGCAATGTCGTAGGTATTTAAAGGAAGAGTTCGCAAGACTTCATTTGATTTTCCAATCAGCTTATGGACTCGTTCTGAAGCTTCAGCTTGATTAATATTGAAGTCAAATCTTGCTTCAAGTGATTGTAGGTAGCTACTGCCAAATTTAAAAACTTCAGTATGTTCAAAGCTGCCCTCAAAAGTATCTATGCAAGTAATCCTAGAGGATGGGTGAGTTAAAATATTGTCTAATAGCCAGCAAGAAGATCTTCCTTCCCAACTACCTATTTCTAGTAGTTTAATATTGGGTTGAGCGACAAATTTATTTAAATAATGCTGCAACACTGGGATATTCCAGCTAAACCAATCTTGGGTAAATTGATACCCTTTAGCTACGACTTCTTGCTGATAACGCGCTACTACAAGCTGCTGCTGCGCTTGTTGAAAATCAGGTTTGATATCTAATGCTTTTTGGTAACTAATTATCGCTTCAGAAAAATTACCTTCTTTTTGAAGGGCGATACCCTGATTAAACTGCTCTTCGGCAAGATGTATTTGAATCGGCGATCTTTGTACAATGCTTTTTAATGATTCATTAAAGTTACTCAGGTCACATGATACAATATTTTCAGCTTTGACGTTAGA
>JBARVL010000173.1:0-16831 GCA_049646245.1 Crinalium sp. | reverse complement strand
GAACAATTCATTAAATCTCAGTATTCGTGAATGGGTTTGTCCTGAGTGCAAAACCCACCATGATAGAGATGAAAACGCCACAGTAAATTTGTGGGAAGAAGGTATAAGAATTCTGTCAAATACTGTGTGACACACAGAATTTCAAGCTTGTGGAGAAACTGTAAGACTCGTTGGTACTTGTACCAAAAAGCAGGTTTCAGTGAAGCAAGAATCTCCCGTCACAGCGTAGCTTGACGGTGAGAGTGTCAATACTCCCTTCCCATTAAAAGATTACCGATTATATTCTTCTTCTTCCTTGGCGTTCTTTGCGTCTAAAACGCTGGCGCGTTTCGCTTCGCTAAGGCGGTTTATAAAATAGGTATTCGCCATAGTGGGAAGGGAGTAATGAATTTTCTTACCTCCCCCCTTAATAAGGGGGGATTGAGGGGGGTAAATCTTCGCAATAAGTTAATTACTTGCAAATCTACTACCCGTGCGATCGCACTCCAAAACTACCCCACCCCAGCCCTCCCCGAAGTTCGGGGAGGGAGTAAATTAATGAAATTTCTTACCTCCCCCCTTAATAAGGGGGGACTGAGGGGGGTGCAATATATAGCCTCACCATTTATGTTATAAAAATAGCCCACTTGCGCGGGCTAAGATTTATGTAACCGACAGATTGAAACCTGTCGGCTAATTTATTAACTCAAAAATTACCGCTTCACCAACTTCTTCGACAGCTTCCGCAGACGAATTGACTTTGGTGTTACTTCCACCAATTCATCTGATCCGATATACTCCAAAGCACGCTCTAAACTCATCTCCACTGGTGCTTGCAACTGTACCAATTCTTCACCACCAGACGCACGATGGTTAGTTAACTGCTTAGTTTTGCAGATATTCAGTTCTAAGTCTTGTGGGCGGGTGTTTTCCCCAACAATCATACCTCTGTAAACCTTAGTACCAGGGGCAATAAAGAATACGCCTCGGTCTTCAGCATTTAGCAGGGCATAATAGGTAGCAACGCCTTCTTCAAAGGAAATCAATACACCGTTGCGACGGGCAACAATATCGCCACAAATTTGACGATAATCTAAGAAACTGTGGTTCATAATGCCTTCACCGCGAGTGATTCGCATGAATTCACCTCGGAAGCCAATTAAACCACGCGCGGGGATGATAAATTCTAGCTGGGTGCGATTACTAGCGCCAACTAGCATATCCTGCATTTCGCCTTTGCGTTGACCTAAGCGTTCAATGCAACCGCCTACAGCTTCTTCTGGAACGTCTAGCACCAATAATTCAAAAGGTTCGCAGGGTTGTCCGTTGACTTCACGGTAAATTACTTGTGGCTGGGATACCTGAAATTCGTATCCTTCCCGACGCATATTTTCAATTAAAATGCCCAGGTGTAATTCACCACGACCGGAAACGAGGAATTTATCGGGGGAGTCGGTTTCTTCTACCCGTAAGGCGACGTTGGTTTCTAATTCACGGAATAAGCGATCGCGCACTTGTCGTGATGTTACCAGTTTGCCTTCTTGACCTGCAAATGGTGAGTCGTTCACAGAGAACGTCATTTGCAATGTCGGTTCATCTACTTTAATTAATGGTAAAGCTTGAGGATTATCGGGATTAGTAATAGTTTCCCCAATATTGGCATCAGCAAAACCAGCAACGGCAATAATATTACCAGCAGATGCTTCTGTTAAGTCGATGCGCTTTAATCCTTCAAAGCCCATCAACTTAGTAATTTTGCCTTTGGCAATTTCGCCGTTTTCTTTAATTAATGCTGCTTGCTGACCAACGTAGATTGTACCGTTATGGATTTTGCCAATTACAATCCGACCGACATATTCCGAATAGTCTAGGGTTGTGACTTGCAGTTGTAGCGGTTTAGTAGGATCGCCTACTGGGGGTGGAACATGGTGCAGAATTGCCTCAAATAAAGGCTTCATGTCTACGTTTTCATCATCTAAGCTGTCTTTGGCGTAGCCTGACATCCCAGAAGCAAATAAGTAGGGGAACTCGCACTGATCGTCATCAGCCCCTAGTTCTAGGAATAGATCCAATACTTTATCTATTGCGACGTAGGGATCTGCTTGACCGCGATCAATTTTATTGACTACAACAATGGGGCGTAGTCCCTTTTCTAAGGCTTTTTTCAATACAAACCGCGTTTGCGGCATGGGACCTTCGTTGGCATCTACAATCAGGATGCAGCCATCGACCATACCGAGTACCCGCTCAACTTCGCCGCCGAAGTCAGCGTGTCCAGGGGTGTCAACAATATTAATGTGTGTGTCTTTGTATTGAACGGCGGTATTCTTAGAAAGGATAGTGATACCGCGTTCGCGCTCAATATCGTTAGAGTCCATTACGCAATCCGGAACTTCTTCCCCTTCGCGGAAAATGCCGGATTGTTTGAGCAAGGCATCAACAAGTGTAGTTTTGCCGTGATCTACGTGAGCAATGATGGCAACGTTGCGAATGGGAAGCGTCATAAGGACTGGGTTCTGGAGAAAGATTTTTAGGTCGAGTGGGTGGCTAACAGATGTTGTGACACGATGTTAGCTCTGTTTATATTCCTTAATATATTCTAACTTGCTTTCTGTCAGATTTTGTGAGAAAGGTTGGAGTTAAAAGAAATATTTAGAACTTACGCAGAGATCCCCCTAAATCCCCCTTAATAAGGGGGACTTTGAATTTCCCCCCTTTTCAAGGGGGGTTAGGGGGGATCTAGGTTTCAGGCTTTCGGTGCGTAAGTCCTAATATTGATAGATCAAATTGTTGTTGGGTTGCGCTGCGCTTAACCCAACCTACAATAATTTTTTTGTGGGCTATTGCTTTTTTGGATGTATTTGTGGTATGTTTATAGAATGGGAATAGGTGCGCCCATATATGCCTTTCTTGGGTGTAATTAATAGTATGCACTCAGAGAAACTATCAATTTCCTTACCAGTATTTTTAGTGCAATTTATTGAGAGTTATAAAATTGCTAAGGGATGGGAATCTGATTCTCAAGTTATTGAAGAAGCATTAGAGTTATTACAGTATAAAGAATTAGAGCAAGCTTATCGAGAAGCGTCTCAAGAAGTTGATCCTGCTTGGGATGTGACAGTTGGAGATGGATTAAGCGATGAAGCGTGGGGAGATTTATTACGCAAGATTGAAATCTAGATCCCCCCTAGCCCCCCTTAATAAGGGGGGAATAATTCAAAAAAATTGTAGGTTGGGTTGAGGTACGAAACCAAACATTTTTAGTAGCGCGAGTTGGGTTGCGCTTACGCAAGATTGAAATCTAGATCCCCCCTAGCCCCCCTTAATAAGGGGGGAACAATTCAAAGTCCCCCTTTTTAAGGGGAGGGGAACAATTCAAAGTCCCCCTTTTTAAGGGGAGGGGAATAATTCAAAGTCCTTCTTTTTAAGGAGAGGGAAATAATTCAAAGTCCCCCTTTTTAAGGGGGATTTAGGGGGATCTTACCCACCGAAACGGAGCCAATAAACTTTGAAAACACACCCTAGAAGTTATTTAGGTAATCCGAAGGTGGCGACTATTTTTGTTTATCAATTAGTTGATGGTAAATATCAATTACAAAAGTTTACTGGTTCTGAACGGATTAAGTCTGCTACTTTTTCCGAATTAAATTTAACTGTTGAGCAGGTTTTTACGGCTAGTCAGATGCAAAAAATTTAAGTTTTTATGATTTAGATAGGTATTTTGGGTTAAGTGCTGCACAACCCAACCTAATATTGATGGCTAAAAGTACGATCAGTCCTCAATGTTATCACTGCGATACACGGAACAACCAGGTTTTATATCCCATGCACCATGAGTATTGTCCGTGAGATTGCAGTTTTCTACACTGCCTGCACTGTTTTTATACACGCTGACAGCTTGATAACCATTTCGATTAATTTGGCAACGACGGATCATCGGGTTGCTTCCTTGTTCAATTGCTACTCCCGCATAAGTATTGGCGAAAATTTTACAATCCTCTACTGTCCCTTGTCCGTATTCATAGACATAAACGCCATTTCCCTTGCCATCGTGAATTTGGCAACGACGGATTATCGGGTTGCTTCCTTGTTTAATGTTTACTTCTCCATCAAAGAATAACGGGTCCCAACCATTGGAGAAAATGTCACAATCTTCTACTGTCCCTTGTCCGTTGTCATAGACAAAAACGCCACTTCGCTTGCCATGATGGATTTGGCAACGACGAATCAGAGGATTAGCAGTTGCTCCATGAATACCAATACAAGGTAATGAATCTGAAGTAATATCACAATCCTCAAGAACTAATTTTCCTTGAGGGATCTTTACGGCATAAAAATTTTTCTTTTTAACTGCACCGCGACCACGCAAAGTTAAACCACGCACTACAGCATTATCAGTCTGCATGATAATGCAACTTGAATCCGTACTCTCAATGACAATATCTGCTACTGACCCATCACCGATAATTTCCAATTGCTTATCTATTATCAAACCTTCTTTATACAAACCTGGACGCACTAAAATACAACTATCCGGTTGAGCATTTTTAATTGCTTCCCCAATAGTAGTGTAGTCACCCTCACCTGTAGCAGAAACAATAATAGTTTGCTTGGCAGCCATGCGGTTTTCTCACTAAATCCTAATATTATTCGGACGCTGTTCTAATTCTACCTGCAAAGCATCAGTAACTAATTTCTGCCAAGGTTCCCCTAAATCTTTAGGTTTCCAACTATCCTTAATTAACCGACTGAGTGCAGAGGGCGGTAACTCTCCTGTCACCATCTCATGCAACATCATTCCTAATTCAAAAATATCGCTTTCTACCCCAATATCACCACCTGCAATTACCTCTGGTGCGGCATAATATCCGGTAAATTGCCGCGTACTTTGAGTATTTAAACTTTGTTTTGCTGCCCCAAAATCAACTAAGACAACTTTGCCATCTGGCATTAACAGCACATTATCCGGTTTGATATCTAAATGATAAATTCCTGCCGTGTGGATAGTTGCCAAAGCATCAACTAATTGATTCATTACCGCTTCTATCCGCGCTGGAGATAACCGCTTTTCTGGTTGAGAATCTAACTCATCGCGCAAAGTATTTCCGGTAATTAATTCCATTACCAAATAGGCGGTATCTCGTTCCTCAAATAAACTCAAAACCCGCACGAAATTAGGATGATTTAATCTGGCTAAAATCCGTCCTTCTCGCTTAAATCTTTCTAACCCTCGCTGATAAGCTGCTTTTTGGGGAGTCGCTACACTTAACCCGCCTGTCATGCCATTGCGTATTGCGTGTTCTTGGGGGTAAAATTCTTTGATAGCTACGAGCATTTCTAACCCGACATCGATCGCGCGGTAGGTTATACCAAAACCACCACGCCCTAAAGCATAATCTATGCGATAGCTACCCCCACGCAGCAATGTTTCAGGGGGTAAGACATCCCGCAGCAATGAGGGGAAATACACTCCGCAGTCGGGGTTAGGACATATTTGTGCTGATATGGGAATGCCATCCCGCCGACAATGGAGACAACGCATAGAAGTTTGGGATTTTATATATGGGATATTGTACCTGTTAGCTTCACCCCGCCAGGGGTTTAAACCCCTGGCTAATAGCGAAAGTCAGTTAAAACTGACTAAAGTTTTAATAATAGGCTTCTTGCATAAATCCTGAAAAGCCCCCTAAATCCCCCAATTCTGGGGGACTTTGAATCTGGTTCCCCCCAAAATTGGGGGGTTAGGGGGGCGATAATTCTATTTGTGCAAGAGGTCTAATGTAGGACTTACACAAAATTAAATCAATTGGGGGGCTTGCATAAATCCTATAATATTTAGTCAACTTTAGTGGACTTTAGCTATGAGACAGCGATTGAAATCGCTGGCGGGATAACTTGCAGGTGTCAAATTTGAATTATTCTTGCATTTAGCGAGTAGCTGTGGAAATAGTTTTACCTAAAGACATCAAGGTACGTTTAAAACTTTCGGCGCGACTGCGGAAGTCTTCGCCTTTTCCTAATTCAAATGCTAATCCTCGCGTACCTTCTAATAATTTAAGATACACCTGCGAGTTAGAATCTTGAGTAGGAATTACTAAATATAATTGCTGCACTCCTACACTATGAATTTTAGCGATTACTTGTTCAATATTTTTAGTTTCTTTATCAGGTATATGGGGCGGGGCATCTGTAACTAATACTATTACTTTATTACTATCTGGGTTAAATGGTTGACGCAAAGCTAACATAATTGCATCTAAACTGCTTTCCGGTTCATCACCGCCACCTGTAGCTATTAATGCTGCTATTTCTTTACGAAATGCTGCTGAATTGTTAGTGAAAGGTTCACCGGAAAATGTGAGTACGCGGTGTTCTTCGTTGATTAGGCGATCGCGAAATTCAACTAACCCAACTCGCACTCGTACTCCATCAGATTCTATTGTATCAGCAAAGGCTGTAATTGCATCCCGAATTGCATCAATTTCACCCTGCATACTGCCTGTGCAATCTAATACAAACATGACATCAGCTTGGCGTTTTCCTTGTAAAATATTGATTGTATGTTCTAGTTTTTCTATATCTAGCCCCGTAGTAGTTTTTTTCGGTAATTCTGATTCACTTTTGGCGGTTGCGATCGTATTTAAGGCGTTACCACACTCGTTACAAAATTTAGCAGTATTAGCGTTAGATGCACCGCAATGGCTACATTTTTTCATGTTGTAATATTTCCTGAGTAATAAGAAGAGATCCCCCTAAATCCCCCTTAAGAAGGGGGACTTTGATTTGATTCTCCCCCCTTTTTATAGGCGAAGCCTTCCCGAAGGGTAGGGGGGCTGGGGGGGATCTAGATTTCTTGCTGTGAGTAGATAAATTATGATTTAACCACAGATGTCCACAGATGAACACAGATAAACACAGATGGGGAAAAGATGAGGTTTTGATAGGTGTTTTAAATCATATTTCTCGCGCAAAAGCAAAGCGTAAAAAGATATCTCCTATTTTAATGCGATCGCCATGTTTTATTTGCATCATTGCTTCTCCCTCCTCTAAAGTAATTCCTTGTACCCAAGTACCATTTTTACTATTCAAATCTTGGACATAATAACTATCACCTACGCGCATAAATTGTAGATGGCGACGGCTAATGCTACTATCATCGCCAGCAATATCCGCACGCCCTAATACTAAACAACCTCCATCATCAATATTTACTAAACTTCTTGCGCCCTTATTACTTCCAGATTCTACAATTAACAAAGGATAACGTAAGTTTAAATCTGTAGGAATTTCAGGTAAATCAGGAATATAACCTAAATCCGATAATAGATAATCAATTCTACGATACCGTTGGCTATGCTCTATCTTTACCATAAGCGGTAAAAATTTGTGTGCTTCTCGGAAAAAATCACACTTAAAATCGCTACAATCAATTGCTTCTGTAGGCTGTGGCGTTTGCTTTAAATAACGAGCAAAATCTTTTAATTCTCGCCAACCTTGACGCGCCCAAAAATGTTCTCCCATCGCCAACTCATATAAAATATGACCAAGCGCATAAATATCTGCCCGCGCATCAGCAAGTTTAGATCCATATAATAATAATTCTGGAGCCATATAAGGAATAGTACCGATTATTTCACCGCTAACGGTTAATCCCATTTCCTTAAACTTAGAGATTCCAAAATCAATTAACTTTACCTTTCCATCCTTACCTACTAAAATATTAGCTGGCTTTAAATCACGGTGAATGATATTATGGGAATGAGCATCAGCTACCCCTAGTAAAGTTTGATAAAAAATATCCCTTTTTTGCTTATCCGTAAGCCTACCTTCTAACAGCAAATTGTCTAGAGAACTGCCAGGGAAATACTCAAACAAAATCAAGAAAGTACTTCCATCCCATTCATACAAACCAATAACCGGAACAATATAATCTGATGGTACAAAAACCTCAGCTTCTAAACGTACCCTTTCCACCATTATTGTCCCTGGTTTGATACCTTGAATAATCTTTAAAACATACAACTTTCCTGTATTACAATCCTTAACTTTCCAAGCCGAACCAAAAGCCCCCGCACCCAACAACTCTAAAAGCTCAACATTAGCAATAGAGCCAATATTAAGGGGAATCACACCCCCAACCATCACTTGTAAAATACGTTCAGACATAATCTAATTATGGCAAAAATCAGTTAAACCATCTGTGTTCATCTGTGGTTAAAAAAATCATCTATTCCAGCATTTGACGAGTAGTTTCCCATCCTTGAACCACAGTATCAACTGAGAGCGGCACTTTCCCTCCTCCCTGACACATCCACAAAATCAAAGTTTGATTATCAGTTTCACCCGCCGTTTTTGCTGCTATAATTAAATCATCTGCAATCTTCTCTAAATCTCCCTTATTTACCGCAAAAATCGCTTCTATTTCCTTGTGTAAAAGACAGCCATTAATACCATCAGAACACAGCAGCAATAAATCTCCCTCAACTAAATCTAACTCATATAAAGGCGGAGTTTGGGGTAAATGATAACAACCTAAATAAAACTCCAATTGGTTACGCCCCTCGTGATATCGCGCCATTTCTGGGGTAAGCATTTCCATCTGCATTAACACCGCAGCTACCGTATGATCTTCTGTAATTTTAGTTAGCTTGCCACTACTTACCTGATAATGGAATAAAGGACTATCTCCCAAATTTCCAACAATCGCTTTATCTTGTAAAATTGCAGCTATAACAATAGTTGAACCAGCCTTACCCCATTTGTTAACTTCCACTATCCTGCGGACATGAGCATTCGCTTGTTCGATCGCATTCATTACAGCCTGGGATAATATTTTTGTATCAAGCTCATATCCCGCTTCCAAGCGATTAATTGATGGCTCAACTACTAACTCTTCAAACAAAGCCATACTGAGCTTTTTGAGTCCTTCTCGACTGACTTGTTCCCCGTATGCCAGCCCACCCATCCCATCTGCGATCGCAAGTATTATAATAGGGCTTGGCGTTAGTCCAGAAATGATAGAAAATATTTGAAAACTATCTTCGTTATTTTCCCTTTGGTTGATTTCGCTACGAACAATGTAAGCAGACTGCATTTGTTTGTTTAACCTAAAGCGTTAATATTAGGTTAGCTGTTATGTGCAATCTTAGGTAAAAGTTAATACTATCTATGGAATCTATAACTGATAATCACGATCAAAATTTAATTACATTGGAGATGTATTTTTTGAACTTCCCCTACTTCCTCTACCTCCTATAAATCAAACTCAAGTTGCAACAGCACAAACTCAGAAAAATTGCCATTCTTCATTAGTTCAACCATACAAAATAGCCCTTGTGGAGGTGTATTAGCTATTAGCTGGTTTTGTTTTCTGGCTTGAGGATTAGTGGGATATAGCGGTCAGCACATCGCGTATCAGCAGTCAGCTTTTTTAAAAGCCAATGTTCGCAAGGGTTTTAGAAGAGATTTTGTCTTAACTGCCTTGGCTGTTGCTATATAAAAATCTTGTATTCTTCCCTCAACCTTACGGAATAGGAAAATATATTAATTATAGAAAATCTGGAAAATCAATGCTTAAATATAATCATCATAACTTTCAACTTTTCATATAGCATTAAGTAGGTGGGCATAATTAAACGTAAAACACAAAATTCTGGAACCAACTACATCGCCAGGAGTTGCGTTTTTGTTATGTGATCTTTATTTATACCCAGCTACTTAGTAAATCAAAAAAATCTACACTGCCATATTTGACAGGAGATACTATGAGTAGCGAAAGCGGATGCCCGTTTACAGGTGGATCTCAGAAACTCAAGGCTCGTCATCAGCCAGGGAACCGAGACTGGTGGCCGAATTACTTAAATCTGAGCATCCTCCACCAGCACTCACCAAAAGCCAACCCTATGGGTGAGGCGTTCAACTACGCATCAGAGTTCAAGAGTCTCGACTTAGATGCGGTGAGGAAAGATATCTACGACCTGATGACCATGATGCCAAAGCTGCTTCAAAAGCTGCAATTAAGTACCACTAAAAACCCGATTTTGCGAGTTTTAGCATAACCCAGAGCGCCCAGAAAATCAAATACACAATGGCTGTCCACAGTATTGTGTAGCTCTGCATATCCCTCTTCTGTCATTCTCCGAGTTTTCCTATTAATAAAAAGTTTTAAACAGACGCAATATCAATTGATTGAGGTATTTGTCGTCTAAATTGCTGTCGTCTAAATGTTATTCAAGCCAGCGAAAAGCGCGCCGTAACTCAGCAGTACCGTTATTCTCATACCAACGACCGTGGGATAAGATAACTTTTTCAGGGTTCCACTGAAGTATTCGCTGTAAGCAGCTACGTGCCTGTTCCTTTTTTCCAAAAAATGTCATTCGCAAATCCAATGGGAGCTTTCCATCCGGATCAGTAACACCCCCTAACTTAAGTAGCCTGTGTCTTCCTTGCTAAAGCACTCACAGTTTTATAATTGAAAGATGCAAAAGCTTACGATCACCCGACCCGACGACTGGCATCTCCATCTACGCGACGGCGCGGCGCTGAAAGCGGTTCTGCCCCACACGGTGCGGCAGTTTGCCCGCGCTATCATCATGCCCAATTTGAAGCCCCCGGTACGCACGGTAGCTGATGCTGCGGCCTATCGCGATCGCATCATGACAGCGATTCCGGCTGGGCAACGGTTTGAGCCACTGATGACGCTCTACCTCACCGACAACACCAGCCCCGAAGAAATTATCCGGGCTAAAGCATCCCAATTTGTCAAAGCAGTAAAGTACTATCCAGCCGGGGCAACGACTAATTCCGACTTCGGCGTGACGGACATTGGTAAGTGCGATCGCGTTTTTGAAGCGATGCAGCAAGTAGATATGCCTTTACTACTGCACGGGGAAGTGACCGATCAAGATGTTGATATGTTCGACCGCGAGAAAGCGTTTATCGAGCGACATTTGATCCCCCTCAAGCAGAGGTTTCCCAACCTGCGCGTGGTGCTTGAACACGTTACCACCTCAGATGCTGTGCAGTATGTCCTGTCTGCCAAAAATATCGCTGCAACGATTACGCCACAACATCTATTGTTTAACCGGAATATTTTATTTCAAGGTGGCATTCGCCCCCATTTCTATTGCCTGCCCATTTTGAAACGAGAAGAGCATCGTTTGGCACTTTTGCAAGCGGCAACCTCTGGCAATCCTAAGTTTTTTCTTGGCACCGATAGCGCTCCCCATCCCCGCAATGGTAAAGAAAGTTCCTGTGGCTGTGCGGGTTGTTATTCGGCTCTACACGCAATGGAGTTATACGCAGAAGCTTTTGAGAGCGTTGATGCACTCGATCAACTTGAAGCTTTTGCCAGTTTCTATGGACCAGATTTTTATCAACTCCCGCGCAATAGCGAACAGATTACTTTAACCCGAACGACCTGGCGCGTTCCTGATGAAGTTCCATTTACTGAATCCGGACTTGTGCCTTTACGGGCAGGTCAGGAGATGACGTGGCAAATGGCTTGATACAGTATGAAAGAGGTTAATTGATTTGGATGATCGTGTTATGGCTAAACATCATCGGTTAGCTCAACGTTTTTGTGTTAGATTACCTTGCAGCCAGATTTCTAAGCTAACTAATAGCCAAAGCTTAACTCCATAGCGATTCCAAGTATCTCCTTGATAATTTAACAGTTCACGAATTAAAGATTGATTAAGATAGGGTGCGATCGCAGCACTACGACTTAATAATAATTTTTGGGCTTGTTGTTGCCAAAATTTCCGAAACCCTAACTGCACAGGAACCATCATCCCACTTTTGGGACGCTCTAAAATTGCCTGTGGGAGTAAATCTGCAACCGCTTGTTTTAATACTGCTTTTTCCTGAACTCCAGATAATTTATATTCTGGGGGTATTTTCATACTTAACTCAACAACTCGCTGGTCGAATAATGGCGATCGCGCGGTTAAACCAACTGCATGACTGATATTATTAACTTTAGTTAATATTTGATCTGCTCCTTTAAATTTAATATTCAATCCCATTAAACGATTCAAATAATTAATATCACTATTTAAATCAGCTTCAAAAACCGATGGTGCTTGTTTAACTGCATCCCAAACTTCCGGTTTTAACAACTGGGGTAAATTTGCTGCACATTTTTGGAAAGACAGTAAATAAGCGGATAGAGAATATTTTTGATTAGTAACAGAATTATACAAACTATTAAGCAGCATGGGTTGGTTTTTGGGACCGCCAAAACACGGATCTCCGCCTTCACCATTTAAGACAATTTCTACTGTTTGTTTGGCTAACTTTGCCAGCAATAAATTAGGAACTGTAAGCGGGTCGCCAATGGGATCATCTAAATCCGCCATAGTTTCTGCCAAATATTCCCACATTTGCTTAAAAGTAATTTCTAAAATGTGGTGTTGTGTCTGACAATGGTTAGCAACTAAACTTGAAAATTCTAATTCATTCGGACAGTCAGCACCAAAATGTATTGAGTAAGTATGTACTGGATGAGTGTGAAATTTAGCGGCTAAAGCTGTTACACAACTAGAATCTAATCCTCCAGATAATAAAACACCAATTGCTTGATTTTCTAGTAAATATTCTTTAATTACTTGGTTAAGTAAATTGCGTAATTGTATGCTATGCCATTGCAATGATTGATTACCATCGGTAATAATTTCTTGTAGTTGCCAATAAACTTGAATTCTCTCATCTGGCAAAGTTAAATAAGTTCCAGGGCGTAATTCGCGCACTTGTTCCCATAGTGTTTGTTCTCCTGGCACAAAGGCGCAGCAGAGATAATCTCGTAAAGCAACCAAATCTAAATCTTGAGAATGATAAGGCGCAAGAGTTCTCAGTTGGGGAGCAATCCAACGAGTAGAGCCTTTAGTCGTGTAGTATAAGGTACGTGAACCAACGCGATCGCGCACGTTATATAATACTTGAAGTTCGCGATCGTACACTGCTAGCGCAAACATACCAACTAGCTTTGTTAATGATTCTACTCCCCAACGTTCCCAAAGTTCAGCGACAATTTCACAATCAGTATTTTGACTTGAAACTGTTTCTAATTGTTGTAACAATTCTTGACGATTAGTTAACCAGATATCTCCCACCACCGCAAATCGTTTTGTTGAACTAAATGCTAGTTGCAAACTTGGGTTGGGAGTGAATATGCAAATTTTGTCATCTCGCCAAATCAGACTTTTTAAACTATTTTCGCTAGTAGCAGTGAGATTTTGGCGGGAAAACAGACTTGGTAATCTTAGACTACTTTTCTTGCCCTCTCTTTCGTAGAGGGACGGTGTTTCTCCCCAAGATATGCACCAGGATAAACGAGATGATTTCACGTTGCAATACTAAATAATAAAAAAACAGTTAAATAATAATTACAGATACTGTGCCTGTTGTTGAAACTGGTATAAAGTATAACCTAGAAACGAATTATATTAATTTTGCGTTAAATACTCTTTGACTTAAAACAATGGAAAATAACTTAACGCCAAATCAACTTAACCAAATTATCGCTGAAGTAGAACAACTTAAACAACAGCGCGAACAGGAATTAAATTCAGAACAAGTTAAAGAAATTTTACAAGAATTAAGTTTACCCCCAGAATTGCTAGATGAAGCGTTACTACAAGTACAACGCCGTCAAGCTTTAGCTGTAGAAAATAAACGTAAGCGTTGGATTGCTACAGGAGTAATTGTTAGTATAATTACAGCGATCGCACTAACCACTATTATCTCACAACAGCAACAACAAGTATTAGAAAAAGTTTCCCCAGTACAAAGCCAAGTTAGCCTTAATCAAGATGGTACAAATAATGTAACTACCATTAACCGTCAAGTTAGCCCGCTAATTTTCTATCGCGTCACTTTGCAGAATGCGCCGATGGGTAAAAAATTATCCCTTAACTGTAGCTGGATCGATCCTAGTAATCAAATTGTACATCAAAACCGTTGGGAAACTAAGACAATTGACCGCGCAACGTGGAATACTTCTTGCCGATATCAATTTAATGATAATGCTACTCCTGGACTTTGGAAAGTGCAGATGTTGTTAGGCGATCGCCCGATCAGCACAACAGCTTTCACTGTACAATAAATCAATTGCTTGCGATAAATGTCACCTCATTAAGTCACAATTTATTTATGCAATATGCCTATTCTCAAGTAGACCAATTTATAGGTTACTGGGGTTATGGAAATCAGGAAAAGCTCAATAAAAGTTTATCTCAAGTCTTGAGTGCTACACCTGCAAGTTGGGGAACTCCTCAACGGCTGTTTCCAGATAATTTTACTAATAAACAAAACCAATATATATGGCAGCTTGCTTGCTTTGGTGCTAACACTAATTCCTTAACAGATAGTCACAATAATAATATTTATGTAACTATCTCTGCGGATGGTTTAGTAGATTCAGCCGATGCTTGGGTGAAAGTAGATACGCTTAATAATTTAATTTTAGGAAGAGAATCATTTGGACGAGTTCCTTTATATTGGACTCAAACAGAAGAAGTAATTTGGTTTGCCTCCCAACTACAATTATTATTACCTATAATTGAAAATCTTCAAGTTAGCATTGCTGGATTATATGGATATAGCTGCTTTTCATATATACCAACTCCACTGACACCAGTTAATCATATCTTTGCCATACCTGCTGGTACTCAACTAATTTGGCAAACTAGCAATGAATTAAAAATTTCATCACAACCTATACAAGAAAGATTATTAGAATGGCGAGAATCAACTAATTTAATTACAGATGAAGCAACAGCAATTTCGCAATTGCAAACCCTTCTAAAAAATGCTGTCCAACGTCAAATAGCCGATCTCAATTCTGAACCTGTGGGAGTGTTATTATCGGGAGGGTTAGATTCTGCGATTGTTGCGGCTTTGTTAGTGCAAGCAGGAGTAAATGTTAGAGCTTATACCCTAGATTTTGGTGATGTTGGCGTTCCCGAATTACCTTATGCTGAACAAGTAGCACAATTCCTTAATATTCCTTTAGTAAAAGTAGCAGCAACACCAGATTGTATCCGTAAAAGTGTTATTCCTACTGCTCAAGCTTTAGATTTACCTTTTGGTGATGGCGTGACAATTCCTTTATTTTTATTAGCACAAGCAGCTAGTCAAGAAACAAAGGTAATTTTTAATGGCGAAGGTGGCGATCAATTATTTGCAGGTTGGACAAATAAACCATTGATTGCAGCAGGAGTATACAATACAGTAAATCCTACAGGGAAGGAAACTTTTTCTTCTCAATATCTCCGCACCTTTCATCGTTTATATGGTTATGAAGCTCAGATTTTTCAACCTGCGGTTTATGAGCAAGTTGAACAAATTAATCCTGAAGATTGGTTAGCAGCAGCTTTAGATCCAAGTTTTTCCACATCTATGTTACATCGTTTGCGCCGAGCAACATTAATGCTTAAAGGAGCGCAAAATATTCACCCACGCGCTACTAATATTGGGTTTGCACATAAATTAAAAGTGCGATCGCCTTTTTGCGATCTACCATTAGCAGAATGGACATTCCAACTTTCGGGGAAACTTTGTTTACAAGGAACTTGTGAAAAGTACATCCTCAAACGCGCGGTAGAAAATTTATTACCCCCTGAAATTGTATGGCGCGAAAAACGGGGGATGGAAGTTCCCTTAACCTACTGGTGTTTAAATCAAATGTGGGGTTTTATGGGTACTTGGCTAAATCCAGGTAAACTACGAGCAGAAAAAATTTGGCACCCGCATTTAGCTGCACATATCGTTGCAGGTGAAATAGGAGGAACAATTAAAAGTCGTCGTCTGGGTGAGATGCTGTGGTTACTAATAATGTGGGAAGCTTGGCGGACAACAGTTTTAGGTGAGGAGACAAATAATTATACTTGGGATCATCCTTTTTGGTTCCCGCGTCAGTTATGGAGTTTTAGCAGAAAATGGAAAGAGTAAAAGTTAGTATGCCATGTAATACCGCTTTTGATTTCGCGATTGCTCAAGAATTAATTGCCGCTTATGGTACACCATTATATATTTATCAGAGCGATCGCTTAAAATCAACAATTCACCATATTACTCAATCTATCCCCTATCCCCACACTCAGTTTCACTTTGCTAGTGTTACTAATGGAAATGTCGCACTATTGCAAATTTTCCAATCTCTGGGATGGGGACTTCATGCTAATACGCCTGGAGACATTTACTTAGGATTACACGCAGGTTTTCCACCTGAAAAAATTATTTACAGTGGTAGTAACTTAAATCGCTCTGAAATGGAGCAAGTTTTAAATTGGGGCGTGACAACACTTAATTTAGATAGTTTGGCTCAATTAGAATTATGTTGTGATGTTTATCAACAATTAAAAACATCATTAAAACCCCCACGTTTAGGATTGCGATTAAATCTACCAGAGATTACAGGCGATAGCCGTATTGGTGTACGTCCCGATGAATTAAATCGTGCTATTGCTCTCACCAAACCAACTAAATTAAAATTAACTGGATTACATTTTTATCGTGGTACTGGTACTAATGCAACGCCAGCATTTACACAAGTAATAGACACTATTATTAACACCGCAAAAATTTTACCAGATTGGGAATATCTCGATTTTGGCGGTGGTTTTGGTTATCCTTATCACCATAATAAAGCAGCATTTAGCTGGGAAGAATTCGGATCAGAGTTAACAGCCAAACTCAATACATTACCCAATAAAATTGATTTAATTATTGAACCTGGACGCTCTGCAATAGCTGGATGCGCTAGCTTACTTGCTGAAGTTGTTTCTGTAAAATGGCAAGAAAAAAAACAAATTATCGGCGTTGATACTACAGTAGCTAATCTATCAGTACC